>NZ_JARACH010000023.1:0-131304 GCF_029087445.1 Amycolatopsis sp. La24
CCGCGCCCGATGGACGATGCGCTGGAAACCCGTGATCAACGCATTCGCCATCACGTTCGGTGACCGCTGGCCGGGAGCCGAAACCTACTGATCAACAACGCCGGAACACCGATCATGGGATAGACCCCGAAACCGACGACGTGGCGGTTCAGCGTCTGGTGGCACCTCCGCCAGTTGCCGAAGCGCCGCCAACGCAGCGGATACCCGTTCGTCGGGAACCGCCTCGAGGAGGCGTCGAGCCTCTCCACGAGGCGCGCCCGGATCAGGGGCTTCGCTAGTCGTCATGCCACCGTCCTAGCTGGAACCACACACAATTCCGACTAACGCGAAGTACGCAATGGCTACTGCGCGCGCACTTGAGCAGCTCTACGCGTCGACGTGCGCATCGACCGGAAGAGGCTCGGCCCCAGGTCGGAGGCCAGGGCGAGGATCACGGTCAGGGCCCCGTAAGCGTTGCCCTACTGGCTGGTTACGACACCACCGCCCGACTTGACGGTGCTCGCGTTATCCGGCCTCGGACATCGCGTCTTCCTTCGGCTCCGACGGCGTTGCCCTGCGGTGGAACCAAAACAGCCCGCACAGCACCGCCAGCCACACCACCCCGACGAGCAGTGCCAGGCGGGTGTCCTCGGCGAACGCCATCACCACGAAGATGAACACCATGAACACCATCGTCAAAACCTGGCCCACCGGCCAAAACGGCACCGGGAACTCAAGATCAGCGGCAGACGAGCGGCGCCGTGAACGGTAGTGCGTCAGCAGGATCATGAACCAAACCCACACCGTCGCAAAGGTGCCCACCGAAGCGATCAGCAGGAAAGCACTGTCCGGCAACAGATAGTTCAGGACAACAGCCAAACTCAGCGCAGCAGCAACCACCAGGACGGTCATCCACGGGATGCCATTACGCGTAACCCGGGCCATCACAGCAGGGGCTTGGCCGCGTCGAGCCAGGCCGTAGATCATCCGGCCGGCACCGAAGATGTCGCTGTTGATCGCGGACAACGCCGCGGTCACCACGACGATGTTCAAAACCGTTGCGGCAGAATGCAATCCCAGACCGGCGAAGATTTGGACGAAGGGGCTTCCGGAAGTGCTGATCGTGTTCCACGGGTTCAGCATCATGATGATCGCCAGGGTCGCCACGTAGAAAAGCAGAACCCGGACGGGGACCGTATTGACCGCCTTCGGCATGGCGGTGCGCGGGTCTTCGGATTCGGCGGCGGTGAGGCCCAAAATCTCCGTGCCGCCGAAGGCGAACATCACCAAGGCGAACGAAGCGATGAAACCGCTTACCCCATTGGGGAACCAGCCGCCGTGGGACCAGAGGTTGGTGACGCTGCCCGAACTGGAACCCAGGCCGAAGATCAGGATTGCCGCACCACCGAGGATCATCGCGACGATGGCGACTACCTTGACCAGCGTGAACCAAAACTCCAGTTCACCGTAAACCCGTACGCTCACCAGGTTCGCGGCGGCGATGACCAGGATCGTCAGCACCACCCAGATCCAGCGCGGCACATCGGGGAACCAGAATCCCATGTACACAGCCAAAGCCGTGACATCGGCGACGCAGACGATCACCATCTCGAACGCGTACGTCCAGCCGGTCAGGAAACCAGCCAAGGGACCCAGGTGCTTCCGTGCGTATTCGCCGAAAGAACCGGGCGCGGGATCGTTGACGGCCATTTCGCCCAAAGCTCGCAGGACGAAGAAAATCGCCGCGCCACCAATGAGATACGCGAGCAGCACCGACGGTCCGGCCTTGGCGATCGTGTCCGAGGAGCCGTAGAACAATCCGGTGCCGATCGCCGAACCTAGGGCGATGAACCGGATGTGCCTGCCGTTCAACCGGCGGCTCAACCCGTCCCCGGACTTCGTCGTCATCGACGGAACCTCCCGAAATCAGTGGCCCGCGTGCGAGCGGGTCGGCACAGTAGAACTGATCCGGCCCGGACCGCCCAACCAACGACTCCCGGAAAGCGTCTGCGATTTCAGACAGTCCACAAAGGACGTCAGCCTTCCACCAATTCCCACGGCGCGCCCGGCTCCGCGCGGTCGAACACCTGGCCCGGCGCGGCGAGCAAGGCCGGTACGACGTCCGGGTACAGCTGCACGACGTGTTCCAGTTCCAGGCCCTCCACCTCGAAATCCTCCGCCTCGGGGACCTCGAAGCCGACGAACAGCCACGTGCCGTCCTGCTCGCGCACGACCTGGCGGACTGCCCGCGACGGCGCGTCGGCGGTCGTGCCGATTTCGGTCAACCCGGTGCTCAGCTGGACTTCTTCCAGCGGCGACCCGGGGTGCGTCCAGGCGGCGATCCGGGCCTCCTGGTGCACGAGATCCTCGTCCACGTCGTCAGAGTCCGACACCGAGCTGAGCAGCCAGGTACGGCGGTCCGGGTCCCAGTCCGCGGCCATCCCGGGCGGCACGTCGGCCAGCGCGACCAGGTGCGGCAACAGGGTCACCGCCGCGCGCAGGGCCGTCGCGCCGAACAGCTGGCGGTTGACCTCCATGTCCTCTTCGAACTCGGCGCCGTCGCTGATGAACCAGTCGTCGTCATCGTCCAGGACGACAAAGGCCAGGTTCTCCGGGTGATCCACCAGGTCGTGCGCGATGATCACCGGGGATTCCGGGTCCTGTCGCAGCGGCCATTGCTCGGACATGCTCACTCCCCGTCGTCGATTACGTGCAGCCACTCGGCATCCGGAGCCTCGCGGAAGAACACCTCGCCCGGTTCCGCGTCCAGCAGTTCGACCACCTCCGGGTACAGCTGCGCCACGTGCCCGAGCTCCAGGGTGTCAACCTCGACCTCGGTCTGCTCGTCGGGATCCGGCACCTCGAAGCCGACGAACATCCACGTGCCGTCTTCTTCCCGGCTGACGTACCGCACGCCGCGCGCGGGTGCGTCCGGCGCGGTGCTGATCTCCATCAACCCCAGGCTGAGGTTCACCTCGTCCATCGGCGACCCGGCGTGCGGCCAAGCGGCGGCGCGAGCCTCCCGGTACGCGCGGGCCTCGTCGTCATCGCTCGGCACGAGCGGCGAAATCAGCACCCAGGACGCGTTGCCGGCGTCCCACTCCGCGCCCATCCCGGCGGGCAGCTTCCCCAGCGCCGACAGCTGCGGCAGCAGCTCCACGACGTCGTGCAGGCACATCGTGGCGAACTGTTCCTCGTCCAGCTCCGGATCCTCGCCGAACTCCGTGCCGTCGCTGACGAACCAGCCTTCCTCGTCGTCGAGCAGCACGTGATCGAGCTGCTCCGGATGCTCGATCAGCCCGCGCGCGACGAGCACCGCCGCGTGCGGTTCCTGCCCCATCGGCCAGTCCTCGGACATACCCGCTCCCCACCTCGTGTCCACGTGCGCGCCCATCCCACCAGACCCGCCCGCTCAGGTGCACAGCGCGTCTCCGGCAGGAAATTCCACGCACGTTGGATTAGGCTTGGCGACATGGTGCTGCCCGAACGTCTCGCCCGGTTCAACCGCGTGGTCACCAACCGGGTCACGAAACCCTTCGCCGACAAACTGCCCGGATTCGGGGTGATCGTGCACCGCGGCCGCAAGTCCGGCCGCGAATTCCGCACCCCGCTCAATGTCTTCCGCACCGACGACGGATTCGTCGTCGCGCTCACCTACGGACCGGACGCGGACTGGGTCCGCAACGTCCGCGCCGCGGGCGAGGCGGAGCTGATCACGCGCGGCCGTAAATACCGCGTGCGCGATCCGGAACTCGTGCATGATGAATCGCGCCGGCCGATGCCGCCCGGGGTGCGGCAGTTCCTCGGACTGGTCGGCGTCACGGATTTCCTTGTGCTGAAACGAGAATGAGGGGGAGCGCGGATGCTCACGGGGAAGCTGGTCCGGCTGCGGGCGATCGAACCGTCGGATGCCGAATCGATCTACCGCTGGATCCACGACCCCGAGATCGGCCGGTACATGACCGCCGATTACCCGCGTTCCCTCGCGCAGTTGCGCAAACGGGGCGAGGACCGCCCGGTGAACACGTACGAGAACGTCGTGCTCGGCATCGAATCCCTCGAAGCGGGCAAGTTGATCGGCGTCGTCGACCTGCGGGACGCGCGCCCAGAGATCGGCCGCGCCGAGTTGGACATCTACATCGGCGAGACCGACCACTGGGACGGCGGGTACGGCACCGAGGCGTTGAAACTCATGTGCCGCTACGGGTTCAACGTGATGCGGCTGCACCTGATCGCGCTCTGGGTCGTCGCCGAGAACGAGCGCGCCCGGCACGTCTACCGCAAGGTCGGGTTCGTGGAGGACGGCAGGCACCGCGAATGCCATCGCGGGCCCGACGGCCAGTACCACGACATGTATCTGATGAGCCTGCTCGAGCCGGAACTGAACGACTGAGCTAGCTCTTGACCTGCCGCTTGCCCCACAGGCTCGCGGCGAGCGTCACGCCGATCGCGGCGAGCACGACCTGGGTGATGATTTCCAGCCAGTCGATGCCCTTGGTGTCCGCGTAGCCGATGCCGCGCGCGATCGCGGTGCCGACGAACGCGGCCACGATGCCGACGATGATCGTCAGCCAGATCGGGATGGATTGTTTGCCGGGTGCGACCAGCTTGCCGAGCAGGCCGAGGATCAGGCCGATCACGACCGCGCTGATGATGCCGGAAACCGCCATGCCGAACTCCTTCTGCCGAGAGGACCGGGCCCGACCGGTTTAGCCCGGAACCCGTGGGTTCAAACCCGGCTTACCGCCCGCATGGGGCCACCGCCACCGGAAGCACGAAAAATGCCCCGGTCCGGGTGCGGAGCGGGGCATTTTTCCAGCCAGTGCGATCAGAACGCGGCTTCGTCGATCTCCATGAGCGCGTTGTCCGCGGCCTCCACGATGGCGCGGCGCGAGGTCAGCTCCGGCAGCACGCTCTTCGCGAAGAACGACGCCACCGCCAGCTTGCCCTCGTAGAACGGCTTGTCCTTGGCCGACGCGCCGTTGTCGAGCTTGGCCAGCGCGACCTCGGCACCCTGCAGCAGCTTCCAGCCGACGAGCAGGTCGCCGACCGACATCAGCAGCCGCACGGTGTGCTGGCCGACCTTGTTGATGTTCTGCGGGTCTTCCTGCGACGAGGTCAGGTAGCCGATCAGCGAGCCCAGCATGCCCTGGGTGTCCTCGAGCGCCTGCTTGAGCAGCGCGCGCTCGTTCTTGAGCCGGCCGTTGCCCGCCTCGGACTCGATGAACTTGGTGATCTCGCCCGCGACGAACGCGAGCGCCTGGCCCTTGTCGCGGACGATCTTGCGGAAGAAGAAGTCCAGCGACTGGATCGCCGTGGTGCCCTCGTACAGCGAGTCGATCTTCGCGTCGCGGATGTACTGCTCGATCGGGTAGTCCTGCAGGAAGCCGGAACCGCCCAGCGTCTGCAGCGACTGCACGAGCTGCTCGGTGGCCCGCTCGGAGCCGACGCCCTTGACGATCGGCAGCAGCAGGTCGTTGACGCCGTGCGCGAGCTTCAGCGCGGCCTCGTCGCCCTCGCCGGTCCACAGCTGGTCCTGGAACGACGCGGTGTACAGGTAGATCGCGCGCAGACCCTCGGCGTACGCCTTCTGCAGCATCAGCGAACGACGCACGTCGGGGTGGTGCGTGATCGTGACGCGCGGCGCGGCCTTGTTCAGCATGTTCGGCAGGTCAGCGCCCTGCACGCGCTCCTTGGCGTACTCCAGCGCGTTCAGGTAACCGGTGGACAGCGTGGCGATCGCCTTGGTGCCGACCATCATCCGGGCGTACTCGATGACCTGGAACATCTGCGCGATGCCGTCGTGCACCTCGCCGAGCAGCCAGCCCTTCGCCGGGGTGCCGTGCTGGCCGAAGGTCAGCTCGCACGTGGTGGACACCTTGATGCCCATCTTGTGCTCGATGTTGGTGACGAAGGCGCCGTTGCGCTCACCCAGCTCGCCGGTCTTGGAGTCGAAGTGGAACTTCGGGACCAGGAACAGCGACAGGCCCTTGGTGCCCGGCTTGGTCTCGATGCCGGGACCCTCGGGACGGGCCAGCACCAGGTGCATGATGTTCTCGACCATGTCGTTCTCGGCCGAGGTGATGAACCGCTTCACGCCGTCGATGTGCCAGGAGCCGTCCTCCTGCTTGACCGCCTTGGTGCGGCCGGCGCCGACGTCCGAACCGGCGTCCGGCTCGGTGAGCACCATGGTGGCTCCCCAGCCGCGGTCGATCATCAGCTGAGCCCAGTGCTTCTGCTCTTCGGTGCCGTTCTTGTCCACGATCATGGCGAAGTTCGGACCCGCCAGGTACATGAACAGCGGGGCGTTCGCGCCGAGGATCAGCTCGGCCGCGGCCCACTGCACCGTCGGGGGCAGGCCGAAGCCGCCCAGCTCGTTGGTGAGGCCGAGCCGCCACCATTCGCCGTCGACGAGCGCCTTGTAGCTCTTCTTGAACGAGTCGGGGATCGTCACGCTGAACGTCTTGGGGTCGTACACCGGCGGGTTGCGGTCCGCGTCGGCGTAGGACTCGGCGAGCGGGCCGGTGGCGAGGTTGTTCAGCTCCGACAGCACGCCGCGGGCGGTTTCCTCGTCCGATTCGGCGAGCACGCCCTTCCCGAGCCGTTCCTGCACGCCGAGTACCTCGAAGAGGTTGAACTCCAGGTCTCGGACGTTGCTCTTGTAGTGGCCCATGTCGTCACTCCGTGTCGTGTTCGGCTTTCCGGCCGGGCACTGGCTCCCTTACTCGCCGGTAACATCAGGATATTACCTACCAGTAACCAGAGCAAGCGAATCCGCCCTTCCAGGGGGTGGATATTCGCTCGGAATGACAGGTCGACCAGGGGCCCGGGCTCACCGCGTGCCGCGCGCCACGGCCTCCTGCACGGCCGGCGGCCCGGCGCTGTCGTCGAGCTGGGGGACCAGGATGCCGCTGCGGAACGCGATGGTCACCGCGTGTGTCCGGTCGCGGGCGGAAAGCTTGCGCAGAATGCTCTTCACGTGGGTCCGCACGGTTTCCACGGACAGGAAGAGCAGCTTCGCGATCCCCGAGTTCTCCAGCCCTTCGGCGACGAGCTGCAAAACCTGGTACTCGCGCCGGGACAACGGCATGGCGCCCTTGGGCTGCACGAGGTGCCCGTCGACCGGAGCGGCTCTTGGCGACGGCTCGCGCTTGGGCCGCGCGGTGAGCGCGGACAGCGCCGGGTCGATGTAGCGCCGGTCGTGGTGCGCGCGCCGGACCGCCTCGGCGAGCCGCCGGGAATCGACCGCACGCGGAACGATGGCGTGCGCGCCCGCCCCGATGGCGGCGGCGAGGTACTGCTGGGTGCGGTTCGTGTCGCGCACGAGGGTGACCAGCACGAGTGCCGGGTCGCCCGCGTTGAGCAGCTTCGCGAGATGGCAGTTGGGGTCCAGCGCGGAGTCGAGGATCACGACGTCCGGACGGACCTGCTCGCACAACTGCATCGCCGCGTGGTGGCTCGCCGCCTGGCCGGACCAGTGCAGGCCCAGCGTGCGGTGCACCATCGCCGCGATGCCCTCGCGGAAAATCGGGATCGGGTCGACGACCGCGACTCCCAGGCTTCGACCGCCGGCTGGCTGACCGGCCGACATGGGCGTTCGGTGGGGCTCGATGCCACGCATCTCGGGCCTCCGTCCATCTCGGTCGCTCCCGGTGACCGGCACGCCCCCTCGGCGTGCCCGCCGGTCCCCCTGCCGGAACCGGCCGGGAACGACACCTTGTCCCTGGTTCGACTCCGCCGAGAGCAGCTTGTGACGCGGTTTCCCCCTCATGGCCGTAACGGCTGATCGCGGCAAACTCTGAGTAGAAAATCGGCCGGGAAATACGGGGGAACGGCGCAGCGAGGGTCCGCCCGACTGGGTTAGCTCTACTGAGGGTTTACCTGCTCGGGTGAATCTCCGATGACCGCCTGTGCGCGCAGCCGACCGAACTCCCCGGCGAGCGTTTTCGGGGTCCAATGGGCGTTCAGACCGCTCGGATTGGGCAGCAACCAGACTCGAGTCGTCCCGATTGTCCGGTCTTGCGGTCCGACCGCGGCCCGCCGATCGCCGAACGCGACGCGGTAGGCGGTGATTCCCACCACTGCCAGCCAGCGCGGACGGTACTTCTCGACCTTCTCGGTCAGGATCTGGCCGCCCTCGCGGAGTTCGTCGTCGGTCAGCTCGTCGGCGCGAGCGGTGGTGCGGGCCACGACGTTGGTGATGCCGAGGCCGAGGTCGAGAAGTTCGTCCTGCTCACTCGGGTCCAGCAGGCGCGGGGTGAACCCGCTGGCGTGCAGCGCGGGCCAGAAGCGGTTGCCGGGACGGGCGAAGTGCAGGCCGAGCGCGCCGGAGTAGAGGCCGGGGTTGATGCCGCAGAACAGCACGTTCAGGTTCGGGGCCAGGACGTCCGGGATGGTGGTCCCGTGCGCGGCGGCTTGTTCGGCCTTGGTGGGTTTGGCGGGCATGGGTCCAGTTTCCCGGCAAGCTGGACGGCATGAGCGTGACGCCTGACGGCTGCCCGGTCGACCTGTATCTGGAGCTGCCCGCCGCTGGCGAGCCGGAGGTGATTCACGGTGCGATCCCGGCGGGAGCCGCGGTGCTTGAACTCGGTTGCGGAACGGGCCGCGTGACGCATCCGCTGCTCGCGCTCGGACATCCGGTGGTCGCGGTCGACGAATCGGCGGAGATGCTCGCGCACGTCGTGGGCGCGGAGACCGTCCGCGCCCGCATCGATGAGCTTCAGCTGGACCGGCGGTTCCCCGTCGTCGTGCTCGGCAGGCGCTGCTGGCGGCGGCACGGCGGCATCTGGCTCCGGACGGGCAGTTGCTGGTCGAATGGCATCCGCCCGCCTGGTTCGATCAGGTCGCCGACGGCTCGGGCGGGCAGCTGGGCGACGTGCGCATCGCCCTCGAAGACGTCCGCCGCGACGGCGACCGGCTCTCCGCCACCGTCGCGTACTCCCTCGGCGACCGAACCTGGAAACAGCCCTTCACCTGCGAAAACTTCCCTCTCGAACCAGCACTCGGACAAGCCGGGCTGAAGTTCGGGCGCTGGGTCACCGCTGAGCGGGATTGGTTCTCCGCACGACCTTCGAACGCGGGGTAGCCAACCCGGCGCCGGGCTCGGTAGCCTGTGTGATCTCTCGCACAACGGCGTCGATGAGGAGAGCACATGCAACTGTGGCTAGTGCTCGGCCTGGTAGCACTGATCATCGCCATCGCCTCGTTGATCGTGATCCTGGAAGACCGCCGCGCCGCGCGCCAAGCCGCGATCGCGAGACGAGCCCGGTTAGCGCGTCTCGGCGAGGTCGATCCGCTCGCTCCGGGCAGGCTCCACGCGGAGGGTTGAAGAGATCGGCCGGAGCGCGAGCAGCAGCGCGCCGGCCAGCCAGCCGAGACCGGAGCCGAAGGTGTTGGTCATGAGGTCGTCGACGTCGAAAATCCGGTAGACGAACGGCGCGGTCCCGAAGTTCGCGGTGAGCTGGGTGATCTCGACGGCCAGTGAGGCCGCGAAACCGATCGCCAGCGCGCCGACCAGGCCGCGGCGCCACAGCACCCGGGCGAAGAAGCCGAGCGGGACGAACAACAGCACGTTCATCGCGGCTTGCTGGAACGTCTGCGTGGTGAACCAGTCCGCCGCCGACAGACCGTGTTTCACCAGCTCGGTGTGGATGTCCGCGATCCACTGGAACGGCTCCAGCTGCACCGTCTGCTCGAGCCGCCTGCTGTGCGGGCCGGGCAGCGGCAGGAAGACGACCGCCAGCGCCATGCACGCGTAGAACACGACCGCCGCCGTGGTCGCCAGGCCGCGCAGCCGCGGGCGGCCGTGGCGCGCGAACTGGAGCACGAGCTGCGGGACCAGGATCGTCGCCCATACCGCGAGGAACCCGATGAACCCGTACTGCAGGGCGGTGACCTGTGCGTTCGTCATACCGAGAACGCTATTGATCTTGCCGCCGCGGCACTTCGGTCGAAGAGCCGGAGGGTCTGGACCACGGATCGGCCAGATGGCCGAGTGCGCGCCGACCGATCGGTCAGCGCTCGCCCGAAGGCGGTTCGTCGTCCTGGTCCACGCGCTCCGAGCGCCAGGCCGCGAAGACGGTGCCGGCGATCAGCAAGAGCACAACGGCGAGCGTCAGCACGACGAGCTGCAGTTCCATTTTGTCCCCCTCGGCACCCAACGCACTGATCGGCGCGGCGCGGGCGAACGTTACCGAAACTTTCACCCGGTACCGGCCGTTCCGCCCTGGTCAGGACCGTCCGATTTGGGCAGACTGCTTCGCCGGGCGTCCGCATCAGGGGTCAGGCGGGCGCGAACACCGGAGGAAACATGAAGCTCTTCACCCGGCTCGCGGCCACCGCCGCGGCCGCACTGGCCACCGTGGCCGTCACGAGCGCGCCCGCCGAGGCCGCGCAGACCGCCGACGTCCGGATCATCGCGTTCAACGACCTGCACGGGAACCTCGAACCGCCGTCCGGGTCGAGCGGGAAGATCACGCTCCCGGACGGGAGCAAGGTGGACGCGGGCGGCGCGGCCTACCTCTCGACGCACGTCAAGCAGCTCGAGGCGCAGGTGCGCAATTCGATGGTGCTGTCCTCGGGCGACAACATCGGCGCGTCGCCGGTGATCTCGGCGCTGTTCCACGACGAACCGACCATGGACTTCCTCAACGAACTCGGCGTGAAGGCGTCCGTGGTGGGCAACCACGAGTTCGACGAGGGCTACCAGGAACTGCTGCGCATGCAGTTCGGCGGCTGTAACAAGACCGACGGCTGCCAGTTCCGCAAGACCTACGACGGCGCGCGCTTCCCGCTGCTCGGGTCCAATGTGTACTTCGACAACGGGCTGCCCGCGCTGCTGCCGTTCAGCATCCAGTACTCCGGCGGCGTCCCGGTCGGCGTCATCGGCGCGACGCTCAAGGACCTGCCGTCGGTCGTGACGCCGGAAGCCATCAAGGGCCTCAAGTTCGGCGACGAGGTCGAGGCGATCAACCGCACCGCGAACATCCTCGACCGGCTCGGCGTGAAAGCCCAGGTCGTGCTGCTGCACCAGGGTGACGAGGCGCTGCCAGGCGCGGGCCCGAACGACTGCAAGGTGCAGCCGGACGGCGACGCCTCGGCCATCGCGAAGAACGTGACGCCGAAGGTCGACGCGATCTTCACCGCGCACAGCCACCAGCAGTACAACTGCGTCATCAACGACCCGGCGGGCCAGCCGCGTCCGGTGATCCAGGGCGCGTCGTTCGGTCGGCTGCTGTCGGTCGTCGACCTGAAGATCGACCGCCGTACGCGCGACGTGGTCCGGTCGCAGACCAAGGCGCACAACGAGATCGTCACCCGCGACGTCACGCCGGACCCGGCCGTGACGAAGCTCGTCGACGAAGCCAAGACGAAGGCCGCGCCGATCGCGAACAAGCAGGTCGGCACCATCACCGCGGACCTGCCCGCGGCGGGCGGGCCGTCCGGCGAATCGCCGCTCGGCGACGTGATCGCCGACGCCCAACTCGAAGGCACCAAGTCCAACAACGCCGTCATCGCGATGACGAACCCCGGCGGCATCCGCGCCGACCTGACGTACAAGTCGTCGTCGGCAGGCGAAGGCGACGGGGTCGTCACCTACGGCGAGGCGTTCACCGTGCAGCCGTTCTCGAACATCATGCAGACGATCACGCTCACCGGCGCGAACCTGAAGAACGTGCTGGAACAGCAGTGGGGCCAGTCCGGCGGCACCAAGATCCTGCAGATCTCGAAGTCGCTGCACTACACGTATTCGGCGGCCGCTCCGGTCGGCTCGCGGGTCTCGAACATCACGGTCAACGGCACGCCGGTCGACCCGGCGGCCAAGTACCGGGTGTCGGTGAACAACTTCCTCGCCGCGGGCGGGGACGGATTCACCGAGTTCACCAAGGGCACCGACCTCGCGGGCGGGCCGGTGGACCTGGACGCGTTCATCGCCTACCTCGGCGCGCACCCGGGCTTCGCTCCGCCGCCCGCGGACCGGATCACCGCGACTCCGTAACCCGCGGCACTCCAGGAGCCCTCGCCCACCCGGGCGGGGGCTCCTCTCGTTTCTCCAAGACAACTCGCCGCTGCCGGGCCACGATGGTGGGCATGACGATGACCTGGGACGACGTGACCGCGTGGGCGCAGGAGGAGCTGCCGGAAACCGAGGTCGCGACCTGGTACCGCACGCCCGCGCTCAAGGTGGCGGGCAAGGGTTACGCACGGCTGCGCACCGAGGCCGAGGGCGGGCTGGTGCTGTTCGTCGGGCTCGACGAGAAGGCCGCGTTGCTCGCGTCCGGCGATCCGGCCTTCTTCACCACGCCGCACTACGACGGGCACGGCTCGATCCTCGTGCACCTCGACCGCGTCGACCCACAGCAGCTGCGCGAGCTGCTCACCGAGTCCTGGCGGTCGAAAGCCCCGGCGCGGCTCAGCAAATGACGATCGGCTGCGGCGAGTACGTCGTGCTGCGGCTTTCCTCGCGGACCTCGCCGCCGCTGGCCAGGTCGTAGAACACCCGGGTGTCGCTGACGGTGAACCCGGACGCGCCCGGCGACGCGTGGCACTGACCGTCCGGACCAGGTCCCAACTGCACCGGCGGCGGCACCTGGTTCGACGGCGCGCCGCTGCGGCCTTCGACGCGGAAGTGCTTGGTGCCCCAGATCTTCACCGTCACCGAACCGCCGCTTGCGCTCGCCTGGATCACGAAACCGGTCGGATCGTTGTTGGCCAGCTTGAGGTCCACGGCATTGCCGGAACTGTCCACAGCCGCCGCGTCGCGACCCGCTGGGTAGCGGTCGATGAAGTGGTCGTGCGCCGCGTGGCCGCCGTCGCCGAGTCCGGCCAGGTAAGCCGCGTTGTACAAAGTGGACGAAAGCTGCGACAGCCCGCCGCCGGTCACCGACGGCCCGGTGCCGTCCTCGTCGACCGGCGCGGAGGCGTACCCGCCGCCGCGATAGTCGTTGAGGCTGAACGACTCTCCCGGCTTCACGAGGACGCCGTTGATGCGTCCGGCGAGCGTGGCGACGTTGTCCGCGGCCGGACCGCTGAGCCCGCCGGTGGTGTACTCGCCGATGACCTCCTTGACTCCCAGCGCGTTCGCGCCGTCGGTGGTCAGGGTCGGGTGTTTCTGGTCGTAGGCGACCGGCAGATCGCGGCCGGCCGGCTTGGCGAGCACCGCGGTGAGGGTCTTGAAAGTGTTGGCCCAGTTGATCTTTCGGCCGTCCTCGGACGGGGTGACGGCCGGGACGCCGGAGTCGAGGGTGATCTGCGCGTCCTTGCCGTTCGCCTCGGTGGACGCCAGGTCCGGCTGGACGGCCGCGCGCAGCTTCTCCTGGTCGATCCGCAGTTCGAGACCGCCGCCCCCGTTGGGCTGGAACTGGAACGACGACGCGATCGCGGACGGCTCCAGCGTGCTGTCCTTGCCCTCGCCGTGCAGCACCACCGGCGCAGCGACCGCGGGCGCGACCACGGTGTCCAGCAACCGGTGCACGTCAGCGGAGGTGGTTTGGGGCGGGGTCACCGCCATCTTCACCGTGACCCCGCGCGGCGAAAGCCAGTCCGCGACCACGGCTTGCACCGCGGCCGGGACGTCGGACAGCTCCTGGCCCTGGCGCGGCTCGACCGCATACGCGGTGACCCCGTTGTTTTCCTTCGGCGTGAACCCGATGCTGCCCTCGACCAGCGGATGGTTGAGCTGCTTGCCGGCGAGCTGCTGGACCGCGTCGGTCACCTCGAGCTGGTCGCTGCGCGTCACGACGCCCACCTCGCGGGTGGTGAAGAACGACAGCAGCCGGGTGAGCGGACTCCACGGCTGGTGCCCGGCCTGGGCGAGCGTGCCCGGCCAGTCGAGGCCGAGCCCGGAATCCGCGGGAACGAGCGTCCCGGTGACGTCCCCGGCGTGCACCGCCACCGGACGGGTCAGCCGGGGCTGGAGTTCGGTGTGCAGCTTGGCTTCCGCCTCGGCATAGGACAGGCCGCCGACGTCGATCCCGGCCACCTGCACGCCGCGCGGCACGTCGCCGGCGCTGGTCATCAGGTCGACGGTGTAGAGCAGCACGAACAATCCGAGCAGACAGCCGACGATCATGAACGTGCGGCCGACGCGTTTGCGGAACCGGCGGAACGGCGTGTCCGGCGGCGGGGGCGCGTCGGCCACCGCGAAGATCTCCGTGGCCAGATCGGCTTCGCTGACCAGGGCGGGGTCGTTCAGCAGTTCGTCGCTCAGCAGGTCGTCGGCGAAAGCCGACGAACGGTCTTCTTCACGCAACGCCTGCCTCCCCTGGTACGGGAGCTACAGGTAAAGCCCCGTGCCGTGTTCGGTCCGCTCCGTGGCCACCGCGTGGATGTCGCGCTCGCGCATCACCAGATGGCCTTCGCCCTGGATCTCGACCTCGAGCTGGTCCTCCGGGTTGAACAGAACCCGGTCTCCCTGCTTGACGTTCCGCACGCTGTTGCCGACACCCAGTACATCACCCCACACCAGCCTGCGCGCGACTTGCGCGGTGGCGGGAATCACGATGCCGCCGCTGCTGCGGCGCTCGCCTTCCTCCTGCGACAACCGCACGAGGACGCGGTCGTGCAGCATCTGGATCTCGAGCTTGGGCGTGTCCGGCACGCCAGCCATGCTACTGACCGGTTGCCGGAGCCTTGGGCTCGCCCGCCATCATCAGGCTCAGCGACTTCCCCCCTCCGTTCTCGAACCGCACCGGAACGCCCCAGTCCTGCCGGGTGATCCGGCACGCCGGGTGCTCGCCGCCGTCGTCGCAGCTCGCGGCCTGCGCCACTACCTGCAAGACACCTTCGGTCGCGCCTTCGGCGAACTTGATCCGCCGAACGAGATCAGTTCCGACCCCGGCCCCGTCGGCGAGCAGTTCCGGCGGCGACGCGGTGATCTCCAGCCGCGTCGAAGGCCCGTAACGCTCGTCCAGCTTCTCGCCCGGCGGCGGGGTGAAGACGACGGAGAACTCGATCTCGCCGGGCGCGAGCACGGTCGGCGGCCGCCGCACGGCTTGCCGCGTGCCGGCGACGGCGGTCGCCTGGCCATTGCCCCCGAGCGGGGTAACCCGGTTGCCCGCCGACTCCACGACGTACAGCTCGCCGTCGTGGCGCACCAGGCCCTGCGGTTCGGCGAACCCGGTCGCGAGCGTCGTGACGTCGCGGGTGAACGGGTCGTAGCGGCGGATCGCGCCGTTGTAGGTGTCGGCGATCGCGACCCGGCCGTCGGGCAGCACGGCGAGGCCGAGCGGATGCTGCAGCAGCGCCTGGTCGGACGGGCCGTCGGCGTGGCCGAAGGTGAACAGGTCCGTGCCGACCGCGGTGTGCACGGTGAACGACTCGCCCGCCGGTTCGATCCAGCGCAGGGCCGAGGTTTCCGCGTCGACGAGCCACAGTTTCTGGCCGTCCACGGCGAATCCGGACGTCTGCGCGAAGAACGCCTCGTGCACGTCGCCGTCGCGGAGGCCCTCGACGGTGGTGCCGGCGAACCGGCGGATGGCGCCGGAGACCGGGTCGAAGACGCTCAGCGTGTGGTTGCCGGCCATCGCGACGACCACGCCGCCCGCCGGGGCCCACCACGTGACGTCCCACGGGCTGGTGAGGTCGATGTCCAGCGCTTTGCCGGTGTCGGTGCCGTCGCGCCACTGTTTCCCGGTTCCGGCAACGGTTTTCACCTCGCCGGTGTTGAGGTCGAGGCCGCGCAGGCGGTGTCCGGCGGTGTCGGCGACGATCGCGTGGTACCCGGCGCGCTCGGCGACTTCGTTGGGCAGCAAGGCGATTCCGGACGGTTCGGCGAACTGGGCCAGGTCGAACGGCCCGTCCTGCGTCCCGCGCACGCCGCTGCCGAAGCGGCGGATGACGGTCTCGCCGTCCGAAGCGAACTCGACGATGGAGTGATGTCCGGTGTCCGCGACCAGAATCCGCCCGCCTGCGGTGACCACGGCCTTGCTGGGGAAACGCAGTTCCGTGCGCTGCTCCTCGACCGGCACGTACGGGCTGCCGCCGCGCCGGAGCGTGCCCTTCGCCTCGTGCTTGGCGACGAGGTCGGCGATCACGCGGCGTAGCGCCTCGCCGTGGCCTTCGCCCGCCGCGACGTGCACGACGTAGCCCTCGGGGTCGACGACGACCAGCGTCGGCCAGGCCCGTACGGCGTACTGCGACCACAGCTCCATCTTCGGGTCGTTGACCACCGGATGGTGCACCTCGTACCGGCGCACCGCGGCCTCGATCGACGTGCGCTCGCCCTCGCGGCTGAACTTCGGCGAGTGCACCCCGACGGTGACCAGGACGTCGGCGAATTCCTGTTCCAGCGGACGGAGTTCGTCCAGCACGTGCAGGCAGTTGATGCAGCCGCTGGTCCAGAAGTCCAGCAGCACCACGCGTCCGCGCAGTTGCGCCAGAGTCAGCCGGTGGCCGCCGGTGTTGAGCCAGACGTCGCCGGTCAGCTCGGGCGCGCGCACGCGGGCTTGCCGGGCTTGCGGTGAGGAAGTCACGGGAGGAGTGAACTACATTCGGTCACGCAGTGTTCCGTCAACCACGGCTGGAGAGAAGAACCTCACCCCGGCGAGGGAGTTCATTCCGGCGAAAAAGGGCGCGCGGACGCGGGCCGGCGCTACGTACGCTTCGGGCATGACACACGTTCAGCCGGCCGAAGCCTTCACCGTGGAGGAGGCCCGCATCCTGCAGCAGAATCTCGGCGAGCCCTTGCGGCCTGGCCTCACGCCCGCCGAACTGAGCGACGTCGAGGACCAGTTCGGGTTCACCTTTTCCGACGACCACCGGATTTTCCTCACCGCCGGGGTGCCAGTGGGCGACCGCTGGCCCGATTGGCGCCACGGCGACCCGGACCAGCTGCGCAAACGCCTGGACTGGCCGGTCGACGGCGTCCTGTACGACGTGGAGAACAACGACCTGTGGCTGCCCGAATGGGGCGCCCGGCCGCGGTCGATGTGCAACGCGCTGGCGGTCGCGCGACGGCAGCTGGCGACGGTGCCGCAGCTGGTGCCGGTGTGCGGGCATCGGTATCTGCCCGCGACGGCGGGGGAATCCGGGTATCCGGTGTTGTCGGTGTACCAGACCGACGTGGTCTATTACGGCTGGGACCTGCGCAGTTACCTGCGGCACGAGTTCGGCGGGGAGCCGCTGGGGGAGGAACCCGCGAACGTCAAGGTCGTGGAGTTCTGGTCCCGGTTCGTGGAGTGAGCGCTACTCGACCGCGCTCTTGAGCCGCGCGAGCGTCTCCTCGATGTTGACGCGGTTGGTCACCGAACGGTCCTTGACCCCGGTGGCCACCACGGTCAACGGTGTGAACCAGCCGGGCCGCTGGTCCCACATGCTCTCGGTGACGACGCAGCCGTCGCCGACGGGTTCGATCACGTACTCCCAGCGGGAGACCGGGATCGGCCCGAGCTTGACGTCGAAGGCGAACCGGCGTCCCGCGTCCGCGGCCGTGATGACGACCGTCGTGGACCACCGGCGCACCCCGCGCCGGTTGCTGCCGCGGAATTTCGCGCCGACGGCCGGGCCGGTCGCGCCGCCGAGCCAGCGGTGCCCGCAGTACTCGGTGGCCGCCCCCGCGAGCGCGCCCGGGTCGCTGACCAGCGCGTACACCTTCGCCGGAGCGGCGCTGACCTCGATCTGACCGGTCGCATCAGGACTCACATACCCAGAGTATGCGATCAGGACTCCCGGCGCAGCATCCGGCTCACGCCCGCCGCGACCGTCGTCGCGAGGATCCAGCCGGACGCGGTGAACCCGGCCGCGACCCAGTTGTCCGCGCCGTGCATGTACCAGCGCGACTTATTGCCGAAGTCGACGATCGGCACCAGCAGGTCGGCGGTGTAGATGACCGGGTTCCATTGCAGGCCGGAGTCCTGCTGGTTGACCAGGCAGCGCGGACCGCTGGTCATGTAGCGGCCGGTGTGGTCGTTGACGCAGTCGTCCTTGCCGAGGCCGAACCAGAGGCTGCCGAGCACCAGCAGCGTGAACAGCCAGCCGAGCGCGCGCACCGGACGGAAGCCGTAGCCGACCATCGACCGTTGCAGCCAGCTCCACGCGCGGACGCCGGGTCCGAAGAACTTGAAGCCCTTGGCGAGCGCTTCGTAGCGGAACTGCTGCTTTCGCAGGGCGACCGTCGAGGCGTGCTCTTCGTTTCCGGCCGCGCGCAGGGTCGCGGCGAGCTGGTCGTAGGGGCCCGGGCGGTAGCCGCGCATTGCCTTGCGCAGCAACTCGATCCGGTGGTCCAGCGCTTTGTCGTCATCGAGGGCGATGCCGTGTTTCAAGGCGTCGTAACGGAAATCATCGAGTTCGAGACCGTCGGTGGCGTTCCAGATCTCCTCGTTGTCGGCGAGCGCACCGCAATGCGCCCTGCGCAACCGCACCGAACCGGTCGGCGGCTCGGCTGGAGACAGGATGAATTCGTCCGCAGTGACGTCGCTGGCGTCGAGCGCGATGTCGTGCGGGGCAAGTGATCCGAGCTTCGCGCCGTTCATGTCGAGCCTTCGCGCGATCTGCGCGCCGTCGAGGTTCACGCCGCCCTCAGCGAGGAACGGACGGTCTTTGTCCTCGGTGAGCACCAGGTCGCGGCCGATCCGCGCGGTACGGATGTCGAGGGAGAAACTGCTCGATTTCCGTTGCCCTGGCTCGGTGAGCAACGTGCCGAACATATTCACGCTGCCGCCGACTTCCGCGCCCTGAAGCCGCAGTGTGCCCTTCACGGTGGCGTCCGTCAGCTGAAAATTCCCGGAGATTTTGGCCCTGCGCGCGGAAAACGCATCTCGTCCCGGGTGCAGGAACATCGAATTCCAGGCGAGGAAGTTGCCGCCGACCGTGATGTCCGCGAGCCGCAACTGCCCGATCGGCACGCGGAGATTGGTCGCCTCGATGTCGCCGCCGATGGTTGACCCGTCGAGGTGGAGCGCGCGGTCGTAATATGGCGTCGCACGGCCGCGCACCATGGTGATTTCCGCGCCCGCGAGCCTGAGCGATCCGCCGATGCGCGCGTTGACCATCCGCAGGGTGCCGAATGCCCGGAGCCCGTCGGACAACTCGAGATTGCCGTCGACCTTCAGCCGATCCGCGACCAACGCCGGTCGCGGATCGAGGTACGGATCCCCGGACTTCCACGCGTCCATCACGATCGGACCCCGCTGGTCTACCTCCAGCCGCGCCTCGCGCAAGACGATGTCACTGTCCACAGTGGCGCTCGGCAGATAGAGAACTCCTTTGGCGGAGAACCTTTTCCGCTCACTCGCCGGACCGTAATTGTCGACCTCGCACAGCAGACTGCCGCCAATATGCAGCCCGTTCCCGTTGAACGCGAAGCCGTCCGGATTGTCGAACGTCGCCCCGGAAAAGTTCACGTTACCGCCGGTCCGCATGCCCGGCAGCCGCACCTCGCCCTTGGCGACCATGCGATAAGCCAGCAGCGCCCCGGTAATCACCAGGCGGTCGCCCTGGATCGCCTTGCCGTGCGGATGACTGATCGTGGTCCGGGTGAGCACGACCGACCCGTCGATCACCGCGTCGGTGAGATTGACCGCGGCATTGGGCATCCCGCGCTCGCGATCGTCCCCGCGCTGCACGGTGGTCGTCTCCACCTCGAATTCGTCCGCCGCGATTTCCACGGTGCTGCGAATGAGCCGCACATCATTCCGGCTGCGCAAATTGCGCGCGCGCAGTCCGGGAAGCCAGCATTTCCGGAAAACGAGCCCGAGAAGCGTCGCCTCGCGCACGTCCGGCGGATGCTCGAACCGGCAGCGCTCGAATTGGAAGAGAAAATTGAGATCGGCGGCGCGAAGATCGAGCGTGCCGGTGATGTAAGCGTCCTCGACCAGCACGATCGGCGCGTTGGTGGCCTGCCGTCTCCAGCGAAGGATGCCGCTGCTGCCAGGTTTCAGCAGGTCCGCGGCCTTCACCTCGTACCGCTTGTCGGGAACCCCGGCAAACGGATCAAGCGGCGGCAAGGTCGTATCGGTCGGCACGAGCCCCTTCTCCCCACGATCGTCGGCCCTCAGGGAATCGGATCAACGGCGGATGGGCAAGGGGCCGGGCGGAGTAGTGCCCGGTCGTCCTTGTTGGCGGTCACTGACTGCTTGCGGATGATTACCGAATTGATCCACTGGGGTGTGGTCCACTCTGTCGGGCTCATCCGCCAGGGAGCGGTCTCTTGGCTACGCCGCGGGCTGATTGCCCAGGTCGAGGTCCTATTCGGCAAGCGGGTGCCCGTATCGGTCGATCTTGCCCGAACCCCCTTCCTGAGCGGTTCGTGCCTGCTAGAGTCACTTCCCGAAGCTGACCAGAAACAGAGGGTAGGCCGCACCCAGGAAACCGCGGCCCGTGCGGGGAGGCACGACATGCCAGACGGAACGAACAGCGGACTGCAGGGCGTCCAGAACCAGATCATCTCGACAGCCCCGACCGCTCCTCCGCCCGGATCAGGGTTTATCCCGGGAGCCAACGCGGCCGCGCCGCCGCCTCCGCCGCCGGACTACGAGGCGCTGGGCAAGAAGCAGGCCTCGGCCGACTTCGCCGCCGCGTCCGGCAACCAGGGCTGGGAATTCGACCCGGCCGCGATCGACGAGGTCATCAAGAGCCTGGAAGACAGCCTTGATGGCGACCATCAGATCGCCAGTGAAAAAGCCAGCATGCTGACGCAGATCATCCCGCCAGGAGCAGAAGTCGGAAGTCAAGGCTATGCCGACGTGGCGAACAAGTCAGGAGTGGCGTACAGCAACTTTCTGACCGGGGCGGTCAAGTACATCCAAGCGTATGTGGACACCTTGAAGCAGATCCGCACCGCTTACCAGAACAACGACCAGAACGCCAAGGACCAGCTCCGTGCTGCTGGAAAGGTTGACTAAATGCGCCCCCGCAATTCCCTGGCAGCGATGATCACCGCAGGCGCCCTCGCGTCGATCACAGCGTGCGGCGGGCCGACTAACGGCACCGCGGCACCGTCGTCGCCTTCAGATACCGCTCCCGCTTCCTCGGCGAATCTCGCTCCCAAGGTCGACCAGCCGATCAGCAACACCGCTGGAGTCGAGACCGATCCGTGCTCCGCGGTCAGCACCGCCACCGTCGAAAGCGCCGCCAGCAAAGTCAAGAACTCCCGGACCAACACCTCGAATCTCGGCAACACCTGCGTCTGGATCTTCGAAAACAGCGGCGGGAACGTCAGCGCCGGCGTGGTGACCGCGAACAAGCAAGGCGTCAACGCCCTCTACATCCAGAACTCCCGGGGCGGCCTCACCACTTTCAAACCGCAGCCACCGATCTTGGGCTACCCCGCCGTGGTCTATGCCAACGGCGGAGAAACCGAGGGGTCCTGCAACCTCGCGGTCGGCATCCGAGACGACGTGACGTACACGGTTATCGCTCAGCTTCGCCACGATAGTCCCGTTTACAGCGATTCCTGCGGCATGGCGACCAAGATCGCCTCTGCCGCCATCACGCATCTGAAGGGTCAATGACATGACCTACAGCGGATGGGAAATTTACACCAAGACTCATGAACCGGGCGACACTTCGACTCTGGACGGTGCTCGTGACGCGTCCAGCGGGCTCAAGACCATCCACGAAAACGTCGTCCGGACTCTGACCGAGAGCCAGGCGAAGCTCAACGCGTTCTGGAAGGGACAGGCCGCGGAGACCGGTGCCGCCGGGCTGACGCCGTTGATCCAGAGTTCGCAGATCGCCGCGGAAAACATGGACCGGGCGCACCGCTCCATGCAGGAACAGTCCGACGCGTTCAGGTACGTCAAGCAAAATGCCCGGCAGGTCGCCAAGGATCGGCCGGACGACCAGAAGCTGTCTGACTATGTCTCGATCGGTGCCAGCGACGACGAGAAGGCTGCGGCGCAGTTCGATTCGGACACCAAGTTCAACGTCGAACTGTACGAGCCTTATTACCAGAGCACGCAGCCACGCAAGAGCACGTTGGCTCCGGATTATCCGGCCGCGCATGATCCCAATGTGTCGGCGACCGGCATCACTCCGGATCCCTCGACGCCTGGAACCGCGACCGGGCGGATCGGCTCCGGGATCGGTCATCATTCGTCCGGTGGCGGTTCGTCGCACAACTACGGCGGTGGCTACAGCAGCGGGCCCAGCACCTACTCCGCTCCTCCCGGCGCGGCTGGCATGCAGGCACCTCCGCCGCCCGGGCACGGCGGGGTCGTGACTCCGCCCGTTACGCCGCCGCCGAATGACAGCACCAGGGCGGCTTGGGCCGATCCCACGCCGCCTCCGTCGACGCCTCCCACTTGGCAGCCGCCGTCCTCGGTGCCGGGCGGCGGGAATCCTGGGACTGGCGGGTTCAACGGCGGTTTCGGCCCGGTCAGCGGGTTCGGTGGTGGCTTCGGGCCGACAGCTGGCGGGAGTGGCAGTGGCGGGTTCGGGCCCGGTGGGTCCGGTTCCGGTGGCGCGGGTAGCAGTGCCGGACCGCGGGGTGTCGGAGGCGGTACCGGTGCCGGGGCGCTCGGCGAGGGTGCAGGGGCGGCCCGGCCGGGTGCGAGCGGTGCTGGTGCGGCTGGAGCGAAAGGGCAGCCCGGGATGGGCGGCATGGGCGGCGGCGGCAAGGGCGGCAAAGGCCCCGAGGACGAGGAACACCAGCGCAAAATCCTGCTGGCCGAAGAAGACCCGGATTCGATTTTCGGGGGTTACGACGGCAATCGGCCTACGCCGCCGGTGATCGGGGCTTAGCGGAATGGCAAGGGGGAGGGAAAGCCGGTGCTGCGCAAGCCCGTTGAGCTGAGCCTGCAAACCTTCGAAGTGCTGCTGGAACGCCTGAACCTCGGCGACATCCACCCGACGCTCGTCCGCGGCGCTCTGTGGTACTCGCCGGAGGAAAGGCGGCAACTGGCGGCTGACACTGACCGCGAGCTGCACAATGTCGGTCTGATGCAGCGCGGACGGCTCAGCGACGAGTTCGTCGAGACGATGCATCTGTTGCAGCGGCCGGGTGTCGAGTACTACTCGTGGGTGAAATCGGAGCGTGGCGAGCGGACGGTGCGCGCCGCCGCGAGCGGTCGGGACGCGGCGACTGTTGTTGCGGTGAACCAGAAGTTGTACATCGCGCCGTGTTCGGCGGATACGTTGGTTCGGGAGTTCATCGCGCTGCTGCCGGAGGCTCCGGCTGCGCGGGTTCTTTCGCTTAACTGCTCCGACGAGGACCTCAATCTGGTCAAGAGCGGCAGCCAGCCGTCTGGGCGGACGAGTCCGAGTGTTCGGGACGCCAAGCAGGTATTGCAGTGGCTAGATAAGCCGCATACGTACTTTGGGCGGCTGTACGTCGCGGTCCGGGACAGTCGCGGGAAGCGGCGGCGTAACGAGAATCCGCCGGGGTGGGCGGATATGGAGGAGGGGCGGATCCTGTTCGGGGTGGACAAATCCGGATGGATCAGCTTGGCCGGGGCTGGGCCGCAGGAGATGGCTAAGAAGGTGCAGCAGTTGGAGAACGAGCTGCGTTCTGGACGGTGACCCGCCCGTCACCGCTGACAGCTTCTCTACATTGCCCAGCTGGACACCGGAAATCCGCCACCTGAAGTCCGCACACCGCTCATAAAAAAGGCCGCCCGGAGAATCTCCGGGCGGCCTCCGCAAACCTCAAGCGTTCGGATTCAACACCCGAGCCAAGAACGACTTCGTCCGTTCATGCTTCGGATCCCCGATCACCTCATCAGGAGAACCGGACTCCACGACAACCCCGCCGTCCATGAAGAAGACCTTGTCGGCTACCTCGCGGGCGAACTGCATTTCGTGGGTCACCACGACCATCGTCATGCCGTCCTTCGCCAGTTGGCGCATGACGCCTAGGACGTCGCCCACCAGTTCTGGGTCCAAAGCGGACGTTGGTTCGTCGAAGAGCATCAGCTTCGGTTGCATCGCCAGCGCGCGTGCGATGGCGACCCGTTGCTGCTGGCCACCCGAAAGCTGGCCGGGGTAGGAACGGGCCTTGTCTGCCAGGCCGACTCGGTCCAGCAGTTCCAAGGCCCGCTCCCGGACCTGTGCCTTCGGTTCCCGGCGGACCTGGACCGGGGCCTCCATGACATTTTCCAGCGCTGTCATGTGCGGGAACAGATTAAACCGCTGGAAAACCATGCCGATGTTCTTGCGCTGCGCCGCGATTTCCTTGTCTCGCAGCTCGTGCAACCGGCCGCCGCGTTCGCGGTAGCCGACTAGCACTCCGTCGACATACAGTCTGCCCGCGTCGATTTTCTCCAGGTGGTTGATACAGCGCAGCAGGGTGGACTTGCCGGAACCGGACGGGCCGATCAGGCAGAGCACCTCTCGGTCGTGCACTTCCAGGTCGATGCCCTTGAGCACGTCCAGGGAGCCGAAGCTCTTGCACACCTTTTGCGCGGAAACGACGGGAGTCACTGGACGCTACCTCCGCTTCCGCTGCCGCCGCTGCCGAAGCGGAAGCCCAGCATTCGCGACCCCCACTTGTTCCGCTGTGCGGTCGCCCGTGAAGTGCCGCGGGCGAAATACCGCTCGATGTAAAGCTGCACGATCGTCAGCACCGACGTCATGAACAAATACCACGTCGCCGCGACGATCAGCAGCGGGACTGTCTTGTAGTTCTGCGAATAAATCGTCTGCGCCGACACGAACAGCTCGAAGTATCCGATGACGACGACCAGCGACGTGGTCTTCAACATCGAGATGGTCTCGTTGCCGGTGGGCGGGATGATCACCCGCATCGCCTGCGGCAGGATGATCCGGCGCAAGGTCTTGCCCCGGCTCATGCCCAGCGCCGACGACGCTTCCAGCTGACCGCTGTCGACCGACTGGAGACCGCCGCGGACGATTTCCGCCATGTACGCCGCCTCGTTCAGGCCGAGGCCCAGCAACGAGGCGACGAACTGGTTGATCAGCGTGTTCGTGTCCCAGCTGATGAAGGTCGGCCCGAACGGAATGCCGAGTCCGATCTTCGGGTACGCCAGCGCCAGGAAGTTCCAGATCACCAGCTGAGCGATCAACGGCGTGCCGCGGAACAACCAGATGTAAATCGACGCCGCGCCCGACATCAGCAGGTTCGGCGACAGTCGCATCACCGCGAGCAGTACGCCGCCGACAATGCCGATGAGCATCGAGAGCACCGTGAGCAGCAACGTGTTCCGCAGGCCGTTGATGATCCGGCCGTCGAAGAGGTACTCGCCGACGACCGGCCACTGCAACGCGGAATTCGTGACGACGCTGCGGATCACGATGAACGCGACGAACACGATGATCACGCCGGCGATCCAGCGTCCGTAATGCCGGACCGGGACCGCCTTGATCGGGGTGGTGTCGACCTCCTGCCAGGAATCGGCAGGGCCGGGGGGAGTGGACACGAGTAACTAAGTCCTCAGTTTCGTCAGGAAGCGGACGGGTTGATCTCCGACTTGGTGATGGCACCGGAACCCGACAAGCCCCACTTGTCGAGGATCTTCTTGTAGATTCCGCTGTCGATCAGCTTCTGCACGGCGCCCTGGATCGCCTTGCCGAACTCGCCGCTGCCCTTCGGCAGCACGATCCCGTACGGCGCGGTGTCGTACGGTGCGCCCGCGGACTCGAGCTGGCCGCCGGTCTGCTTCACCGCGTAGTCGATCACCGGCGAGTCGGCGAGTTCGGCCTGCACGCGCTTCGCGGTCAGCGCCAGGTTCACGTCGGTCTGCGCCTGGAACTGGGTGATGTTGATCGGCTGCTTGCCCGCCTTGGTGCACGCGGTGTTGCGCTTGCCGAGATCGTCGACCTGCGTGGTGCCCTTCTGCACGGCCACATTCTTACCGCACAGGTCGTCCACCGACAGTTTGTCCGGATTGCCCTTGAGCACCGCGAGCGAGGTGCCGGCGCTGTAGTACGAGATCATGTCGACGGTCTGCATCCGCTCGGCGTTGATCGTGAACGACGAGATGCCCATTTCGTACTTCTTCGCCGAAATACCGGGAATGATGCCGTCGAACGCCGAGTTCTGGAACTCCGTCTGCACGCCGAGCACCTGGCCGACCGCGGTGGCGAGGTCGACGTCGAAGCCGGTCGCCTTGCCGTTCTCGACGAATTCGTTCGGCGGGTAGGTCTGGTCCTGCCCGATCACGATCTTGCCGTCGGCCTTGATGTCGGCGGGCACCATCGCGGCCAGCGCAGCGTCCTTCTGCGCGGTCGGCGCCGCTTCGCCGCCGGGAGCCTGGCTGGCGCCGGCGTCGGTGCCGCCGGCTCCGTTGCCGCCCGCGCCGCACGCCATCGTCATGCCGACCAGCGCGAAAGCGGGGAGAAGGGCGAGCGCCTTCATTTGCTGTCCTCGGGCCACTTCGTCACTCCTCGTAGTTCTCAAGGGCTGAGAGCTGGCATATTGCCACCCGGAAGCGGGTATGCACAGCACTGCTGCGTCACGGGGAAGTTTCGCACAGGACTTGCCGGAAGACGGGTGTCACGGCCGTCCGGCGCGGTAAGTCAGGATGTCTCCCATGAACAGCAACCCCGGTCCCCGGCTGCCGCCAGCCGGACGACGTGCGCGAACGGTGAAAGGCCGCCGCGCGGCCCGGCCCGGCGCGCAGTTCGACGGATACCTCGCCCCGGAGCGGCCGCACGCCGGCGCGTACGACGAGATGTTCGCGCCCGACGGCACGGTCCGCGGGCCGTACCGAGCGCTGTACGGCTCGATCGCCGCCCTCGACGCCAGCGACCTCACCAACCGCTCGCAGGCCCTCGACCGGGCGATGGTGGACCAGGGGATCACGTTCTCGCTGTCCGGCCAGGAACGGCCGTTCCCGCTCGACCTCGTGCCTCGCGTCATCCAGGCGACCGAATGGTCCCGGCTCGAACGCGGCGTGACCCAGCGTGTCCGGGCGCTGGAGGCGTTCCTCGCCGACGTCTACGGCGACCGGCAGATCCTGCGCGACGGCGTCCTGCCGCGCAGGCTGATCACCTCGTGCGAGCACTTCCACCGCGAGGCCTACGGGATCAAACCGCCCAACGGCGTGCGGATCCACGTCTCCGGCGTCGACCTCGTCCGCGACGAGGAGGGCACTTTCCGGGTCCTGGAGGACAATCTCCGCAACCCGTCCGGCGTGTCCTACGTGATGGAGAACCGGCGCACGATGGCGCGCGTGTTCCCGGACCTGTTCGCGCGACACCGGGTCCGGCCGGTCGGTGACTATGCGTCACACCTGCTTCGCGCACTGCGAGCGGCGGCCGCGCCGAACGTCGCCGACCCGATGGTCGTCGTGCTCACCCCCGGCGTCTACAACTCGGCCTACTTCGAGCATTCGCTGCTCGCCCGGCTGATGGGCGTGGAGCTCGTCGAGGGCCGCGACATGTTCTGCCGCGACAACGTGGTCTACCTCCGCACCACCGAGGGCGAACGCCAGGTCGACGTGATCTACCGGCGGATCGACGACGAGTTCCTCGACCCAGTGCACCACCGGCCGGATTCGGTGCTCGGCGTCGCGGGCATCCTCAACGCGGCCCGCGCGGGCAACGTGGTGGTGGCGAACGCGGTCGGCAACGGCGTCGGCGACGACAAGCTCGTCTACACCTACGTGCCGGAAATGGTGCGCTACTACCTGAACGAGAAACCCATTCTGCCCAATGTGGACACGTTCCGCTGCTGGCTGCCCGACGAGTTCGACCACGTCATGCAGCACGCCGACGAGCTGGTGATCAAACCGGTCGAGGGCTCCGGCGGATACGGCATCGTCTTCGGACCGGACGCGTCCAAAAAGGAGCTGGACGCGTTGCGCCGCAAGGTGCGCGCGAACCGGCGCGGCTGGATCGCGCAGCCGGTGGTGCAGCTGTCGACCGTTCCGTCCAAGGTGGACGACCGGCTCGCGCCGCGGCACGTGGACCTGCGGCCGTTCGCGGTCAACGACGGCAAGGAAATCTTCGTGCTGCCCGGCGGGCTCACCCGGGTCGCGCTGCCCGAGGGCAGTCTGGTGGTGAACTCGTCGCAGGGCGGCGGTTCGAAGGACACCTGGGTGCTCGCTTCGCGGTCCTCGACGTCGGAGCAGGAGCTCGACCGTCCCGCGCTCGGCGACGTGTCCGTTGTGGACGGTGTCGCCGCGGAACAGGGTCCGGAACTGTCCACGTCGCAGCAGCAACAACAGCAGCAACAGAGCTGAGGGAGGGAAACATGATGCTGGCCCGCAACGCGGAGTCGCTGTACTGGATCGGCCGTTACGTCGAACGCGCCGACGACACCTCCCGCATCCTGAACGTCTCGGTGCATCAGCTGCTGGAAGACGCGAGCGTCGATCCGGACCACGTCAGCCGGCAGCTGCTCGCCGTGCTCGGCATCCCGTTCGACGCGGGCGACGCGCTCGACGTGTGGAAGCTGACCGAACTGGTCGCCTACGCGAAGGACAATCCGTCGTCCATCGTCGGTTCGATCAACTCCGCGCGAGAGAACACCCGCGGCGCGCGCGAGGTCGTTTCGACCGAGCTGTGGGAATGCCTGAACGCGACCTGGAACGCGGTGCCGGACCGGCAGCGTTACGCCCGCCGCGCCGGACCGCACGCCTTTCTGTCCTTTGTGGAGGAACGGGCGGCGATGTTCGCCGGGCTCGCCGATTCCACGATGAGCCGCGACGACGGCTGGCTGTTCCTGGTGCTCGGCCGATCGGTCGAACGCGCGGACATGGTGGTGCGGCTGCTGCTTTCGCGCGTTTCCGACCGCGCGTCGTCGCCGGGGTGGATGACCGTGCTTCGCTCAGCCGGCGCGCAGGACACGTACCTGCGCACCAACCGCGGCGCGCTCGACGCGGCCCGCGTGGTGCAATTCCTGCTCAGGGACACGTTGTTCCCGCGTTCGGTCTTCCACGCGCTGCGCCAGGCGGAGGATTGTTTACGCCAGCTCGATCCGGGAATCAACGCCCGGGGCAACGAAAAGTCCGAGGCCGTCCGGCTGCTCGGCCGTGCCCGCAGCGAGCTGGAATTCCTCCACCCCGCGGCACTGCTGGACGACCTGCCCCGGCGGCTGCGCGGATTGCAGGAAGCGATCAAGGAAGTCGGGGAAGCAGTGTCCATTCAGTACTTCCACACGTCGCCGTGGGTGGCGTGGAGCGGTGCGGAGGTGTCCCTGTGAGCTGGCAACTGCGGGTGACACACCGGACCGGCTACCGGTACGCGACCCCGGCCACCCAGTCGTACAACGAAGCCCGGCTCACCCCGCGCTCCGACCGGCGGCAGACCACTTTGGCCACTCGCATCGAAACCTCCCCGGCCACCCGGGCCTATCGCTACACCGATTACTGGGGCACCGACGTCACCTCGTTCGACCTGCACGCGCCGCACACCGAGTTCACCGTGCTCGCGACCTCGGTTGTGGAGACCGCGGACGAGGCGGAACCGGTGCGTTCGGCGACGTGGAAGGAACTGCAGAGCGAGACCGTCCGCGATCAGCGCACAGAGTATTTGACGCCGACGCCCTACACGCCGAACGACCAGGAACTGTCCAAACAGGCCCGAGCGCTGCGCAAGGGCTTGGACCCGGCGGACGCGGTGCTCGCAATCTGCGGCTGGGTGAACGAGCAGCTGAAATACCAGCCCGGCACCACTGGTGTACACAGCACGGCGACCGATTCGTGGCGAGCGCGCGAGGGCGTGTGCCAGGACTTCGCGCACGTCTCGCTGGTGATGCTGCGCGCGATCGGCATCCCGGCGCGGTACTGCTCGGGCTACCTGCACACCAAGCCCGAGGCCAAGCTCGGTGAGAAGGTGGAGGGCGAAAGCCACGCCTGGGTCGACGTGTGGACCGGCGGCTGGTGGGCGCACGACCCGACGAACGCGATCCCGGTCGGGCCGCGGCACGTGTGGGTCGCGACCGGCCGCGATTACGCGGACGTGGCTCCGTTGAAGGGGATCTTCACCGGGGCCAGTCAGTCCACTTTGGATGTCTCGGTGGAACTGACCCGGATGGCTTGATCACGCGGTCTGGCGGCGCCGGGAAACTGTCAACAGCCACAACAGATACCCGCCGCCCAGCGCCGCCGCGACCACGCCCACCGGAAGCAGCGAAGCGTCCAAAACACGCTGGCCGACGAAGTCCGCCGCCAGCACCAGCACCGCGCCCATCGCCGCGGAGGCGAGCAGGTTCGGTCCCGGTCGACGGGTCAGGCGGCGGGCGAGTTGCGGCGCGGCAAGGGCGACGAACGGGATCGGCCCGGCCGCCGCGGTCGCGGAAGCGGCCAACGCGACCGCCGCCAGCAGCACCACCGCACGCACTCGCGGCACCGCGACGCCCACGGCGACCGCGGCGTCGTCGCCCATTTCCAGCATCCGCAGCGCGGGCTGGTGCACGAAGATGAACGGCGCGAGCACCACGACGGCCAGGCACAGCGGGATGAAGTAGTTCCAGTCACGACCGGCGAGATCGCCGGTCAGCCAGCCGACCGCCTGTGCCGCGGCTTCGAGTTTCGCTTGCACCAGCAGGTAACCGTTCACCCCGGCCAGCACCGCGCTCACCGCGATGCCCAGCAGCACCAGCCGTGAGCTGAGCAAACCGTGCGGCGCGCACAGCGCGGTGACCAGCAACGCGGTGAGCAGGCCGCCCGCGACGGCGCCGACCGACACCAGGCCAGGACCCGCGCCGAACAGCAGGATCATCATGATCCCGCCGGTCGCCGAGCCGGTGGTGAAGCCGATGATGTCCGGGCTGCCGAGCGGATTCCGGGTCACCGTCTGGAAGACCGTGCCCGCCAGCGCGAGCGCGACGCCGACGAAGATCGCCACCAACGCACGCGGCAACCGACCGGTGACGACCAGGTACTGCGCCTTCGTGCCGGATCCGGCGAGCGTCTGCAGCACTTCGAGCGGCGACATCTCGTAATCGCCGGTGCCCACGGCGAGCACCAGAAGCACTGCCGCCACCAGCGTCAGCAGTCCGACGACCACCCACGTCCTCATCGCCGCACCGCCTTCAACCGCCGCGCCACGATCACGAAGGCGATGCCGCCGATCACGTCCGTCATCAGGCCCACCTGGATTTCGCCGTTGCCGCCGAGCAGCCGGCCGAGCACGTCGCAGCCGAGCAGCAGTACCGGCCCGAGCAGCGCGGACAACGGCAGCACCCACCGTTCGTCCTGGCCGACCAGCGCGCGCACGACGTGCGGGATCATCAGCCCGACGAACGCGATGGGACCGCACGCCGCGGTCGCGGTCGCGGAAAGCAGGCCGACCGCGATCATGCCGACCGCGCGGGTCAGCACCGGATTCGCGCCGAGCCCGCGTGCGCTGTCGTCCCCGAGCGCGACCGCGTTGAGCGGCCGGGCGAGCACTCCCGCGACCACCAGGGCGGCCAGGAAGAACGGCAGCAGCCCGGCGAGGCTGTCGAGGTTCCGGTTCACCAGCGAGCCGACGAGCCAGTACCGCATCTGGTCGAGGCTGTGCGTGTTGATCATCTGCATGCCCTGGTTGATCCCGACGAACACGGCCTGCACCGCGACGCCCGCGAGCACCAGCCGCAGCGGGCTCACCGAGCCGCCGATCACCGTGACCAGGACCGTTCCGGCCAATGCGCCGAAGAAGGCGAACCACACCAGCTGCTGCGGCGAAGACACCGAGAACACCGCGCCGCCCAGCACGATCGCGACCGCCGCGCCGTGGTTGATGCCGAGCAGGCCGGGGTCGGCGACCGGGTTGCGCGTGATCGCCTGCAGCAGCGCGCCGGCCAGCCCGAGCCCGACGCCGACGGCCAGCCCGAGCAGCGTCCGCGGCAGCCGGTCGTCGCGGATCACCACGTCCTCGAACGTGCCGCTGTAGGAGAACAAGGCGTGCCAGACGCTGCCGAGCGGCAACCGGTTGGAGCCGAACGCGATGGACAGCACCACGACCGCGACTAGGGCGACGAGCGCCGCGACCAGGACTGTCGCGCGGACGCCCCAGCGCCGGGATGTGACGCGCTCCCCAAGCAGGACCATGGCGTTCACCCTAAGGCAAGGCTAACCTCAGGCGGTACCTCACCCGATCCTCCGGAGTTCCGATGACCCTCTCACCGGCGCGGCTGTCCCGCCGCGGTTTTCTCGCCGGCACCGCCGCCGCGGGCACCCTCGGCCTGCTGAGCGCCTGCGGGTACAAAGACGACCAGCCCGCTGCCGGCGGCGGCGCGACGTGGTCCTTCACCGACGACCGCGGCCGCAAGCTCAGCGGCGAACGTCCACAGCGGATCGTCGCACAGGTGACCGCCGCGGCCGCGCTGTGGGACTTCGGCGTGAAATCGGTGGGGATCTTCGGCCCGTCGAAGCTGCCGGACGGCAAGACCGATCCGCAAGCGGGCGGCGTCGACCTGAAGACGGTGACCTCGCTGGGCAACGTCTGGAACGAGTTCAACTTCGACAAGTTCGTGTCGCTGAACCCGCAACTGCTGGTCAGCGTGATGTATCTGAAGCAGCAGATGTGGTACGTGCCGGACACCTTGGCGGACAAGGTGGACAAGGCCGCGCCGAGTGTCGGCATCGGACTGCAGGACATCGCGATGCCGCAAGGGATCGCGAAGTTCGAGGCGCTGGCGAAGGCGCTCGGCGCGAACGTCGCGACGCCGGAAATCCAGCAGGCGAAGGAGAAGTACGAGGCCGCGGACGCCAAGTTCGCCGACGCGGTCAAGAAGACGGCCGGGCTGAAGGTCGTGCTGCTGTCCGCGCAGAAGGACACGGTGTACGTGGCCAATCCTTCGAAGTTCGCGACCTCGAAGCACTACCAGGACAAGGGAATGCACTTCGTCCTGCCGGAGAAGCCGGACGAGAGCCAGGGCGGCTACTACGAGCAGGTGAGCTGGGAGAACGTCGGCAAATACTCGGCCGACGTGATCATGTACGACTCGCGCGGCGGTTCGCTGTCGCTCGGCCCGGACGGCCTCGGCGGCGTCCCGACCTGGCAGCAGCTGCCCGCGGTGAAGGCGGGCAAGCTGATCCCGTGGAACAACGAGACGCCGTTCTCGTACCAGCGGTTCGCGCCGGAGCAGACCCGGGTCGCCGACGCGCTGGCCAAGTTCGCCTAAAGCACCCCAATGTGGCATTGGGTGCATGCGACGCACCCAATGTGGCATTGGTTGCGTTAGATGCACCCAATGCCACATTGGGGCGCGCGCCAGGTCAGCTGCGGGCGTGCGCGTCCAGGAGGTGCGCCACCGCTTCGGTGACCTGCTGGGCGTAGTCCAGGTTCAGCCACTCGTCGGGCACGTGGATGTTCGAGTCCGCCCCGCACGCGCCGGTGACCAGGAACTGCGCCTCCGGGTACTTCTCGCCGAGCAGGCCCATGAACGGGATCGACCCGCCCATGCCCGCGGCGCGGTGCGGACGGCCGAACACCTCGTCGTCGACCCGGCGCAGCGCGTCGGTGAGCCACGCGGCTTCCTCCGGCGCGTTCCAGCCGTTCTCCGCCTGCTGGTCCTCGGCGATGGTGACCTTCGCGCCGTATGGAACATCCGTGGTCAGCACCCGCTTGATCGCCGCCAGCGCGTCGTCCGCGACCGCTGTGGGCGGCAGGCGGAAGCTCAGCGTGAGGGTGGTGCTCTGCCGCAGCACGTTGCCCGCTTCGGCGGGCAGCGGGAGCCCTTCGCCGCCGATGATCGACAGCGTCGGCCGCCAGTAGTTGTTCAGCAGCAGCTCAAGCGCGTCCTCGGACACCGTCTTTCCGCCGCTCACCAACGGGAACGCGGTGCGCAGCGCGTCCGGGGCCACCTCCGCGACCGCCTCGATCTCGGCGCGGCGGCTGGCCGGCACCTCGACGTTCAGCTCGGACAGCTTGATCTCGCCGGTTTCCGAGTTCTCGATCCGCTCCAGCAACTGCCGCAGCACGCGGAACGAACTCGCGACGACACCGCTGGCCAGGCCGGAGTGCTGCGCGGTGGCGAGCAGCTGGACGTTGACCGTCAGGTGCACCATGCCGCGCAGGCTCGTGGTGAGCCACAACCGCTCGTAGTCCATGCCGCCCGCGTCGAGGCACACGACCAGGCTGACTTCGCCGAGCCGCGCGCTCAGGTGCTCCAGGTAGGCGGGCAGGTCCGGGCTGCCGGATTCCTCGCCGGTTTCCAGCAGCAGCGCGATGCGCGCGTGTTCGCCGCCGGCCGCGTGCACCGCTTCCAGCGCGGCACTGGCCGCGTACCCGGAGTAGCCGTCGTCCACCGAACCGCGGCCGTACAGCCGTCCGTCGCGGATCACCGGCGTCCACGGGTCGAGGCCCTCGGACCAGCCGCCGACCGGGGGCTGCTTGTCCAGGTGGCCGTACATCAGGACGGTGCCCTTGTTCGTCGCGCCCGGGGTGGCCGGCACGTCGACGAACAGCAGCGGGGAACGGCCTTCCAGCTCGACGACCTCGATCCGCGCGCCCGGCAGGTCGCGCCCCTCGAGGTAGGTCTTGACGTGCTGGACGGCGGCGGCGAGATGCCCGGTCGACGCCCAGTCCGCGTCGAACGCCGGGGACAGCGCGGGGATCGCGACCAGACCGGACAGGCTCGGCGTGACGTCGTTGATCCACGTCGAGACCACGGATTCGCGTACGGATTTTTGTTCCACAGCGCCATCTTGCCACGGTGACCGACGTCACCGGCACGAGTGAACGTCTCGAGTGCTCAGTCCGCATAGCCGGGCCGCCGTCGCCCGCGAGGGCAGGTAGGACGCGGGATGGCCGCCCGACCATCGCCTCTCCCATACTCGGGCTTCCAAGCGTTTCCCCTGTTCAGCGAGGTTTTCTCAGCAACAAATCAGCAACTGCCGCTCTCCATCGGAGCAATTCTCGTGCCAGGATGTGGCCACGAACCGTCAACGCCGACGGTGGCCGGGAGCCTCGGACCCGAGGAGCCGGTCCCCGCCGGTGCAGTCGCTGTGGCCGCCACAAGCGGCCGCTCGCGGCGCCGACACCGAGGAGAACAGCTCATGCCGTCCGAACAGTGGACGCACCCGGAACCTGGAGACGGGCCGGCCGCCGTAGCGGCCCAGCCTTCCCCCGAACAGGTGATCGCCGGTTTGCGAGCGACAAGCGAAGGTGGCGCTGAGCTCACTCAGCTGCTCACCCCCGAGGGCCAGCGGGTCCCGTCCGAGCGGTTCGACCGCTACGTCGAGGACGTCGACGACGAAACGCTGAAGAACCTCTACCGCGACATGGTGCTGGTGCGCCGCGCGGACCGCGAGGCCAACGCGATGCAGCGGCAGGGGCAGCTGGGCATCTGGGTGCCGCTGCTCGGCCAGGAAGCCGCGCAGGTCGGGTCCGGCCGCGCGCTGCAGCCGCGGGACATGGCGTTCCCGAGCTACCGCGAGCACGGCGTCGCGTACACCCGCGGCGTCGACATGCGCGACCTGATCGGCATTTTCCGGTGCACTGACCACAGCGGCTGGGACTACCAGGCCCACCGGTTCCACCCGTACACGATCGTCATCGGCAACCAGGTGCTCAACGCGGCCGGTTACGCGATGGGCCAGAAGTTCGAGGGCAAGGTCGGCGACGAGGGTGGCGAGGCCACCATCTGCTACTTCGGTGACGGCGCGACTTCGCAGGGCGACGTCCACGAAGGTTTCGTCTGGGCCGCGGTGTACGACGCGCCGCTGGTCTTCTTCTGCCAGAACAACCAGTGGGCGATTTCCGAGCCGACCGAACGCCAGTCGCGGCTGCCGCTGTACCAGCGCGCCCGCGGTTACGGCTTCCCCGGCATCCGCGTGGACGGCAACGACGTCCTCGCCTGCCTCGCCGTCACCCGGTGGGCGCTGGAGGAATGCCGGCACGGCAACGGTCCGGTGCTGATCGAGGCGTTCACCTACCGGATGGACGCGCACACCACCACCGACGACCCCACCCGCTACCGGCTCTCGGACGAGCTGGAGGAGTGGAAGCTCAAGGACCCGATCGAGCGCGTGCGTGCGTTCCTGGCTCGGAACGGGCACGCCGACCAGGCGTTCTTCGACAGCGTCCAGGCCGAGGCGGACCAGTTCGCCGCGGACCTGCGCGACTACACGTTCAACATGCCCGAGCCGCCGCCGGACCGGGTGTTTTCCCAGGTGTACGCAGAACCCTCGCCGGTGCTGGAAGCGCAGCGCGAGGAGTATCTGTCCTATCTCGACGGTTTCGCCGCGGCAGGTGAGCACTGATGACTGATCTGCAGAAGCTCACGATCGGCAAGGCGCTCAACCTCGGTCTCCGGCGCGCGATGGAGGAGGATCCGAAGGTCCTGATCATGGGGGAGGACGTCGGCAAGCTCGGCGGCGTCTTCCGGATCACCGACGGCCTGCAGAAGGACTTCGGCGAGCAGCGCGTGCTGGACACGCCGCTGGCCGAATCGGGCATTATCGGCACCGCGGTCGGCCTCGCCGTGCGCGGTTTCCGGCCGGTGTGCGAGATCCAGTTCGAAGGCTTCATCTTCCCCGGCTTCGACCAGATCTCCTCGCAGCTGGCGAAACTGCACTACCGCACGCAGGGCAAGGTCAAGATGCCCGTCGTGATCCGGGTGCCGTTCGGCGGCGGGATCGGCGCGGTGGAGCACCACTCGGAATCGCCGGAATCGCTGTTCTCGCACATCGCCGGCCTCAAGGTGGTGTCGATTTCGAACGCGGTGGACGCTTACTGGGGCATCCAGGAGGCCATCCGTTCGGACGACCCGATCCTCTTCTTCGAGCCCAAGAAGCTGTACCACTCGGGTGCGTTGAAGATGGAGGTCGACACCTCGACGGCGCCGTCGAAGGTGTTCGCGTCGCAGGTGGTGCGCGCGGGCACGGACGCCACGGTGGTCGCGTACGGCCCGTCGGTGAAGGTGGCGCTCGAAGCCGCTACGGCCGCCGAGTCCGAGGGCAAGTCGCTGGAGGTCATCGACCTGCGCACGCTCTCGCCGCTCGACCTCGGACCGGTGTTCGAATCGGTCCGCAAGACCGGACGGCTCATCGCGGTCAGCGAAGCGCCGTCGGAATCCTCGCTGACCTCGGAGATCGCGGCCCGGGTCCAGCAGGAATGCTTCTACTCCCTTGAGTCCCCCGTCCTGCGCGTGACCGGATTCGACACGCCGTACCCGCCTGCGAAGCTCGAGGAGCATTACCTCCCCGACCTCGACCGGGTCCTGCACGCTGTCGACCGTTCGCTCGCCTGGTAAGGGGGTTCCCGCAGAAATGCCTGAGTACAAACAGTTCCCCTTGTCGGACACGGCGGAGGGGCTCACCGAGGCCGACATCCTGGCCTGGCGCGTGAAGCCGGGCGACACGGTCACGGTCAACCAGATCGTGGTCGAGGTCGAGACCGCGAAGGCCGCCGTCGAATTGCCGATCCCGTGGGCCGGTGTGGTCACCGAGCTGCACGTGGAGCCGGGGCAGACGGTGGAGGTCGGGACGCCGATCCTGACCATGGACGTGGATCCGGACGGGAAAGCCGCTCCTGCTCCCGCGGCCGCTTCCGCCGAGCCCGCCGCTCCGGCCGAGGAGGAGATGAAGCCGCTGGTCGGCTACGGCTCCAAGGCGGCCGGGACTACCCGGCGGGCGCGCAAGCACCCCAATGTGGCATTGGGTGCCTCAGATGCACCGAACGCCACATTGGGTGCGTCACATGCACCCAATGCCACATTGGGGCGATCCCCGGCCCCCGTGGCACCGGCAGGATCGGCGGCATCGCGTGGCGGTTACGTCCCGCTGGCCAAACCGCCGGTCCGCAAGCTGGCCAAGGACCTCGGCGTCGACCTGCACTCGCTCACCGGCAGCGCGGACGGCGGCGTGATCACCCGCGACGACGTCCACCGGGCCGCCAACGGTTCCGCCGCGCCCGCAGTGTCCACTGTGGATTCCGGCTACGACCCGGCGACCCGCGAGCGGCGCGTGCCGATCAAGGGGGTCCGCAAGGCGACCGCGGCCGCGATGGTGCAGAGCGCGTACACCGCTCCGCACGTCACGGAGTTCCTCACCATCGACGTCACGCCGATGATGGAACTGCGCGAGAAGCTCAAGAAGTCGCGCGAGTTCAGCGGCGTCAAGCTCACTCCGCTGGCGTTCGCGGCGAAGGCGGTGTGCCTCGCGGCGAAGCGCACGCCGGACGTCAACGCGGTGTGGGACGACGCGGCGCAGGAGATCGTCTACAAGGACTACGTGCACCTCGGCATCGCGGCGGCGACCCCGCGCGGTCTCGTGGTGCCGAAGATCCGGGACGCGGATTCCTTGTCGCTCAAGGAACTCGCGGTCGCGCTCACCGAGCTGACCGACGTCGCGCGCGAGGGCAAGACGACGCCGGCGGCGATGCTGGGCGGCACGTTCACCATCACCAACGTCGGCGTGTTCGGCGTCGACACCGGCACGCCCATCATCAACCCGGGCGAGTCGGCGATCCTGGCGGTCGGGGCGATCCGCGACACCCCGTGGGTGGTCGACGGCGAGATCAAGGTGCGCAAGGTGATGCAGTTGTCGCTGAGCTTCGACCACCGGGTGGTCGACGGGCAGCAGGGGTCGGAGTTCCTCGCCGACGTCGGTGCGCTGCTCGCCGATCCGGCGGTCGCGATCACGTACTGAGCCGAGGGGGCCGTGTGCGCACGGCCCCTTCGTTTTAATCCGTTGACGGAGTGAGCACTCACTCCGTACCGTGGAGCGCATGGAGACAAGAAAAAGAGCGCCCGGGATGGCGCCGGACGACCGGCGGCGGATGATCGTCCGCGCGGTGCTTCCGCTGGTCGTCGAGCACGGCCGCGGGGTCACGACCGCGCAGATCGCCCGCGCCGCCGGGATCGGCGAGGGCACCATCTTCCGGGTTTTCCAGGACAAGGACGAACTGTTCGACGCGTGTGTGGAAGCCGCGCTCGATCCGGCGGAGGCACTGGAGATGATCGGGGAGATCCCGGCCGAGCTGCCGCTGGAGAAGCGGCTGGCGGAGGCCGCCGAGGCGATGAACGCGCACCTCCAGCGCATGGGCGCGGTGATGGCCGCGACGATGAAGGGACGGCCGCGCGCGGCGGCGGAGGCGGCGCGCAACCGCAAGTCGGTCACCGGGGACAGCCGCCGCGAGTCGCTCGAAGCGATGCAGCGCGCGGTGCGGGAGCTGTTCGTCCCGGACGCCGCCCGGCTGCGGCTGCCGGTCGACAAGGCCGCTTCGCTGTTCCTGGCGCTGCTGTTCACGCAATCCCGCCAGATGCCCGGTTCCCCGACTACTGACGAGGTCATCGACGTCTTCCTGCACGGTTCGGTGCTGGCGTGATCCCCGGCGGTGGGGGCGGGATCGAGATGGCCCTCGGCCGCCGCGGTCGCCGCAGGATGGCGCAATCCGTGCCGGACAGCGGACTCACCGGGCCGGTCGACATCCCGGAACCGGAGCAGCCGGAACAACCGAAAGGCGTGCGGGCGCGCCTTTCGCGGATGCGTACCTCGGTGGCGGGCACCGTCCGCGGCCTGCCGAAGGTCGCGAAGCTGACCTGGCAGGCCAGCCCGACGCTGACGATCGTGCTCGCGGTGATCACGCTGGCCTCCGGCCTGCTGCCGACGGTCACCGCGTATATCGCGAAAATCCTGCTCGATTCGGTGGTCGCGGCGATCCAGCACCGCGGGTCGACCACGGACATCGTGCGCATCACGCTGTTCCAGTTCGGCGTGCTGGCGGCGACCGCGATCAGCAGCTCGCTCACCACGATCGCGCAATCCCTGCTGCAGGAACGGATGACGCTCACCATCCGGCACCAGGTCATGCGGCACGCGAGCGATCTGCACCTGGCGTACTTCGAAGGTTCGACCTCGTACGACATGCTCCGCCAGGCCGCGCAGGAAGCGCCGACGCGTCCATTGTCGATGATGACCTCGGCGCTCGGCCTGATCCGGACGCTGATCACCTTCGCCAGCATGATCGCGTTGCTGGTGTCGATCAGCCCGCTGCTCGCGATGGTCGCTTTGCTGGCCCCGATCCCGGCGTTCATCTCGCAGTCGAAGTACGGTTCGCGGGCGTTCTGGCTCACGTTCATGATGTCGCCGATCAAACGGCGGATGGACTATCTGTCCTCTTTGGTCACAACGGACACGTATGCCAAGGAGACCAAGCTGTTCGGCCTCGGCCCGTACTTCGTGGACCGGTTCCGGAAGCTCGGCGTGGTGGCTTACGAACGGCAGCGGAAGCTGACGGTGAAACGGAATGTCAGCTCGACGTCGTGGGGACTGCTCAGCACGCTGGTCGGCTCGGCGATCGCGTTGTACATCGCGCTGGAAGCGGTCGGCGGACGGCTCACGCTGGGCGATCTGGCGCTGTACACGGCCGCCGCGACGTCCGTGCAAAGTTCGGTGACCGGGTTGTTCACCGCGTTTTCCGGGATGTACGAGAACAATCTCTACCTGGACACGCTGTACAAATTCCTCGACACCAAACCGGAAATCACCGCACCGGCGAAACCGCGCCCGCTTCCGTCCACTGTGGATGGACACATCCAGTTCGAGTCGGTGAGCTTCAGTTACCCGGGCGCGGACGAACCGGCGCTGCACGGGGTGAGTTTCGAGATCCGTCCCGGCGAAACGGTCGCCGTGGTGGGCCGCAACGGCGCGGGCAAATCGACGCTGTTCAAACTGCTGTGCCGGCTCTACGACCCGACCGCGGGCCGGATCCTGCTGGACGGCGTCGACATCCGCGAGTACGACCCGGCGGAACTGCGCACCAAGATCAGCGCGATGTTCCAGGATTACGTGACGTACCAGGGAACCGCGGCGGAGAACATCGGCCTCGGCGACCTGAACCGGCTCACCGACCGCGAGCACATCGAGGACTCCGCCCGCCGCGCCGGAGCCGACGAGCGCATCGCCCGGCTGCCGACCGGGTACGACAGCCCGCTGGGCCGGTGGTTCGACCAGGGCGTGTCGCTGTCCGGCGGGGAATGGCAGAAAATCGCGCTGGCCAGGGCTTTCCAGCGCGAGGCCCCGATCCTGATCCTGGACGAGCCGACGTCGGCACTGGACGCGCAGGCCGAGCACGACCTGTTCGACCGGCTGCACACGTTGTCTCGCGGACGGACGACGCTGTACATCTCGCACCGGTTCTCGACGGTCCGCCAAGCCGAGCGCATTCTGCTGCTGGACCACGGGAAGGTCGCGGAATACGGCACGCACGAAGCGCTGATGGCGGCCGATGCCGGGTACGCGGAATTGTTCACGCTGCAAGCGGAGGCGTACTTGAAGTGACTATCTTGGGGTGATCAGCCGAGGGGGTTTCGTGCTCATCACCACTCAAGACCTGGGGGTCACCGCGGGCGAGACGGCGCTGTTCAGCGGTCTCGACCTGGCCGTCGACGCCGGCGAATGCCTGGTCGTCCGCGGTGCCAACGGAGCGGGCAAATCGACGTTGCTGCGGTGTCTTTACGGGAATCAGGCGCCGACGTCCGGTTCCGTGTCCGTCTGCGGCGGGCCGCCGGACGAGCGGTCCGCCGCTTTCCGCCGCCGGGTTTCCGTGCTTTTCGACGATTCGGCGCTCTTCGACGAACTCACCCCGCGCCAGCATCTCGATCTGCTGCGCAATTCCTTCGGCGGCGAACTGGCCGAAGGCCCGCTCCCGGCTCCCGATGTGCCCGCGGCGGAACTCTCCGCCGGACAACGCCGTCGGCTCCTGCTGCACGCCGCGGTCGCGCGTCCGCACGAGGTACTGCTGCTGGACGAACCGGAACGCGCCCTGGACGCCGAGGGCCGGGCCTGGCTGTCCACCCTGGTCACCACCAGTACGCAGCGCGGCGCGGCGGTCGTGGTGGCGAGCCATCACCCGCCGCTCGCGGACGAGGTCGCGGATTACGTGGTGGACCTGTGAAACGCCCGGACCTGGTCCTGGCGCTGGTCATCGCGGTCGGCCTGCTGGGATCGCCCTTCTACAACACCGAACTAGTGCGCAGCCAGCTGATCGGCGGTGCTCCGGTGGGCGCGCTCGGCAGCGTGCTCGTGCTGTGCACCGGCCTCGCCCTTGCCTGGCGGGCGACGCTGCGCCGCGGGTACGTCTGGGCCCATCCGGCCACGCTGACCTGGGACGATTTCGACGACCAGCGCCCCGCCGTGCTCACCCGGCGGCTCGTACTGGACTGGGCCGCCCGGTTCGCCGTGGCGGCTTATTTCTTCGCGGTGTCCGGGATGCTCATCGGCTTTCCCAGCTCGCTGGTCGGTCCGGTCGCGCTTTTCGTGGTCGTCGCCGCACTGGCCTTGGTGCTGGGCCGCCGACGTTCGTTTCCCGGCGAATCCCTTCTCCCGCTCACCCTCGCGCTGCCGCTGGTCATTCCACTGTGGACCTACGTGGTCGCCGCCGGTCTCGCCGCGATCGCCTTGCTCCGGTCCTCTCCCTTGCCGCACACGGCTTCTCGAGACACCTTGATCCGGCACTACACCGAGCGCATGGTGCGCCGGACATCCGCCGCCTTCCTGGACGTCTGGGCGCTTCTCCCGGCGGGCCGCCCAGTTCCGTGGCGGAATGCGCTCGCGAGCCGGTTCGTCGTCACCCGATACGTCCTCACCGGAGTCCTCGCCCGGCGCTCCGCACTCGGCCTGCCGGTCTTCTTGGCACTCGCCGTCGTCGCGACCCACGCGACCTTCCCGGCCGTCACATCGGTCTGGCTGATCGGCATCGGCGGCTACCTGGGTTTATTGCCGTTCACCGCCCCGATCGCGCAGTTGCACCGGGTACCCGGGCTGCGGCGCTGGCTGGCCGCGTCCGACCTGCACCTGCATGCCGTGACCTGCGCTTTTCTCTGCGTCCTCGCCCTGCTCTGGACCGCCGTCGTCCTGCTGCTCGGCATCCCAGCGTCGATGGGCGCGCTCGCGGCGGCCCTGATCGCGGCGCTGTCCGCCGTGCGCTCGGTGACCCGCGGGCCGCTGGACTTCAGCTCGATGGGAATGGTGCTGTACGAGGGAGTCCTGATCCCTGCCGGCCTGGTACGGCAGCTGGTCCGGGGGCCGGAGCTCCTCGTGCTGGGATTAATTGCCGCGAGCTTCCTCCCGGTCTGGCCCTAGGCTCCCCGCTCATGGGGCGACGCATCATGGTCACCGGATGCTCCGGGGCCGGAAAATCCACGCTGGCCAGGCAGATCGGCGCGGCGTTGGACATTCCGGTCACCCATCTGGACCGGTTGTACTGGCGACCGGGCTGGGTCCCGGCCCCGCCGACGGAGTTCCGCGCGGCGGTCGCCGAAGCCGCCAGCACGGACAGCTGGGTGATCGACGGCAACTACAGCAAGACCTTCGACCTGCGCCTGCCGTTCGCCGACACCGTCGTGCTGCTGGACGCGTCCCGCTACACCTGCCTGTTCCGCGCCGTGCGACGGCAGCTGCGCGAATGGGGCCAAGAAACGCAGGCCGCCGGATGCGAGTCGAAGATCGACGCCGAGCTGGTCCAGTGGATCTGGAAGTGGCCGACCCGGCGCCCGCTGATGCTGCAGCGGATCGCCGAGGGAGCCCCGACCGCGCGGCAGGTGTTGCTGCGCTCGCCGCGCGAGGTGTCGGCGTTCCTGCAGACCCTCTGACCTGCGCAAATCCAAACACTGCCGAAGAAGTGTTTGGCATACATCGTAGAGATGCCGCTGAACTCAGACTTCTTTTAGCAACCCTTCGACCCCGTAGCGGGTGTCCTGCCAGCTCTTCCGGACACACCGATCGAGGAGCTTCACGTCAAGTTCCTTGCCGAGCGCGGCGGCGAGGACGTGCGCAGCCAGCCGAGGAGGGATTGCGTTGCCAACTTGCTGTGCAATGGCTCGTCCGGACCAGGGGTAGTCGCGAGGAAACGTCTGCAGTCTGCCTGCCTCGTGATCCGTGAAGCGATCTGGCTTGCCAACGGGCCGATCACGCAGTCGGTTACGAGAGATCTTGCCGGTGACAGTGAAGGAGGGTTCGTTCCAAGTTCGTTCTCCTCGCAGCTTCGGATCTCCGCCGGTCCCATAATTGGATACCACAGTGAATCCGGCCGGCCAGCCGAGCGCTTCGCGCATGGTCCTCCACTGGCGCAGGTGCCGGTCGCCCTCCTTACGGGACTGTCCTTTGCGATACCTCCGATGGGTCGGTCTCGGCAGCTCCGCATCAGTACCGAGACGGGCGACAAGTATCGCGCGGCGACGAGTCTGCGGAACGCCGAACTCCTCAGTATGGAGGATTCCGTGCGCAACGCCGTACCCACGCGCCTCAAGGACCTGTCCGAACGCCTTCCATACCGGCAGTACCGCGGGCACCTGTTCGAGAACGATCGCTTCGTAAGGGACGCCTCGATCCGCAGCGTCTACCGCCCATCGCAGAGGCTCGACGACCAGTCCAGTCCGTTCGTCCTTAACCTGGGAAAAGTCCGGATCCTTGCCGCAGGCAACATCGTCGACGAAGGACAACACCTGGTCGAGAGCTTTCCGCCCTTCTCCCCGCCCCGCTACGGTGTAAGTTTGGCAGGGCGGGCCTCCAGCCAAGATTCGAGCATCCGGGTAGTCGAGCGGCTTGGAAGAGCGCACATCACCTTGCTTGGTCCGCAACCCAGCTGCTTCGCGAGTGGTACACGCATCGGCATCCCACTCGATCCCGACCGTTGACAGGCCGAGCCAGTGAGAAGCCACGTCGAGACCGCCTGGACCAGCGAACAGATCCACCATCTCGACCTGCTCAGACGAAGATGAGAGTGGTTGTCCGTCGGTCATGAGACCGGAGTGTATAAGGCAGGTCCGACATAAACGCGTACTGGCCAAGTCCGACACGGACTACTAGGCGCTTCTCATGGACACGACCTGGCGTGACATATTCGTGACCATACGGCGTAACACTCTAGGCTGCCTGAGCGACGTGAACGATCACGGAACGCGGCGAGGCGCGAGAAAAAGACTCCAGTAGACGATCGTTCGGCGCGAAAACCTGACGAGCATGCGCTTCACGTCCTACGGTGGATCGCGTCGACGAAGATCGTCCGTCGACACGCCAGGACAGGCAGATGGGGGATCGGTGACCGACAAGTCCCACCACCAGCAGCACCAGCACGCGGGCCCCACGGCGGCGGTGAGGAGCGCGCAGAAGTGGTGACCAGGCCGGAAGCGTGGGGACCCGACCCGACCTTGGTCAACGAGGTCAGGAGTCGACTCGCGACTGCAATTTCCGTGTACACGGCAAATCCCGACCTCATCTCGGAGCATGCCAATCACGAGGAATCGATCCGAGTCGGAGGCTACTCGGACAGAACGTTGCTCGAACTCGTCCAGAACGCTGCCGACGCCCTCTCCGGCGTCGCGAACCCGGAGCGGACCGCTGGCAGGGTCGAGATAGTCCTCGATACAGAATCACAAACCCTCTACTGCGCCAACACAGGGCGACCGTTCTCGAAAAACGGGCTCGTCACGATCATGCACGCGCACCTCAGCGACAAGCGCGGCGACGAAATCGGTCGCTTTGGTCTAGGCTTCAAGTCCGTGCTCGCGGTGTCTGATGCGCCGCAAGTCTTCAGCCGGTCCGTTTCCTTCGAGTTCAACTCGCCGCAAGCACGGTCCGCGATCTCGAGTGTCGCCGCAACCGCTAAGCGCTACCCGATCCTCCGCACGGCAACCGCCCTCGACCCGTTGGCAGCTTTCGAATCCGACCCGATACTCGCTGGGATGGCGGAGTGGGCGACCACGATCGTCAAGCTGCCCCGGGCGAGAGGACTCGCAAGACTACGCAGTGATATCGAGCGATTCCCTTCGGAGTTCCTGCTGTTTGTCGGGACCGTGCGGGAGATTACGCTGCGTGTGCTGGGTACAGACTCTTTCGAAACCACGCACGTATCACGTGATCTCGGCGACGGTATCCTTAAGATCGAGCGTCCAGATGGCAGTGGCGATGAGTGGATCGTCCAGAATCGGATGCACACACCAACCGCCGAGGCGCGCCGACAGGTCGGCGAAGCCGTCTCACGAGAACAAGTCAAGGTCACCGTCGCTGTTCCGCGACGACAAGCTAGACAACGAATCGGACAGTTCTGGTCATACTTTCCCCTCCAGGATCAAACCTCCGCATCCGCCCTGTTCAACGCCCCGTGGAGTGTTAACGACGACCGGACAACGCTGCTCAGGAACGACTACAACCGAGAGATGGTCAGGACGCTCTCCGGGATGTTCGTCAGCTTGCTCCCACTTGTGAGCACAGCCGAAGACCCTGCTGCGCACCTCGATTACATGCCCGCGCGAGGAAGAGAGCCACTGTCGTTCGGTGATGAACTCCTGTGCGCACATGTCCCGCGTATGTCGGCGAAGGTTCCCTTGGTACCTGATGCCACCGGGACACTGAAGCCCTCGGCCAGCCTTCGGCCCCTGGACCTGGGCATTGTCGGCATCAAGGAAAGCGATCACCTTGCGTGGGCCGATTCCCCGAACACTGCCGACGACGTCCCGCATTGGCGCTGTTACGCGTCAACGCAGCGGGCCATGCGCCTGCGTCAGCTGCTCACCGCAGCAGCGTCTCCGGATCTTCTTGACAGCGACCGGGACGCCAAGCGAGCCCTTGACTCCATACCGAAACGCGGGCTGCTCTCCTGGCTCCGAGAATGGGCCGAAGGCGATGACGTCGCGTCCGCGGCCGACGCGATCAAGTTCGTGCTCCTACACCGGAACCTTCCCGACGTCGACCAGGCCAGAGTCGTGCCGACCACCGACGGCATGCGGGCACTGCGCGACAAGAACATCGTTTTCCTCCACCAGGAGGATGGCGTCGAGATCGAGCGTGCGGTGTTCGTCGATCCCGAACTACTGGCCAGGTCGGGTGTCGAGAGCGCACTTCGAGAGTTCGGGTTCCGTGATCTCGACCCGCTCGCCATCCTCAACGCGCGCTTGGCCAAACTCACGGCCGATCCAAACACTGAGCAACTCACGAAGCTCTGGGAGGCCATCCTCGACGTCCCTGTGACCGTCGCGGCCAAAACCCTGGCCAACCATCGAGCAGTCGTCAAAGTACCGACACAAGATGGCAACTGGGCATGGCCTACACAGGTCTTCGACTTAGACGAACCGTTAGGTGACAACCTGGCAACCAGGCTGCTGGACCATCAGCGATGCATGCCAGTCGTGGCTCACCAAATCGGGGTGGTGCATAGGCCGGTTGGCAAATACGCCCTAGAAGACGAGCCACTTCTCGATCGGTACCGCGAATGGGTGCTGACCACGATCAACTCGCGCCGAGGTCCCGGCGAACGGCCTGTAGAACGGATCGAACTGTATCCAGGCGACGGGCCCGGCCCTTTCTCTGTGCTGTTCTTCCTGAAAGATGCCAAAGCGTCCGATCGAATCCGAGCTGCCTGGACTGCCAAGCTGCTGCAGGAATCTGACGGTGAATGGATCTGCGAGGACCTAGACACGGGGGCCTCCCAACCGGTGATGTCGCCAGTACGCTGGGCGGCCGATCGCGCTGGCTTGTTGGAATCCAACCGAGGGTTTCGCCCGCCCGGCGAGCTCGTTGCTCCGTCCATGCTTAAGTATCGGAACCTCCTTCCCATCTTTCAAGGGCCCCGCCAGGTCGCGGACGCGCTGGAGATGCCCGACGAGCTAAGTTCGGTACCACCTTCGGTGCTCAAGGAAGCCCTTGAAGCTCAAATTTTCCCGTCGTCGCTGGACGATACCGCGCTTGCCGAGTTCATTACCGCCGCACGCCGTATCGCTTACCCCGACAGCCGACCAGAGACAATCCCCGCCAGGGTTCAGCGGGCGATCGAGGCACGCTCGCCCGCTTCAGTTTATCTCGCCACCACAGACGAGCAAGAAGAGTTCCTATCGTCGCGCCAGCGTCCTTACTTGCGAGTCACAGAGGAGCAGGAAGGCGAATTCACAACCTTGATGGGGTGTCGTCGGTTCGAAGAGAGCTTCGCGTTCTCCGTAGTGATCGACGGAGAACAGAAGAGCGAGCGGGTTGTTGACCTCTTCAGCGGGCTTCGCGCACCGCACATCCCGAATATTGTAACGAGCGCCACCGTCACGCGAGCACTCCAAATCGTCAAGCGCGTGACCACCGAAGACGGTGTCGAGGACCAATCGCTCGAGTGGCATCTTGACGGGTCGAGACTGACGGTCAGCGGCGACGCAGACGAGCGTCGGTTGCTGAACATAGTGAATGAAGCCTTCAACCTGCGCCTTACCAACGCAGAGCTCGATGACGTACTACAAGCAGGCATCGACCACCGTCTTGAGAGGCTTCGGCAAGAAGCCAAGGCTGCTTCCACCGACGCGGAGCGACTCGATATCTACTTCGGCCCGGATGACCTACGCGAGGCGCTACCAAAGGGTCTCTGGCACGCACTCGCGTCTCAAGGGCTCGTCGATGACTCGACCTCCGCAGGCGAGCTCATCCTCACCGTGTATGGCTCAGATGCGATCAGCCAACTTGCCGATCAGTTCCAGAATGACGGTTTCACGGACGTTCCAAGATCGTGGGCAGGTGGTGCGGCCACTATCTCTTGGTTGCGAAAGATGGGTTTCGGAGCCAAGTACGCTGGCCGCCACACCGAGCGCCAAGAGGGCGAATTCATCGTCCCAGGGGCCGTAAAGCTCAGCCCCCTCCACGACTTCCAGGAGAAGATCAGCCAGCAACTCAAGGACGTCCTGACGCTCCGCGAAGCGAACGGACATCATCTCAAGGCGATGGTCGAACTGCCGACCGGCGCGGGCAAAACCCGCGTAGCAGCTGAAACTGTCCTCCGGCTCTTCATCGACGGCGGAATGCGCGGCCCGGTCCTGTGGATAGCGCAATCGCAGGAACTGTGCGAACAGGCTGTTCAAACGTGGAGCACGGTGTGGCGGGGACTTGGGGACGACCGCCCGCTCACAGTCTGTCGCTTGTGGGACACGAACAACGTTCACGAACCAGACACTGATTTCTCCGTCATCGTCGCAACTGACGCCAAATTGGATGTCATTCTGGAAAGTCCGGAATACATGTGGCTGAAGGAGGCTACGGCGGTCATCATCGACGAGGGACACCGAGCTGGAGGCTCGGAGCGCTATACCCGCATCTTGAACTGGCTCGGCGTCGCGGGACGAAGCTGGGAACGTCCGCTAGTCGGTCTGTCCGCAACACCTTTCAAAGGAACTTCCGAAGCGGCGACAGCCGCACTCTCCAGTCGATTCGGCGATCGAAAGATCAATATATTCGACACCGTTAGTGCATATCGCGCACTTACCGAACGCCGGGTCTTGGCGCAAGTCGAGCATGAAGTTCTCCCTGGCATCGAGTTCGTACTTGCGCCGGATGAAATTGCCGAAGCAGAGGAAAAGCGCAGGATTCCGTCGCGGGTGATGGGTCGAATTGGGGCCGACCAGGCTCGGATGTCAATTCTAGTTGAGCATATCCTCAGCCTGGATAAGAGCTGGCCCGTACTGGTCTTCACCCCTGACGTTCTTTCCGCCCAGGTACTTGCGGCAACATTGCGGTACCGAGCCGTGGCGGCGAAAGCGGTAAGCGGGCAAACCAGCCGACAAGAGCGTCGGGACATCATCGAGCAGTTTAAAAGGAACGAGATCCGCGTTCTGACGAATTGCGATCTACTCGCCCAAGGATTCGATGCTCCCGGTGTCCGAGCGCTTTACATCGCACGGCCCACATTCAGTCCCAATGCCTACATTCAGATGGCCGGCCGCGGCCTTCGCGGACCCGAAAACGGCGGCAAAGAAAAGTGTTTGATCGTGGACATCGCCGACAATTTCGGAGCTTTTACCGATTGGCTCGGATATCGTGAATACGAACCCCTTTGGCAGGAGCCACGTTCATGATCCTCGTACCAAGCCTATCCGACATCGAGAAGAATGCCACCAGCGATGCAGAGCGACGAATCGCACGTCTGCTCCGAGAAGTCAACGACGATCTGGACGCCGTCGCTTTTCATTCGGTCAAATTGCGCACTCACGCCTACAAGCAACAAGCCGAGGCCGACTTCGTTGTATTGTGGAAGAAGACTGCAATCGTAATCGAAGCCAAGGGCGGCGGAATCAAAAAGCACGACGGGGTCTGGTACAGCATCGATAGGCGCGGCGACTGGCACAAACTCGCCACCTCGCCGATGGAGCAAGCGCAGTCCGCGATGTACGCACTACGGAGCATCCTCCGGCAAGACGGGGTTGGCTGGTTCGCGCAAGAAGCTGCCGTAATCACACCTGACATCGAAACTCCACCCCGATCAGTTGAATGGCAACCGACTCATTGGCTGGGGCGCGAAGATATGAGTATCGCCGCCTTGACCACGGCTCTCAATAAAATTTCGGAGAACACCAAGGAACCCCCATCCGACCGGAAGATCGCGAAAATCGAAGAACTTCGGACTCGCCTTTTCGGTCAATTCACCCGCATGCCGGTTATCGACGCTCAACGCGGCGCGATTATCGAAGAGCAGAATCGCGCGACGGCGGGACAAGCGCGAGTTATCGCGTCGCTGGCACGAAACCCGCGAATACTGGTCCACGGCGGCGCCGGTACCGGTAAGTCACTAGTTCTTGCGGAAGCAGCCAAGCAGGAATCGGACCAAGGAAAGTCCGTATTAATCACGTTCCGCTCGCCCGCCCTTCGGAACTTCTTCGCGCCTCACGTCACCGGCCATGAGATCGATGTCTCCCCGTTCGAGGATCTGGTTCCAGGAAAGTCCTACGATGTCGTGTTCGTTGACGAAGCGCAGGACCTGATGACTCCTGGCTGCATGGACACGTTCGACCAGGTAATCACCGGTGGGCGCGGAGCTGGGCGATGGCGAATGTTCCTCGACATGAATAATCAGGCACACGTCGACGGGCAGTTCGACCGAGATGTCCTTGAACTCGTCGCCGCAGAGGCCCTTCCTGTTGATCTGAGCCTTAACGTACGCAACACACAGGCGATCGTGCATACAGTACAGGAGTATCTCGGGGCAGACGTAGGAGATCCAGGAATTGTCCATGGAGCGAAAGTCCGCTGGCGAACGACTGACTCTGCTTCCGATATGGCTGAGGCCGAATCGGTAGCTGCGGATTTGGTCGCATCCGGGGCGCATGCGGACAATATCTGGATCATTCGTGCCAGCTCAACCGCGGCCCAAAATATAACTGATTCAGGCATTACCGTAACCAGCCCCCGATACGCTAAAGGACTTGAGGCAGAGCACGTAATCGTCTGCGAGCTCCCCAAGTCGTTCGACGACGTCGGAACTGCGGCTTTCTACGTCGCCGTGACCCGGGCGCGGGTTTCACTGGACATTGTCCTTTCTCGAGCAGATAAGCGACGCGTCCAACAGCTGGTCCGACGGCAACTGGAGAAGAAATGACTCTCACCAGGGCCCAGGAGATCGCACTGCGCCACCTCCGTCGGGCCTACGTCGGGCCCGATAGTGGTGATCACGAGGTCGTTTTCAATCTCCCCGATCGCCAGTATGCGGTCGGGATTCTATTCCCTGCAGCAACATCTGCGTCTAGCGAGAACTCTGTCGAAGAAGAGCACATCGATGCGGAAGTCGCCACAGGCGAAGTGGAAGAGATGGGTGCCGGAGTACCGCTGGCCGAAGACTGGCGTCCTTCTTCTGTTGCGATTTCGTTCGTCACCGACCGACCAAGTGTTTCATGCGACTTCTCCGCAGCGACCTACAAACCTGTCGAAGACGATGGTCCTCCGCGCTGGCGACGTGCGCCGTTCCGAACGACCGGACTCGAACTTGTGCGGGACCGTGCTCCGCACGTTCTTACAGTGGGAGAGGTCCTGCTCGAAGTAGGGTCGCGGTGGCGTTCCTACGGTGACGGTCATCTCGTGACAGTGCATGCTCGAGTGTCGACCACGGCGACCGAAGACGACCGACACAACATCGCCCATACGCTTTTCCAGGTGGCGCTCAGCGCCAGCCCTGCACCGGACGGCCAGATCCTGGAATACGCCCGGTCCAATGCTTTCGACTCGGATCCTGAGGCAGCAGAGCTGCGACTCCGGTATCGAGAGCAAAAGGTCTACGCGGTCGGCCATGGAATGGCAGCCAGCTGGGATCTCGTCAACGGAACCTGCAAACGAGTCTTCATTGACCCGGTGCCCTCTCACGTCGTTCCGTCGATCGAGACGACCGCCTTCGACGCCGGCACTGTCGAGTCCGAGGCTCTCCGCCTCGACATTCTGTCTCTGATCGACAGCGAACCGGATCGCGTCACCTCGGTTCTCGACGCGTTCGTCGACGCATTCTCCCGCTGGGTCTCGGACCAGGTCGACAGCATCGACCAGTTTGGCGTCGATGCGCCAGTAGCAGAGCGCATCACCGATCGTGCCCGGCACGCGCTGCATCGGATGAAAGACGGTGTCGACCTCCTCCGTGCGCCCGACCAGGCCGCGCTGAGGACCGCGTTCGCCCTGGGCATGGCCGCGATGCGGCTGCAATTTCACCAGTCCGAGGTCAAAAAGGGTATCGATCCGGATGCCATCAAGCCACCACAATGGCGACCCTTCCAACTTGGTTTTCTCCTGGTGTCGTTGGCATCGACGGTCAATGAGCAGCATGATGACCGAGAGCTTGTTGACCTGATCTGGTTTCCGACTGGAGGAGGGAAGACCGAGGCTTATCTCGGTCTCGCGGCCGTGGAGATCTTTCGGCGCCGCATCACTCACGGCATATCAGGCGCGGGAACTGCCGTGTTCACGCGGTACACCCTCCGCCTGCTGACCTCGCAGCAATTTCAGCGGGCGGCATCCCTCGTCTGCGCTATGGAGTTGCTCCGGAACCAAGATCGTCGCGCGCGGGGAATGGCTCCATTCTCCATCGGTTTATGGGTAGGAAATGAAGTAACTCCGCGCACGAGGAGAGACGCCAGAGCAGCGCTGAAGCGTCTCCACCAGGCTGGCCACCCAGCAGAAGCTAACCAATTCCAAATAGAGAGCTGTCCATGGTGCGGCACTGCACTTCTTCCTTCTGACTGGTCAGCCAACCAGAGCTGCTATGGTTTCCTCAGGGCTGGCAATGATGTAATCATTCATTGCACCTGTCAGGATTGTCCTTTTTACACCGAACTACCGATCACGGTCGTCGATGAGGTTCTGTACGAGAACCCACCCACGATTCTTCTGGCTACGGTGGACAAGTTCGCCCGATTGCAGTTCTTGCCAGATGCCGGCAAGCTGCTCGGGATTGGTACTCCGTTTCGCCAACCGTCGTTGATCATCCAGGACGAGCTCCATCTGCTGTCCGGTCCGCTCGGGACGACGGTCGCCGTCTTCGACGCCGTCATACAGGTACTTCTGAAGCTAAGCGGCCCCCCGCCCAAGATTGTGGCTTCTACTGCGACTATCCGAGCCTCGGGTGAGCAGGTCCAAGGCCTATATGGACGAACGGTCGCACTGTACCCGCCAGCAGGCCTGAACGGTGATCGAACGTTCTTCTCCCGACCCGTGAGCAGCGGTGAAGGCCGTCTGTACGTCGGACTGATGCCGCAGTCAATCTCCCAAGTGTCAGCAGTCGTAGCTGCGACTGCGCCCTTGATCGAGGTGCCGGCGGCGCTCGCCGAAGGCGGAAATGTCAGCACAACCGGGGACTCGTATTGGACGTTGGTGATGTATCACAACAGCCTCCGCGAGCTAGGTCGAACTGGAACACTGGTAGTCGACGACGTTAACGGTCGGCTGGAACCGCGATCAGATCGACTTGGTTTGCCTCTTCGACCGGTCCGTGCCGAACGGATTCTGGAACTCACAAGTCGCCGAGGGCCGGATGAACTGCCCAACGACCTCCGTGAGCTGAGCCTGAGCATTGACGAATCGAGTGAGGCGATCGACATCGTCCTATCCTCGAACATGCTGTCAGTTGGTATTGACATACCTCGTCTGGCCCTGATGTTGATGGTGGGTCAGCCCAAGACGACTGCTGAATACATTCAAGCTACCAGCCGGGTCGGTCGCGGCCGGAACAACGGGATCGTGACCACCTTGTTCCGGTCCAACCGCGCACGTGATCGCTCGCATTTCGAGAGTTTTCGGTCCTACCACGAGGCGCTCTACCGCAACGTCGAGCCAACGAGCGTGACGCCGTGGTCCCTGTCGTCCCGTGCTCGCTCACTGGCTGGTGGCCTGGTCGCGTTGCTGCGACACTCACTACCCCAACTCGCGCCAAATGATGCTGCGGCGAGATTGGATCTCGACGACGATAGGTTGCGGACCAATGTCGAGAAGCTTATAGCACAATTCCTTGACTTAGTAGGGTGTGCCGACAATATCGAACTAGATGAAACTACAGCAGAGACGTGGCGCCTCCTGAGGGATTGGGATCACCGCGCGAAGTCCGCTCGAGATAGCGGAACTATCCTGGTTTACGACCGTCTGAACACGGACGATAATTCCCTTCTCAAAAGATTCGGCGAGAAAGGCGAGGGATGGCTCGTGGCTGATTCAATGAGGTCTGTCGAGCCGAACGTTGCTGTCCACGTACGCGAACCGCAAGAAGGTGGCACCAGTGGAACGAATCGTCCATGAACTCCGGCTTTCCGAAACGATCACACCATTCGGCGTGGGGGCGATCGTCGATGTCCTAGGTGAATCACTGATTGCGCCCGACACTTCATGGTGGAACCGAAAGTACACTCCGGAGATCAGCTGCGACCGGCTCTTGAGTCGGCTTGGCCCAGGCGTTCTTCGTCAACCGCCCGCCCATGCCGGGCGCGCAGCCCGGGAAACCGCATACCTTCTCTACTGGCGTTTTCCCGCCTGGCGATTCTGTGAGCAGTGCACAAAACTTTCTCAGATCACAAACCGAAACAAAGGTCGCTGGGTCAACAGGTGCGAGTGCGGTGGGAAGCTCGTTCCAATGCGCTATGTCGCCACATGTGCGAAGGGCAGCCATATCCAGGATATACCCTGGTTTAAATGGGCCCACCGCGGCCATAGTACAGATGTCACAGACAGCGTGCGATTCTGTCGCGCCTATACAGAGCTGAGGTTCACGCGATCTTCACGACATGGTGAAGGTTTGGCCTCTCTGAACATTCATTGCACCGGATGCAAACGGACTCGCCCGCTTTCCGAATTGGTTGGCTCGGAATCACTCCACCGCGACGGAATCCGCTGCAACGGAACTCAGCCTTGGCAGGATCCAACACGTGAAACCGCTTGCGAACATAAATTGACGGCCGTTCAACGAGGCGCGACCGGTAACTATATTTCCGAGCAACACTCTGCACTTGACATACCCGAGGAAGTTCCAAGATCTGCCGAACTAGCCAACAAAATTCGTAGTCACGTCTACTTCGAAAAGGTAGTCGCCGATAATGGCGGCCCCCAGGCTGAGATGGTGGCCGGGTGGATTGCCGAAGAGGTCGGGACCACCGCTACCGAAGTACTTGCTATGGCAAGTGGCGGCAATCAGGTCGAAGACGACACAGTTCTGGACTTGAAGGACGGCGAGTGGGCCGCATTTCTCAAGAAACTTGAGCACGGGCGCGATGACAGTGGTGGCAACTTTGTCGTCGACGGCTGGTCGATCTCCGACGAGTCCACCTGGCCGCGCGCATTAACTCGCGCATTGACCAGTTTTGGACAGGTACGCCGCGTGCGGGAAGTGCGGGCACTCAAAGGTTTTCGGAGGCACGATGGCGACGCCGACCTCATCAAAGCAGACCTCGGCCCAGACGGTAACCGCAGGCCAATATATCCAGCAATCGAAATGTTTGGCGAGGGAATATTCATTCGTTTCAACGAGGAGACCCTTTCCGAGTGGGAAAGAACTCCTGAAGTTGTCGGGCGCGCCGCAATACTAGAAGATCGACGCGCCTCCATCCAATGGGCCAGTCGGTTGCCCAAACCTGAGCCACGGTTCGTCGCGCTGCACACTGTCGCGCACTTCCTCATTCGACGCCTCGCCTTCGCGAGCGGCTACTCTTCGGCATCCCTGCAGGAGCGTGTCTACGCACATTCTGATCGCCCCGACCGCACTGCGGGAATCTTGATCTATACAGCAGCGGGAGATGCCCAGGGGACGCTAGGCGGACTCGTCCGTCTCGGCCATCCTGACAAGCTTCTCCCCCTGCTGATGGCTGCGCTCGGGGATGCTGACGTCTGCTCAAACGATCCAGTTTGCATCGAGAGCGACCGTCAAGGCTCTTCTGCACTGAATCTCTCGGCTTGCCATGGCTGCGCACTCATCAGCGAGACCTCATGCGAAACTGGCAACCGACTCCTAGATCGTCAGCTGGTTCTGGGAGGGGGGTCTGTGCCCGGCCTCTTCGACCGTTTGTTGGAGGAAGTTCGCGCGTAGGCATCCTCGAGGAGGGTCCCCGCGCGGCTGGCGACAGTCCTGCGCGCAAGGCACGAGCCAGCCTGCCGGCTGGGCAGCTGCTGCAACCCGGCTCTTCACACTGCTCAAGACTTTCCTACCCCTCTGACCTGGGACGATGTGATCCCGGGAGCAAATCGCGGCACTCGTTCGTTCACTGGATATGGCTGTCGTGTTCCTGCTCTACGTCATCGCTGAAGTCGCCGCCATCTGGGCGGTCGGCTCGGTCGTCGGTGTGCTCGGCACGATCGGTCTGCTGATCGCGGGCGCGTTCGTGGGTTCGTGGCTGGCGCGTCGCGAGGGCGGCAAGGCGATGCGCGCCTTCATGGCGACCGCGCAGTCCGGCCGCAATCCGGAGAAAGAGCTGACCGACGGGATGCTCGTCGCGCTCGGCGGCGTGCTGATCATGGTCCCCGGCTTCGTCAGCGACGTGCTGGGCCTGCTGTTCCTGCTGCCGCCCACCCGCTCGATCGCCCGGCGGTTCTGGCTGCGCCGCGCGGAGAAGCGCGCCATCCGGTACGCCAACCAGCGCCGCGGTCCGGTGATGGTGGTGGACAGCGAGGTTGTCGCGGAGGAACCGCGGCAGGCGAAGAATCACCCGGTGATCGAAGGCCGGATCGTCGAGGGCTGAACCGCGCGCCACAATGGCTCCCGTGGAGCGGTTGGAAACGACTTCCGCGGTGAGCGCCCGCATGAGCAAACAGAAGTCGCGCAACACCGGGATCGAAATGGCGTTGCGCAAGATCCTGCACGCCGCCGGGTACCGCTACCGAGTGCACCGCCGTCCGGTGAAAGGCGTCCGCCGCGAGGCTGACCTGGTGTTCGGCCCCGCGCGAGTAGCGGTTTTCGTGGACGGCTGCTTCTGGCACGGCTGCCCGGAACACGGCACGTGGCCGAAGAACAATGCCGATTATTGGCGGACCAAGATCGAAACCAACCGCCGCCGGGACGCGAATACCGACGCACTGCTGCACGAAGCGGGCTGGCTGTCGGTGCGAATCTGGGAACACGAGGCGACCGATGTCGCCGCGTCGCGGGTGATCGAGACCGTGAAGGAACGCCGACCCCATTAATGTTGGCGCCATGCCTCAACCGGGTCAGCCCACCGCCGCGGAGTTCTTCGCCGGCATCGGTCTCGTGCGCCTAGGCCTCGAACCGGCCGGCTTCGACGTCGCGTGGTCCAACGACATCGAACCGGCGAAGCAGGCAATGTACGAGGCACACTTCAACGACCAGGGCGCACACGAGTACGTACTAGGCGATGTCGCCGCCCTCCGCGGCGCCGATCTGCCCGCCGGCCTCAGCCTGGCCTGGGCGTCGTTCCCCTGCACAGACCTCTCGCTGGCCGGCTGGCGCCGCGGCCTGGCGGGCTCCCACTCGTCGACGTTCTGGCAATTCACCCGCATCCTCGACGAACTGGGCCAAGACCGTCCGCCGGTAGTCGCACTGGAGAACGTAGTCGGCCTGGCAACCAGCCACGGCGGCGACGACCTCCGCGCGGCGATCGGAGAACTCAACCGCCTCGGCTACTCCGCCGATGTCCTCACCCTGGACGCCCGGCGGTTCGTCCCGCAGTCCCGGCCCAGGTTGTTCATCGTCGGCGCGCAAAACCCGCCCTCGGACTCGCCCGCGCCGTCGCCCCTCCGCCCGCCTTGGCTCGCGCTAGACCCAGCGTTGCGGACACATCGCGCCGCGTTGCCCGCGCCGCCCCCGCTGCTGGTCACCGGGCTGTCCGCCGCCGTCGAACGCCTCTCGCCCGATGACGAGCGCTGGTGGACCGCACCGCGCGCTGACGCGTTCATCGGGTCGCTGTCGCCGCTCCAGTTGGAGCGATTGTCGCAGCTCAAGGCAGGAAAGAAGCTGGTGTACCGGACGGCCTACCGGCGCACCCGCAACGGAAAACCAGTGTGGGAAGTCCGGCCGGACGACATCTCGGGCTGCCTGCGCACAGCCCGCGGCGGATCGTCCAAACAAGCCGTCGTACAAGCTGGCCGCGGCTCGGTGCGAGTGCGGTGGATGACGCCGCGCGAGTACGCGCGGCTGATGGGGGCGGGGAAGTACGCGCTGGATGGGCTGCGGAACAACCAGGCGCTGTTCGGCTTCGGGGACGCGGTGTGCGTACCGGTGGTGCGGTGGTTGTCGGAGAATTACTTGATGCCGTTGGCTCGTGGGGAAATGAGCCTCGAAGCCGCGGGCTAGTCCGCCCCAGTCGGCTTGGGGATGTCGAAATACCCCGACAACCGCACCGCCGGCGCGTACTCGCCCTTGACCTTTACCTTCCCCGTCACGAACATCGCCGCCACAGCCGCATTCCCGGTCGCCATGCGGATGAAGTCCTCAACCGCCACCGTGATCGTCGTGTCCGGGGTGCGGGCCAGGTCGGTGCTCGACACGCACAGGCCGTCCTCGATGACTGTTTGGTAGCGGTCGAAGTCGTCCCCGGCGGGGAAGCGCCAGGAGACCACGACGTCGACGTGCCGGGCTCGGTCTGGGCGGAAGTGTTCTGACATCCGGCGGAAGATCTCGTCCAGGAAGACCGCGCGCAGTTCGTCGTGGTCGGCGATGCCTTTCAACTGCTCTCGCGAAGCCGCCGCGACGACATCCACCAACGACTGTGTGGTCAGCGAAGCGATTTCGATGCCGGCTCCGGCGGTGCCGAGCATGTGCAGCGTCTCCAGGACCTGCACGAACTGCTCCGGGGTCAGTTTGCCCACCTCGAGAGAGCGGGCGAAACCGTTCACCGCGTGCTCACCGGGTGAGTGCGCGGCACGCATGCTCGAACGCCAGCGGGACACGGAGCGGCTCAGGCCGGTCGGGGCAGGTCGAAGTGGCCGACCAGCCCGGCTGCGAAGGCCAGGTCGCCCTTGACCTTCAGTTTTCCGGTCACGAACAGCACCGCGGGCGTTGCCTGGTGAGTGATGATGCGGAAGAAGTCCACGGGCGAAAGCGTAATCGTCACGCGGGCCTTCTCGCGCATTTCGCGGGACACCGTGCAGGTTCCGTCGGAAAGCACTGTCTCGTAGCGGTCGTAGCCACCTTCGCCGGTGCCGCCGGACAGCCGCCAGTGGACCACCGCGCGCAGTGACTTCGCACGGATGTGCGCTCCCATGCGCGCGAAGATCTCGTCCAGCACCCGCTCGCGCAGCGGACGTTCGGCGACCACGGCTTCCAACTGCGCCCGCGACGCCCGCGCGACCAGCGTGGCGAACTTCGTCGGGTCGACCTTGTCCAGCGAGAACGCCGGCACCTGTTCCGACAGCCGCATCAGCGCCGCCAGCAGCCGGTTCATGTCGGAGCGGCCCAGTTCGCGGGGGTCGATGGCGTCCGCGACCGCGTTGACGTCGAGCGCGCTCGCGTCGACGGCTTCGGTGCGGTCCAGCGCGTCCAGCAGCGCGACCCCGCGCAGGCCGGCCAGGTCAGAGCTGGTCGCCTCCGGGTTGTCGGCCATCTTCCACCCCTTCCGGAACTTTCCGCCGTAAGGCTACCGGTGAGTAGGTAGCGCGGCAAGCAACGCCGCCGACCTGGGGACGGGTACCGTCCGTGCCAGCGAGAGGGAGGAAACAGTCACCGTGTCCGACGAAGATCAGCGCCCACCCGAGCGAGCGAGGCGGCTCCCGAGGGCGGTCCGTGAACGCCAGATCCTGGACGCCGCGGTGCAGGTGTTCTCCCAGCACGGCTACCACTCGGCGTCGATGGACGAGATCTCCGAGGTCGCGGGCGTCTCCAAGCCGATGATCTACACCTACCTCGGCTCGAAGGAAGACCTCTTCGGCAAGAGCATCCAGCGCGAGGCGACCCGCCTGCTCGAAGCCATCCAGGCAGGCGTGCAGCCCGATCTGCCGCCGGACATGCAGCTGTGGCACGGCCTGCGCTCGTTCTACCGCTTCGTCGCCGAATACCGCGAGTCCTGGACGGTGCTGCACCGCCAGGCATTGACAGTCGGCGGCGGCTTCGCGGCGGAGATCACCGCGATGCGCACGCGCGCGATCGAACTGGTCGCGGCGCTCGTGGTGGCCGCGGGCACCCGCAAGGGCCTCGGCGAGCAGACGGAGTTCTCCGGACCCGGCTTGGCCGCGGCGCTGGTCGGCGCGGCGGAATCACTGGCCGACTGGGCACTGGACCACCCGGAGATCTCCGACGGCGTGCTCGCGTCCTGGCTGATGAACCTGGTGTGGCTCGGGTTCAACGACCTCGTCGAGGGGCAGGTCTGGAAGCCCTCAGAGTGAGCGGCGCGGCTCTGCCCGTCTCGATCTGGGCGTTGGTGTTCGCGGGCTTCTCGTTCTGGTGCTCAACGCGCGACCGGGTCGGCTGAAGACCTTCCCGCCGCACACCGTTGCCTCCGGCCCAGAGCGGGACGGCGGGCAGTCGGTGCTCATCCCGCTGGTTCTCCACAACACTGGTGCGCTGCCGATTGTTGTTCGAGATCTCCGCGTCGTGGTGCTGGGAGAACGAGAAGCCCTCAGAGGGCTGAGATCACCCCGTCCAGGTGCGGTTTCGGCTTCCGGGCGTGCCACAGCTCGAAGGCCCACCCGTCGTCCGTCTGCCAGGTCGTGAATGCCGCGCGGCCGGGCAGCAGCACGGGCTGCTTGAACCGCACCGCGATGCTGTATGCGTCCGGCAGCCTGCCCTCGAAGGACGCCAGCGCGTGCGCCTTCGTCCACATGCCGTGCGCGATCGCTTTCGGGAAGCCGAACAGGCGTGCGGTCAGCGGGTGCAGGTGGATCGGGTTGCGGTCGCCGGAAACCTCGGCGTAGCGGCGGCCGATGTCGCCCGGGACGTGCCACAGCGCGGACGGTTTCGGGGGCGTCAGCTGGGTGCGCGGACCCGACGAACCCGAGCCCGAGCCGGTGCGGCGGAGATAAGTCGACACCTCGCTCCACACGGTGTCCGCGCCCGAGTGGACCTCGCTCACCATGTCGAACTGGCTGCCTTTTTCGTGCGGGCGCAGGTTTTCCGCGCGCACGCTCACCCGGAACGTCTCGCCCAGCAGCAGCGGACGGTGTTGCGTGATCCGGTTCTCGACGTGCACCAAACCCAGCAGGGGGAACGGGAACCCCGGCTCGGTCATCAACGCCATCTGCAGTCCGAAGACCAGCATGTGCGGATACGTCGCGGGCAGCTCGTCCGAGAAGCGGAATCCGCAGACTTCGTTGTAGGCCGCGACGTGTGCCGGGTCTACGACGACCTCGGGGCGCACCAACTCCGTATTGGGCAGGGTCGAGCCGCCGCCTCGGCGCAGCAGGGCTTTCGGGTACAGCGTCGCCAGGCTGGGCGCGCTCGTCACTTCACGAACAGCCATCCCTCACGCCCCCAGCAGCGCCTGGCCGCACACGCGGACCAGGTTCCCGTTGACCGCGGCCGACGCCGGGTTGGCGTACCAGGCAATGGTTTCCGCGACGTCCACCGGCAGCCCGCCCTGGCCGAGGCTCGACAGCCGCCGTCCGGCCTCGCGGATGAACAGCGGTACCGCGGCGGTCATCTTGGTCTCGATGAACCCGGGCGCGACCGCGTTGATCGTTCCGCCGTACTCCGCGAGCTGCGGCGCGCCGACGTTCACCATCCCGATCACGCCCGCCTTCGACGTCGCGTAGTTCGTCTGGCCGACGTTGCCCGCGATGCCCGCGATGGACGAAACCCCGATGACGCGGCCGTTTTCGCGCAGGATCTTGTCGCCGAGGAGCTTGTCGTTCACCGCGAGCTGCGCGGCGAGGTTCACCGCGATGACCGAATCCCAGCCGCCCTCGGTCATGTTGCCGAGCGTCTTGTCGCGGGTAATGCCGGCGTTGTGCACCACGACATCCACCCCGCCGTGGCGCGAGGTCAGGTACTCGGCGAGCTTGGCGGGCGCGTCCGCGGCGGTGATGTCCAGCTGCAGCGCCGAACCGCCGATTCGATTGGCCACAGTGGACAGATCGCCGCCCTGCGCGGGGATGTCCAACGCGACCACGTGCGCACCGTCGCGGGCGAGCGTTTCGGCGATTGCCTCGCCGATGCCCCGCGACGCACCTGTCACCAGCGCGACCTTGCCGTCCAGCGGCTTTTCCCAGTTCTCCGGCGTCGGCGCGGTCTTGGCGTGCGTGCCGACGCGGATGACCTGGCCGTCCACGAACGCCGACTTCGCCGACAGCAGGAACCGCAGCGTCGACTCGGCCGCGTCCTCCGCCCCTTCGGCGACGTACACCAGCTGCGCCGTCGCACCGCGCTTGAGCTCCTTGCCGACCGAGCGGACGAACCCCTCCAGCGCGCGCTGCGCGATCCGCTCGCGGCCCTCGGCCAGTTCCGGCGGCGTGCCGAGCACGACCACCCGGCCGGATGAACCGACCTTCCGGATCACCGGGTGGAAGAACCGATAGACCTCACGCAGCTGGCCCGGGTCCTTCACTCCGGTGGCGTCGAACACCAGCGCCGCGTTCCGGTCGGCGGGCGCGCTGATCACCTCGATGCCCGCCTCGGTGAGCTGCGCCCGGACAGTCTTCTCCAGCCGTCCGCCCGGCGCGGCCCCGAGAAGTGCGGGACCCTCAAGAGCGGGTTGGCCGGGACGGTACCGGCGCAACGTCGCGGGGTTGGGCAGGCCGAGCTTCGGCACCACGAACTTCCCCAGCGGGGTCTTCGTGAACTGCTGGTACCTGTCCGCCATCACGTGCCTCCCGTGCAGTCTGCGTCACGTCGCAGTCTAACCTACTCGCTAGTAGGTTACAGTGTGAAAGGCACGACTCCAGAGAGGTGGACGGCATGGCGACCAGGAAAACCCCGGCGGTGCGCAAGGTCGCGATCGTCGGCGGGAACCGGATCCCCTTCGCGCGGTCGAACGGCCCGTACTCCCGGGCCTCGAACCAGGACATGTTCACCGCCGCGCTGGACGGTCTGGTCAGCCGGTTTTCGCTGCAGGGCGAGGTGATCGGCGAGGTCGCCGCCGGTGCGGTGCTCAAGCACTCCAAGGACTTCAACCTCGCACGCGAAAGCGTCCTCGGCAGCAAGCTCTCGCCCGCGACGGCGGCCTCGGACGTCCAGATGGCGTGCGGCACCGGATTGCAGGCAGTCATCAACGTCGCCCACAAGATCGCGCTCGGGGAAATCGATTCGGCGATCGCGGGTGGCGTCGACACCACGAGTGACGCCCCGCTGGCGGTCAACGCCAACCTGCGCCAGATCCTCGTGCAGCTCAACGCGGCAAAGACGCTCGCCGACCGGCTCAAGCTGGTCGCGAAGATCCGCCCTGGCCACATCGTGCCGGAGATCCCGCGCAACGCCGAACCGCGCACCGGACTGTCGATGGGGGAGCACGCCGCCCTCACCGCGCAGGTCTGGGACATCACCCGCGAGGCGCAGGACGAACTGGCCGCGACCAGCCACCGCAACCTCGCCGCCGCCTACGACCGCGGCTTCTTCGACGACCTGGTCACGCCGTACCTCAAGCTCGCCCGCGACCAGAACCTCCGCCCGGACTCCTCGGTCGAAAAGCTCGCCAAGCTCAAGCCGGTCTACGGCGGCCCGGACGGAACAATGACCGCGGGCAACTCGACCCCGCTCACCGACGGCGCGTCGACAGTCCTGCTCGCGACTGAGCAGTGGGCGAAGGCGCACAAACTGCCGGTGCTGGCGTACCTGACGTTCAGCCAGACCGCGGCTGTCGACTACGTGCACGGCGACGAGGGCCTGCTCATGGCCCCGGCGTACGCGGTGCCGCGGATGCTCGAGCGCGCCGGATTGACGTTGCAGGACTTCGACTTCTACGAGATCCACGAGGCGTTCGCGTCGCAGGTGCTCGCCACGCTCAAGGCGTGGGAGGACCCGGCGTTCGCCAAGGAGAAGCTCGGCCTCGACGCGCCGCTCGGCTCGATCGACCGCACCAAGCTGAACGTGAACGGCTCCTCGCTCGCGGCCGGGCACCCGTTCGCCGCGACCGGCGGCCGGATCGTCGCGACGCTCGCGAAACTGCTGAACGAGAAGGGTTCCGGGCGCGGCCTGATCTCCATTTGCGCGGCGGGCGGCCAGGGCGTCACCGCGATTCTGGAGAAGTAAGCACGCCGACAAGGCCGCCGCCCGGAAACCCGGGTGGCGGCCTTGTTCGTGCACTCAGTCGGTAAGCGACTTCTCCGCGCGCTTGGCCAGCTTGTCGGCGCGCTTGCCCGCCTTCTTCGCCGCACGCCGGGCCCGCCAGCCCAGCGACGGCTTGCCCGCCGTGTCGCTCGCGGCCAGCAGCAGCCCGCCGGCCAGCGACGCGTTCTTGAAGAACTGGATCTGCTGGGCCTGCTTCTCGCCCGGATCGGACAGCTGCCAGAACCGGTGCGCGGCCAGCGTCGTCGGCACCAGCGAGCCGAGCAGCGCCACCGCCGCCAGCCGCGGGGCCTTGCCGCTCGCCAGCGCGAGCCCGGCCCCGATCTTGACCGCCGCGTCGATCCGCACCAGCGTGGCGGGATCGCGCGGGACCTGGTCCGGAACCAGGCCCTCGACCTTGTCGAAGGTCTCGGTGAGGAACGGTTCGGCCGCCTTCGCGTGGCCTTGGGTGTCACGCAGGGCACCGATGCCGCCCAACACGAAGATCGACGCGAGCAGTGGACGTGCCACCCGGCGCAGTATCACGGTCTCGCCTCTCTGATCGGGAATCCCTGGAGATGAACCTACAACCGGGATTGCCCGCCACGCTCCCCGCCGAACCGAGCTAGCGATACCTAGGAGAATATTGCTTTTATTCTAGATTACCCTAGACAGTTCTAGCGGACTTCGTGCTTGACCTTGCCGCAACGTCAACCTCTACCGTCGAAGCCGTGGTCAGGACGGAATGGTCGATCCAGGACATCGCCCGGTCCGCGGGCACGACGAGCCGGACCCTGCGGCATTACGACGCCGTCGGGCTCCTGCCGCCGACGCGGATCGGCAGCAACGGTTACCGCTACTACGACGAGAACTCGCTCGTCCGGTTGCAGCGGATCCTGCTGCTGCGCGAACTGGGACTGGGTCTGCCCGCGATCGCCGAGGTGCTCGACGGCCAACGCGACGGTGCCGCGGCCCTCGAAACGCACCTGGCACTGCTGGAGAAGGAGCGGCAGCGGATCGGGCGGCAGATCGAGTCCGTGCGGACCACGCTCCGGAAACTGAAGGGAGGTGAACAACTCATGGCAGAGGAAATGTTCGACGGGTTCGACCACACCCAGTACAAGGAAGAGGTCACCCAGCGCTGGGGCGCCGACGCCTACCGCAAGGGCGACCGGTGGTGGCGGTCGCTGTCCGAGGCCGAGAAGAAGGCCCACCAGCAGGAGCAGGTCGACATCGGCTTCGCGTTCGGAGCCGCTCGCGACGCTGGTCACGCCGCCGGTTCGGCCGAAACGCAGGCGGTCACCGCGCGGCTGCACGAGTGGTTGAAGGCTACCGGGATGGAGATCTCGAAGTGCTACTTCGCCGGTCTCGGGCAGATGTATGTCGACGACCCGCGGTACGGCTCGTACGACGAGAAGCACGGCCCCGGCACGGCCGAGTACATCCGCGACGCGATGAAGATCTACGCGGAGCGGAACCTGACGGACTAACGCTCCGTCAGAGTGGGCGCTGGGGGTAAGGATGGACGGGGCTGCAGACCCGGCCATCCTTCGGCGACACGCACTAGCTGTATATGGCGGAATATCGGTCTAGCTCTAGATACCTCGATACGGTGACAGAGTGGACCCCATCCGCAACCCCTTCGCGCCCGGCGCCGGGCAGCGGCCGCCCGAGCTGGCTGGCCGGGAAAGGGAGCTGAAGGCGTTCGAGGTCGTCCTCGAACGCGTCGCTCGCGGACGGCCGGAGCGCAGTCTCGTGCTGACCGGTCTGCGCGGGGTCGGCAAGACGGTGCTGCTGGGGGAGTTGCGGTCGATGGCCGTCCGGCACCGGTGGGGCGCGGGCAAGATCGAAGCGCGGCCGGACGCGGAACTGCGGCGTCCCTTGTCGGCGGCGTTGCACCGGGCGATCCGCGACCTCGCCGTGCGGCATCGCGCGCCGGAACGGGTCGAGGAAGTGCTCGGGGTGCTGAAAGCGTTCGCGCTCAAGGCGAACAAGCCGGACGCGAAGCTGCGCGACCGCTGGCAGCCCGGCATCGACGTGCCCGCCGCGCAGGGCCGGGCGGATTCCGGCGACATCGAAATCGACCTGGTCGAGCTGTTCACCGACGTCGCCGAGCTGGCTGCGGACGTCGGCACCGGCGTCGCGCTGCTGATCGACGAGATCCAGGACTTGCAGCCGGACGACGTCTCGGCGCTGTGCGCGGCTTGCCATGAGCTGTCGCAGTCCGGCGCGCCGCTGGTCGTGGTCGGGGCGGGGTTGCCGCACGTGCCCGCGGTGCTGTCGGCGTCGAAGTCGTACTCCGAGCGGCTCTTCCGTTACTCGCGCATCGACCGGCTCAGCCGCGAGGACGCCGACTACGCGGTGATGGCTCCGATCGAACGCGAGGACGCCGGGATCGAACCGGAGGCGCTCGACGCGCTGTTCGACGCGTCCGGCGGGTATCCGTATTTCATCCAGGCCTACGGCAAGGCCGCCTGGGACGCCGCGCCCGCCGACCCGATCACGGTCAAGGACGTGCAGGTCGCCGCGCCCGAGGCGGAGTCGGAGCTGGCGGTCGGGTTCTTCGGATCGCGCTACGAACGCGCCACGCCCGCCGAACGCGAGTACCTGCTCGCGATGGCCGAGCTGACCCAAGGCCGCGACGAGGCCGCCGGCACCGCCGATGTGGCCGTCTACCTGGGGCGCAAGCCGTCGTCGCTGTCGCCGGCGCGCGACAGTCTCATGAAGAAAGGCCTGGTCTACTCCGCCGAACGCGGGCAGATCGCCTTCACCGTGCCGCACTTCGGGCACTACCTGCTCGGCCGCGACTGAGCGGATCTTCCCTTCGCTACCGGTCTATGCGACCGCCTAGCTGTTTCTAGCGATTTTGCTAGATATCCGTAGAAGAAGTTAGCGCGTTAGCGGTTTGTGACCGCCAACACGAGATCTGTCCGGTGAAGTCCAGGTGGCTGCCGATGATTATTCGGCAAGTGCCCCATATCACCGTAGATTCGTTGGCTTCCTTGTGAAAAAAGGTGCATACTAGAGACACAGCCACCGAAGACCTCTGAAGGGGATGCAGAAGACAATGAGCAACATCGCCGCCAAGCTCCGTGCCCGTCGCGCCGAGGCTCGCACTCGCCGGGCGCTGAACCGGGCGATCGACACCGCGGCCACCTCGACGGTCCGCCAGGAGCTCATCGCCCTCGCCCAGGCGCGTCAGCCGTTCATGCGCTGACCTGCACGGATAACCTGTTGGTGGGTCACTCACGTGAGTGATCTAGACCACAGTGAATCCTGGGTGTAACGCCGCGGAGAGCCGCGTCGATACCCACTACGACCCCGTGATGCTGGCGGACCCCCGACCTGGCAGCATCACGGGGTTTCCATATGTCTGGACCATTTCGGACGCTCGCCCACCACCGGGGGAATTCCCTTGCCCCGAGCGGACGGCGGGGCGATGCTTGACTCAGTCAACGATCGAGTCAAGGTGGTCCCCATGCCGGATTCCGTCCTCACCGAACGCGTTGCCACGGTTCGCGCATTCAACCGGCTCTACACCGGCGTGATCGGTGTCCTCGACGAGGGACCCGCCGACGCCGAATACTCGCTGAGCGAAGCGCGGGTGCTGTTCGAACTCGCCCAACAGGACCGGCTGCAGGTCAGTGATCTGCGCAAACGGCTGTCCCTCGACGGCGGCTACGCGAGCAGGCTGCTCGGCAGGCTGGAAACCCGCGGTCTCGTCACCCGGGAACGCTGCGCTGACGACGCGCGCCGCCAGCTCGTCACGCTCACCGAGGAGGGCCGCGCCGCTTTCGCCGATCTCGACCACCGTTCGGCCAGCCAGATCGGCAGCCTTCTCGACCAGTTCGCGGACGCCGACCAGCGCCGTCTGCTCCGCGCGATGGGGACCATCACCGCACTCGTCGGCGAATCGGCGCCGGAACCGACGATCTCCCTGCGCGCCCCACGCCCGGGCGACCTCGGCTGGGTGGTGCACCGGCACGGTGCGTTGTACGCCGAGGAGTACGGCCTCGACGAACGCTTCGAAGCCCTCGTCGCGCGCGTGATCGCCGACTTCGCCGACCACCGCGGCGACCCGCGCCAAGCCGGCTGGATCGCCGAACTCGACGGCGAACGAGTCGGCAGTATTTTCTGCACCCCCGGCGACGAGGAAGGCACCGCGAAGCTCCGGTTGCTCCTGCTGGAACCGGCCGCGCGCGGACACGGTGTCGGCAAACGACTGGTGCGGGAATGCGTCGAATTCGCCAGCGCGCAGGGGTATCGGTCGATGGAGCTGTGGACGCTGTCGCTGCTCGCCGCCGCGCGCGGGATCTACCGCAGTGCCGGGTTCGAACTTGTCGGCGAGGAAGAGACGGACGCGTTCGGGCCGTTGGTGACCGGCGAGACCTGGCGGCGGGAGTTATAGATGTTCGTCTTGTACTGCGCCGTGTGCGATCGCCGGACGCTGCTGGGCGTCGACGAGGTCGACTGGGTCGAGAATCTGACGCGCGGCGTGATCTCGGTGTCCGGCCACTGCCCGCTGGGACACGACGCGGTCATCCTGACCGGCGACGCGTTCACCCCGCACGCGGACCCGAGGTATTTCGGGCCCGCGCCGCGAGTGTGGACGAAACCGGTGCACCGCCTGCGCGGCTGGCTGCGCACGAGGTTCCAGATGAGCCGCGACCTGCCGGGCCCGTTCTATCGCTTCTGACGCCCCATCAAGTAAAACTCCGGATTCGGCTTGAGCGCGGTCAGATGCGCGAGCCGGTTGGACATCGCGAACAACGCGGTGATCGCGCCGACGTCCCAGATCTCGTCCTCGGTCAGCCCCGCCTCGCGGGCCGCCTCCAGGTCGCCCTCGCCGAACAGCGCGGACTCGTGGGACAACGCCAACGCGAGATCGAGGATCGCCCGGCCGCGCTCGTCGAGTTCGACCTGCCACGGATTCGCCGCGACCTGGTCGGAGAGTTCGGGATCCTTGGCGCGGATCCGCAGGATCGCTCCGTGCGCGACGATGCAGTAAGTGCAGTGGTTCGCGCCGGAGGTGGCTACGACGACGAGCTCGCGTTCGGCCTTGGTGAGTCCGCCTTCGCGTTCCATGAGCGCGTCGTGGTAGTCGAGGAAGGCCCGCAGTTCGGCCGGGCGGTGGCCTAAGGCGCGGAAGATGTTCGGCGTGAAGCCGGATTTCTCCGCGATGGCGCCGATGCGCTCGCGGAGATCGTCGGGAAGGTCTTCGAGTTCCGTCACGGGGAACCGGCTCACGGGGTTGGTCATGCCGCCCACGCTAACCCGCGCGGTTCGCGTACGGGAGGGGGCCGGATGCGCCCCGTTCACCCGGAAGGGGTTTGCTTACCCCGTGAACTGGACCGCGTACGTGGACGGTTACTGCGAGCGCACCGCGCCCGGACTCTGGGGAGAGCCGCTCAACGACCTGGCCAACCTGGCCTTTCTCGTGGCCGCCGGGATGGTCTGGTGGCGGGCCGGCGGGCAGCGCATCGGGCGGGTGCTCGCTGCGCTGATCGGGTTGATCTTCGTTGCCAGCAGCGTGTTCCACCTCGTCGCCACGCGGTGGGGAGCGGTCGCCGACTCCGCGGCCATCCTGGTCTTCACCTTGTTCTACGCCGCGGCCTTTCCCCGGGTGTTCCTGCAGGCGAAAGCCAAGTGGTCCTGGCTGGGGGCACCGGCGTTCCTGGCCGTCACCGGTGCGTCGGCGGCACTCGGCGGCGGGCTGTACCTGCCCGCACTCGCGGGGCTCGCTGGGTTCGCGATCGCGTTGGCGGTAAAGCGCGATCCGTACTGGCTGCACTTCACGATGGCCGCCGCGGTGTTCGCGTTGTCGTTGTCCTTCCGGACTGTCGACGGGGTGATCTGCGGAGACTTCCCGGCGGGCACGCATTTCCTCTGGCATTTGCTCAACGCGGTCGTCCTGTACGTCGTCGCGAAGGCGATGATCGGCAAAACAGAAGAGGCCCCCGCGCCGGAAACCGACGCGGAGGCCTCTGTCTAAAAAGGACTCAGTGCGCGCCGATCGGGCGCAGGTCCTTGTCGTGTTCGTCGGCGTGGTAGTCCTCGGGCGCGGTTTCGTCGTTGCCCGGGCTCCACTTCAGGGCCCGTGCGATGACCGAGACCACCGCGGCCACCACGATGTTCGCGATCAGGGCCACGAAACCGGGGTAGATCTGGACCACGGCCAGGGCGGTGCCGCTGAACGGGTGCCAGCCGAAGATCGACAGGTTGCCCATGGCCAGCGCGGAACCGCCGAAGTGGAGTTTTCCGTTGGTGGGGTTGGGGATTCCGTACAGCATGATCAGGCCCCAGCCCATGCCGACGATCCAGCCGGCGATGAGGCCCGCCTTGTGGAACCAGCGCGTGTACAGGGCGATCGCCACCGCGGGCAGGGTCTGCAGGATCAGCACGCCGCCGATCAGCTGCAGGTCGATCGAGAACTGCGGGTCGATCAGGATGATCACCAGCACCGCACCCAGCTTGACCACCAGCGACGCCAGTTTGGCCTGCTTCGCCTCCTGCTTCGGCGTCGCGTCCTTGCGGATGTACTCCTTGTAGATGTTGCGCGTCCACAGGTTCGCCGCGGCGATCGACATGATCGCGGCGGGGACCAGTGCGCCGATGCCGATCGCGGCGAAGGCGATGCCCGCGAACCAGTTCGCGAACTGCGAGTCGAACAGCAGCGGGACGATCGTGTTGCCGTCCGGCTTTCCGGTGGCGGCGTTCGTCAGCGGCTTGACGCCCGCCGAGATCGCGACGTAGCCCAGCAGCGCGAGCAGGCCCAGCACGAACGAGTAAGCCGGCAGCGCCACCATGTTCCGCTTGATCACATTGCGGCCGCGCGAGGCGAGCACGCTCGTGAGCGAGTGCGGGTACAGGAACAGCGCGAGTGCCGAACCCAGCGCCAGCGTCGCGTACTGCAGCTGGTTGCTCGAGGTCAGCAGGATCGAACCGGACGGCTTGCCCGTCTTCGGATTCGGCTTGGCGAGCGTTTCCTTGGCGGTGTTGAAGATGTGGTCCCAGCCGCCGAGCTTCGAGGGCAGGTAGATGACCGCCACGATGATCACGATGTAGATCAGGATGTCCTTGACGAACGCGATCAGCGCGGGGGCCCGCAGGCCGGACTGATACGTGTAGAGCGCCAGGATCACGAACGCGATCAGCAGCGGCAGGTGCCCGACGATGCCGGAACCGTTGATGCCCATCGTGCGCAGCACGGCTTCCAGGCCGACCAGCTGCAACGCGATGTACGGCATGGTCGCGACGATGCCGGTGATCGCGACCAGCAGCGCCAGCGTCGGCGAACCGAAGCGGCCGCGGACGAAGTCGGCGGGGGTCACGTAGCCGCGCGAACGGCTGACCGACCACATGCGCAGCGCGGGCAGCAGGACGATCGGGTAGACGACGATCGTGTAAGGCAGCGCGTACAGGCCGAGCGCGCCGGCGCTGAACACGAGCGCGGGCACGGCGACGAAGGTGTACGCGGTGTAGAGGTCGCCGCCCAGCAGGAACCAGGTGATCCACGAACCGAACTTGCGGCCGCCGAGGCCCCATTCGTCGAGGTGGTCGAGGCCGCCGCCGGCCTTCCACCGCGAGGCGACGAAGCCGAGCACGGTGACGACGAGGAACAGGAACGCGAAGACGATGAGTTCGACCCACTGGATGTTGCTCATCGGGCGTCCCCCTCGTCCAGGTCGTCAACGCTCAGCTCGTCCCGGCCGCCGCCCCGCGGCTTGTTCTTGGTGGCCAGGTAGACGATGCCGGTGCACAGCACGCCCAGCACCACGAACGCCAGCTGGAACCAGTAGAAGAACGGAAGGCCGAACAGCCGCGGCCCGTCGAAGTTGAACAGCGGCGTGACCAGGATCAGCAACGGGATCAGCAACAGCAGGTTCCAGGCACTGAACTGGAACCCGCGCACCCGACCGCCCGGTTTGGCAGTGGACATCGAACCTCACCTAACACTCACGTGACACGCGACCGCCTGACCCTAGACCCCGGTCATCCCGCCGTCATACGAGTTCGATATCGATTCGATCAGCACTACGAACACGTTCCAGGGTGTGGACAACCTCGGGGACAACCCGCTTCCGCGCGGCCCCTTCGAGCCGTTCGCTACCCCTATCGGCGGGACCGGGCCGCCCCGAATGCCCCAAGAGCTTGTGCCAGACGGCGGTTGTCCACGGGGTTGGGCAGCTTGTGCACAGAGTTATCCACAGGCAGTGGACAACTCTGTGGCTAAACTGAACGGCATGGTCCGCGTGCCCCTCACCGACGAAGAACGCTCCCGCGGCGAGCGGCTCGGCCTGGTGCTACGCGCCGCCCGGGCCGGACGCAGCATGGTCGACGTGGCCGCAGAAGCGGGCATTTCGGTCGAAACCCTGCGCAAGATCGAGACCGGACGGATCCCGACGCCCGCGTTCTTCACCGTCGCCGCGATCGCTGACGCGGTGGGGATGCCGCTGGACCGGGTGCGCGTCGCGTGCGAGGGCGACGCGGCGGCGTTTTCGCAGGCCAGCTGAGGTTTTCCAGGCTGATCGGGCAGTACCGCGGGACGGTTGAGGCAGATCGGGTGGATCCTGCCGTCGAGGGCAGCGCAGCAAGCAGAACGGGCAACCGAAGTTCGAAATGAGAAGTGATAGTTGCTTAGTCCATGTCACGGTGTCGGCTGCGGGCAAATGTGGCGTGCGGCCTGGTCAGCACGGTCGTTGCGCCGCGCGGGAGCGTTCTGATCTCCGTCGTAGCGCGAGGTTCCGGGTGCGCTACTGCCCGGTCACGCCCTCCGCTGTCACTTGGTGACGTCCGTCACGAGTGACAGGGTTGCCTCAGGATGACTTCGCCAGCTGGCTGACACGCTGGAACGACACGCCGAGTACATCGCCTGCCTCCCGCTGGGAAAGTCCCAACGAGAGCAGTTCTTGTACCGCTGCACGGTTTTCGGCTGCCGCCTCTGCCTGCTTGCGCTGAGCTTCCGCGCGGAGCACCTCGGCGCGAGCTTGGTGATCCTTTACCGAGCTAGGCAGATGCACCGTGAGATGAAGGTCGTACTCGTCGCCGCGAAGGTCTTCCATGATCTCGATGAGGTCGTTCGCCATCGCTGCGACGTCCCTATAACGGAGAGCTTGGGTGGATCGGTCGATCTCACGAACTCGGATGAGCCAGAACTTTCCGTCACGGGTGACGTCTGCGTGGTAGGTCTTCATTTCTTCCACCATCCCTTCCCCAGGACGCACTCGCACTCCTTGAAGATGTCAACCGAGAAGATCTCGCCCAGCTCGTTGTGGCGCGGGATCGGCACCACCACGCCATTCAGCGTGTAGACGGTGTGATTGGCACCTTCTCGCGCCAAGATCCACTCCGCCTCCTGCCTTCTGGCCGCAGCAGCGATTTTCTTGATGACTTCACGCCTCTTCACATCGTATGTCTAGCCCGGGGTAGAGGCAAGCATCAAGGGCGGGCTAGACGATCAACTTGATCGAGTGAAGTTGTCACTGTGTTGAGAACAGGCAACCGCTGGCCGGACGATTCCCCTGTGGACAAGTCCGGCAGCTCAGCTGACCGGCGACTCCTCGCGTAGCGCCACCGCGGCGCGGACGAGTGCGGCCACCTCGGGGGAGCGGCTGTTCGGCGGCCAGCCGATCACCGTGGTGACGTCCGGGGCGTCGACGACCGGGACCGCGACGTGTTCCGGCCACTGCCAGGCCCGGCTCGACGCGGGGATTACCAGCAGTGTCCGGCCGAGCGCGACGAGCTGGGCGAGCGTCGACTGGGTGCGCACCTCCGGGCCAGGACCGTCCGGGTAGCTGCCGTCGAGGCGAGGCCAGCGGGCGATCGGCAGGTCCGGCACGTCGCTGACCTCGGCCAGGGTCAGCGTTTCCCGCGCGGCGAGCGGATGGGCGGCCGGCAGGATCGCGACCTGGCCCTCGACCTGGAGATCCTCGGTGTCGAAGCCGGCGAGGTCGTCGTACGGGCGGTGCATGATCGCCACGTCCGCCGAACCGTCGCGCAGCAGTCCGGCTTGCTCGCCGACCTCGCAGAGCAGGATCTCGACCGGCGGAGCCGCGGCCAAGAGCCGCTGCAGGAGGTCGTGCGACGCTCCGGCTTTGGTCGCCAGTACCAGCGGATGATTCCCGGCTCGACGCGTACGCCGGGCAGCGGCCGCGACGGCGGCGAGGGCCAGCCGGGATTCGCGCAACAGGACCCGGCCTGCCTCGGTCAGCGCGACGCCGCGGCGGTTGCGTTCGAGGAGCTGGACGCCGAGCCGTCGCTCCAGCTGGGCGATCGCGCGCGAGAGCGGCGGCTGAGCGATCCCGAGCCGTTCGGCGGCGCGGCCGAAGTGCAGTTCTTCGGCGACCGCGGCGAAGTAGCGGAGTTCGCGGGTCTCGAGGTCATCCACCAGCGCCAGCGTAATACCCCGCGGGTATCACAGCGGACTCACTTGATCTTGGACGCGACAGGAACCCGCGCCGACCATGGAAGGAGTGAACGACACGAAGACCGCGCTGGTCACCGGCGCGAACAAGGGAATCGGCCTCGCCATCGCGCACGGCCTCGGCTCGATCGGCTTCACCGTCGCCGTGGGTGCGCGGGACGAAAACAACCGCGAGCAGGCCGTCAAAGAGCTGCGCGGCGCGGGCATCGACGCGTTCGGGGTCGCGCTCGACGTCACCTCCGACGACAGCGTCGCCGCCGCGGCCAAGTCCATCGAACGGCTCGACGTCCTGGTCAACAACGCCGGCATCAGCGGCCCGTTCGACGGCGGTGCCCAGGATCCGACGACACTCGACCTCGACGTCCTCCGCACGGTCCTCGACACGAACGTCTTCGGCGTCGTCCGGGTCACGAACGCGATGCTGCCGCTGCTACGCCGCGCCGAGTCGCCGCGCATCGTCAACCTGTCCAGCAACATGGGTTCGCTGAAGCTGCGAACCGGACCGATCCTCGCCGCTTACGCGCCCTCGAAGACGATGCTCAACAGCATCACCGTGCAGTACGCCCGCGCGCTCGCCGACACGAACGTCATCATCAACGCCGCGTGTCCCGGTTACGTGGCAACGGATTTCAACGGCTACGCCGGAACCAGGACGCCCGAGCAGGGCGCGGCGATCGCGGTCAAACTCGCGACCTTGCCGGACGACGGGCCGCGCGGCGGATTCTTCGACGACGCGGGTGAGGTCCCCTGGTGACGCCTCAGCCGCGCAGGTCGGCGAGGACCCGTTCGCGGTCGTTGAGGTAGCGGCAGTCGCGGACCGGCAGTTCGAACGAGTTCAGCAGCTTCTCGAAGTCCGCGTACTCGTCCGGGTTGAGCTGGATGCCGGTCACCTCGAAGTGCGCGGCCAGGGTGTCGGCCAGCTCCTCCCATTCGCCGGACCACTGCAGATCGCGGTAGTGCTCGAGGTCTTCGGCAGGCATCCGGTCGGCGAGCAGGCGCAGGACGCTGTCGACGAAGTAGCTGATCCGGTTGCCCGCGCGGTCGTCGACGGTCGGGTTCGCCGGGTCTCGCGCGGCGTCCGCGTTCCGGACGACGCCGGGGCCCGGCAGCGGGTAGCTGGTGTGCACGTTCCCGTCGCCGTTGACCAGGACGACCACGCGCACGCCGTAGCGTTCGCCGACGCAGCGCCAGCGGCCGTTGTACTGCTGCCGCCGGGGTTCGCCCGGATCGTTGGCGACGTCCTTGACCACCGCGATGATCTGCTCGTCGCTCCATCCGGGCGGGAACTCGCACGTCGCCCTGCGTCCGATGCCGGAAGCGTGTCCACCGCCCACGTTCGGCTCCTCTCGTCGGCACGGAGCCTAACCCGGACTACGCCGTTCAGCCGAGTTGTGCCAGCACCAGGATTCCGACCGCCAGCAGGTCCGGACCGCGGAACAGTTGCCGCATAAGGTTTGCCGGCATCGGGCCAGCGGGGGTGTCGACGAAACCCGCGCTGCTGTAGTCGACCGGTTGCCGCGTGACGGTGCGCAACACCGACAGCACCGCCAGGGCGACGGTCACCCACGAGAGCGGCGAAAACGCGGTGCCCAAAGCCAAAAGCGCCACTGAGAGCAGAACGCACCAAACCAGGGCGACCACCGTCAGCGCGACACCGTGGGCGATCACCAGCTCCTGCGACGACGAGCCCAGCCACCGTCGCCGACCCGGATTCCGCCACAGCACGCCGAGACCGGCCCCGAAAGGAGTAAGCGCGACGTACGCGCCGATGCCGATGAGCACCGGTCCCGGCAGAGTGGGAACAGCAACATGTCCGACGGCTACCGCGAAAGCCACTAACAAAACCGCGCCCGCGTACCGGGAACGGCCGACGATTCCGACCCACGCGAGCCGGAACGCGGTGGGCGGGCGCAGCGACCACGAACCGGCGGACGCGGACTCCGGCAGCATCATCATCGGGTCGAGGAACGTCACCGCCATCGCGCGCAGGACCCGCGCGTTCCAGCCGTCCAGCAGCACCGCGCGACCGGCGCCGCTGACCGCTTCGCCGCCAAAAGCCAGCAACAGCCCGCACAACGCGAGCGCCGCGCCGACGTACTGCACCGCCATCGCGTCGAGCCTCGCCGCGGCGATGACGACGCCGGCCACCGCGAGCAGCAGCGGTCCAGCGGCTTCGAAAAGGAACGCGGTGCGCCGCGCGGTGGTGAACGCGAGGATCGTGCCGCCCGCGACGAGGGCCGCGGCGGCCCGCCACCAGTCGACCGAACTGCCGCCGACCGCCAGCATCAGCGCGGCGAGATATCCGATCACCACCACGAATCCGGTGAGCACGCCGGCCAGCCGGGTCGCCACGACGCGGCGACGGTCCACCTGCGCGAAATCCATCCAGGTCAGCTCGGCCGGTTCGGCCCAGACGAACCCGCGGCGCAACAGGCTTCGCCAGCCCACCGCGGCGCACAACGCGACCAGGCCGAGCACCGCCGAGTAGTCCACTGCGGACGGTCCAAAAAGGACTCGATGCCAGGCGTCGGTGCGGAAAAAGGCGGTGAACAGGAAGCCGACCCCGAAGATCAGCACGAACGTAGGACTGTCACCGCTGAAAATGCCACCGAACCGTTTACGGCCGGGCACACGCAACCGGGTCACCACAGTTCGAGCACGCTGTCTGCCGTGTCCAGCAACGGTTGATGATGCGTGGCAACGACAACTGCCGCCCCCGCCGCGGTGGAGCGGCCGATCAGCTTGACCAGCCATTCCTTGCCCGCGGTGTCGAGCGCGCGTTCCGGCTCGTCCAGTAACAGCACGCGATGCGGCCGCGCGGTGACGCCGAGCAGCAGCAACCGGCGACGCTGCCCGGCCGAGAAATGCCCGGCGGTGACGCGGGCGCGTTCACCGAGCCCCGCGTCCGCGAGCAGTTCGTCGTAATCGCCGAGGTCTTCGCCGAACGAGCCGGAGAGCAGTTCCAGGTGCTGCATCGGAGTCAGTTCGGCGAAGAAGTCGGAATCGTCGAAGAGCACGGAAACCTTGCGACGGAAGGAAACACTGCGTTCGTCCGGTTTGGCTCCGTCGATCAGCACCCGGCCCCGCTGCGGTTCCTGCATCCCGTACAGACACCGCATCAAGGTGGATTTCCCGACGCCGTTAGGCCCGACGAGCACGGCGCATTCGCCGGGGTCGACGGAGAAATCGAGATCCTCCAACAGCCACAGGTCACCGGCCTTCACGCCGAGCCCGCGCGCGTCCACTATCGGCGACACAGCAGCTCCACCACCGGGGCCAGCACTTCGAGATTCGGCTCGAGGACAGTGAAATAGCTGAAACCGAACCGAGCGCGATGCGCGACGAGCTGCTCGGCGATTTCCTCGACGGTGCCGACCAGGACTGTGGGCACTTCAGCCAATTCGTCCAGCGTGAGCGTGTCGCTGAGGCGCGCATGGATTTCGCGCAGCGCGCTTTCGCGATCATCAGTGATCTGGACGAATTGCACGAGCAGGTTGAATTCCGCGTCGCGGCCGGCGAGCCGCTCAGTGACAAACCGCGTGCGTTCTTCCACCGCGTCCGCCGTCGCCAGCATCAGCGGCGCACCGTCGCGCACCTTTGCCATGCCGCTGAAGGCAATCGTCGCCGCGTGTTCGGCGGCGAGCGAAAGCAACCGGTCGCCGCGGCCGCCGATCATCAACGGGGGACCGCCGGACTGCACGGGTTTCGGCGCGTATTCCGAATCCGCGTACAGCCGCGCGAGTTCCTTGATCGCGAGTTCGAGGTGATCGACTCGGGCACCCGCACTGGGAAACGGCATTCCGGCCGCTTCGAACTCCGCTTTGACATAACCGGCGCCGAGCCCGAGTTCGAGCCGTCCGGACACGAATTGGTCGGTGCCCGCGACCTCGCGCGCGAGCAGCACCGGGTTGTAGAACGGCGCGTTGAGCACGAAAGTGTTGAGCCGCACCCGTTCGGTGACCGCACCGGCCAGCACGAGCGCGGGAAACGGCGGCGCGATGCCGAGGTGGTCGGCCACGCTCAGCACGTCGTAGCCGAGTTCCTCGACCCGGCGGCATTTCACGACCCACTCGTCACGCGGGCCCGGCCGCACCAGGTTCACGCCGAACCGGAAAGTCTTCTCCCCAACAGAGGCCATGCGGCCCACGCTACCGTTTCCCGGCGACGAAGAAGGGGACGTCCGCGCCCGGTGCGAACGTCCCCTTCTCAGGCGCGGCTGTGGCGTCAGCCCAGACGCTGGGCCAGCGCGTCCAGCTCGTCGCGCAGCGAGGACGGCACCTCGCCGATCTTCGCGAACCACTCCTCGATGAGCGGCAGTTCCTCGCGCCACTCCTCGTTGCGCACCTCCAGCGCGGCCTGGATGTCCTCGACCGGCTCGGAAAGGCCCTCGAGGTCGAGGTCCTCGGCGTTCGGCACGAACCCGATCGGGGTCTCGACCGCGTTGCCCTTGCCCTCGACGCGCTCGAGCACCCACTTGAGCACGCGCGAGTTCTCGCTGAAGCCCGGCCACAGGAAGCGGCCGTCGTCGCCGCGGCGGAACCAGTTGACGTAGAAGATCTTCGGCAGCTTGTTCGCGTCGGCGTTCTTGCCCAGGTCCAGCCAGTGGTTGAAGTAGTCGCCGGCGTGGTAGCCGAGGAACGGCAGCATCGCCATCGGGTCGCGGCGCACGTTGCCGACCACGCCGACCGCAGCGGCGGTGGTCTCCGACGACATGGTCGCGCCCATGAACACACCGTGCTGCCAGTCGCGGGCCTGGTTCACCAGCGGCACCGTCGTCTTGCGCCGACCGCCGAACAGGATCGCCGAGATCGGCACGCCCTTCGGGTCGTCCCACTCCGGCGCGAGGATCGGGCACTGCGACATCGGCACGCAGTAACGCGAGTTCGGGTGGGCGGCCTTCTCCTCCGAGTCGGGCGTCCAGTCCTGGTGCTTCCACGAGGTGGCGTGCGCGGGCTTGTTCTCCATGCCCTCCCACCACACGTCGCCGTCGTCGGTGAGCGCCACGTTCGTGAAGACCGTGTTGCCCTTCTCGATCGTGCGCATGGCGTTCGGGTTCGTGTGGTTGTCGGTGCCCGGCGCGACGCCGAAGAAGCCGTACTCCGGGTTGACCGCGTACAGGCGGCCGTCCTCGCCGAAGCGCATCCACGCGATGTCGTCGCCGAGGGTCTCCGCGCGCCAACCGGGGATGGTCGGCTGCAGCATGGCGAGGTTGGTCTTGCCGCAGGCGCTCGGGAACGCCGCCGCGACGTAGTGGACCTTGTCCTCGGGCGAGATCAGCTTGAGGATCAGCATGTGCTCGGCGAGCCAGCCCTCGTCACGGGCGATGACCGAGCCGATGCGCAGCGAGTAGCACTTCTTGCCCAGCAACGAGTTGCCGCCGTAGCCAGAGCCGTAGCTCCAGATCAGCCGCTCCTCCGGGAAGTGCGAGATGTACTTGGTCTCGTTGCACGGCCAGGCGACGTCCTTCTCGCCCGGGGCCAGCGGCTTGCCGACCGAGTGCAGCGCGGGCACGAACTCGCGCTCCGAACCGTCCGGCGCGATGAACTTGTCCAGCGCGGCCTTGCCTGCCCGGGTCATCACGCGCATCGACGCGACGACGTAGGCGAAGTCGGTGATTTCGATGCCCAGCTTGGGGTTTTCGTCGCCGAGCGGGCCCATGCAGAACGGGATGACGTACATCGTGCGCCCGGCCATGCAGCCGCGGTACAGCTCCGTCATGGTGGCCTTCATCTCGGCCGGGTCGACCCAGTTGTTCGTCGGGCCCGCGTCCTTCTCTTCCTTCGAACAGATGAAGGTGCGGTTCTCGACCCGCGCGACGTCGTCGGGGTCCGAGGTGGCCCAGTAGGAGTTCGGCTTGGCGTCCAGCTTCACGAAGGTGCCGGCGTCGACCAGCTCCTGGTTGATCCGGGCGGCTTCCTCGTCAGACCCGTCGACCCACACCACGCGGTCCGGGGTGGTCAGCTCGGCGACCTCCCGGACCCAGGACAGCACGCCACTGTGCGTCGTCGGCGCGTTGTCCAGTCCGGGGATGGCGACTGCGGTCATCTCTACTCCTGACTTCCGACGACAAAAGAGCCCACACCGCGAACGACAGTGTTCTTGGTGCGGGCTTCGTTGCCGGCGACCGAATGGCTTCGCACACCGGCGGAAGACCGGTGTGCGGGTTTTGGGATTCCCCGACTGTAGCCGGATGGACGGCAGGTAACCGAGAGCTGACCTGTCGGTTCTCTCACAAGAACGATAAGGGAATCGATTCAGTTTCACCGGAACGGGCCAGCGCCGAAAATCTTTCCGCGTGGCCCGCGTCGCATTCGTGCCGGATGCCGGGAGAGGGGCTGAGCAGTTCCGATCTTGCGCGGACGCTGCCGGGCGCCGGTTCGCTGGAGCCGGGCGGATCGCGTCGGGATTTGGCGGCCCCGGAGACAGCGAAACGGGCCCGGCGCGCGGCCGGACCCGTTCGTGTGACGTCAGTTACCGAGTGCTCAGTTGGGGCTGATCCACTGCCCGGTTCCGCTGTCGATCTTCGCGACGCCGCTGAGCAGCTGGGCGCCCTCGCCGCCCCAGGCCGAGTCGCTGCCCGGGTCGGCCGCGGCCGCGTGGTTCGAGCCGCCGTCGGCCTCGGTCCACTGGCCCTGGCCGGTGTGCTCTAACGTGTGGGTGGAGCCGTCCGCGCCGACCTGCACCGCGACGTCGGCCTGGCCGTCGCCGTTGGTGTCGGTGAACGCGATCGTGCCGCCGGACTTCGTCTCGACCACGGCGGTGTCGTTGTGCCCGTCGTGGTCGGTGTCGATGGTGGCGACCCCGGCGTCGACGTTGCCGTCCGGCAGGTCGGCGTGGATGTGCCCGGTGGTCGAGGTGTCCTGCGAGTGCGTGTCGGTGCCGTCGGAGCCGGACTGGCCGTGGCCGGATTCGACCCAGCTGCCGCTCTGCTCGTCGTAAACCGCCTGGTCCACGACGTGCCCGGTCGAATCGAGCACCGCGTAGTGGTCGGCGACGCCGTCGTGGTCGGTGTCGGCGAACGCCTGCGCGGAGCCGTCGTCGTGCTCGACGACCGCGGTGTCGGAGACCCCGTCGTGGTCTGTGTCGTAGTTGACCTCGGCCTGGTACTCCTGGCCGTCGACGTGGACGGTCAAGGCCTCCGGGCCGGTCGCGTCGGTGCCGCCGCTCTCGTCGACCCACATGGGTTGGTCCCCCTTAGTACGCCGGGTCTGCCGTTTCTCGCTCGGTATGACTCACGTTAGGCCGGTTCGGTTCCCGTCCACAAGCCGATCACGTGCTCACGGCGGCAGGTTGGCCGGAAGCCCGCCGCCGGTGACGAAAACGCACCAGGTCCCGGCTTCCTCGCGGTTCAGATCCAGCCGCGTGGTCGTCGCCGGATGGGCGTTCCGGGTGACCTCGACCTCGAAGAACGCGCCGTCGCCGGGGCCGGTGGTCGGCTTGCCGAGGCGGATCCGGACGTTGTCCTCGTCGAAGCTCTGGACCGACCGGGTCGCCGGATACTCAGTGGAGGCGTGGCAGTCGACGTTCTGCAGGCCGATCGGGTCGCGCCTGTTGACCGCGTCGACGTACGCCTTGACCACGACCTCGGGCCCGCCTGCCGGGCGGTGCACCTCGACGCTGTCGTCGGTCGCGACGATGAAGACAGCGACGCCGCCACCAGCAAGAAGCACGACGGCACCCAGGCAGATCCCGATGATCAGCCCGATCCGGCGGCGCTTCTTCGGCGGTTGCGGTGGCTGCCACTGTTGCGGCGGCGGGCCGCCCCACTGCGGAGCGGGCGGCGGTGCACCCCACTGCGGTGGTTGCGGCGATCCAGGTCCGTACGTCACCCGCTGATCATGCCCGATCGCGGACCGTGCGAATGCGGGAAAGCAGAGTTTCGGCCCGGGTATGGCCCTCGGTCACGTCCTTGAGGCGTTTCGAGACGATCGCGATCTTCTTCGCCCGCTCCTGCGCGCTCATCTTGATCGTCTGGTCCACCTCCTTCAGCTCCGCTTCGATCGCCTCGATGCGGCGGCCGAGTGCCTCGTCGAGAGCGAGCGACAGTTGCTGCTCGGCCTCGATGAGCTGTTCGGCGATCAGCTGGTCGAGCGTCGAACGGGCGTCCGCGATCGCTTCGACCAGCCATTGCTTCAGATGTTGTTTGTCCGAGGCGTGTTTGCGGGTGCGGGCCATCCACCAGCCCGCGCCGAGGCCGATCACGATTGTCGCCGGGAGCACGACCGGGTTGAGGATCGCGACGCCCGCCAGCGGCAACGCGGCGATCTTCCCGGCGCCGACGCCGCCGGAAATGCCCATGAACACCAGCAGTTTGTCTTCGGCGGTCGGCGGTTTCTTGTCCGGCGGGCGCAGCACCACCGGCGGGCCGCCGGCGCGGGCGAACTGGGCGCGGATCACGTCAAGTTCCTCGGCGGAGAACAGCTCCGACAGCGCCGTGTTCGTCACCTGGTTCAGCCGCCTCGACAACTGCATCGACACCCGCTGCGACGCGGTCTGCAGCGCGATGTCGACTTCTTGCGGCAGCGCGGCCAGTTCGTCGCGTTTGGCCGCGTCGATGCGCTGGCGGAAATGCGCCTGCGCCTCGCGCATTTCGCGGCTGCTCTCGTGGCCGACCTCGACCCGCGTGCGCTGGATTTCGCCGCGCAGGCGCAGTTGCCAGCCGCGGGTGGAGGTGCGGCGCTGGGACTGCAGATCGTCGCGGCGGGCGCGGAGTTGTTCGGCTTCCGCTTCGCCCGCGGACAGGGCCCGGCTTTCGCCCTGCAGCTTCGCCTTGATCCCGGCCAGCGCGCTCGACAGCGAGCGGAGCGTGTTGGCTTCCTTGAGCATCATCGAGCGGCCGACCAGCAGTTCCTGCAGCGCCACCTGCACCGCGGCGATGCCGGACTTCTCCCGCAGCATCGCGGCGACCTGCGCGTTCGGCGCCTTCGCGGCGGTCTCGAACACGCGCGCCGACACCGGGTGGAAGACCGCGTCGGCGAAGCGCGGCGCGTGTTCGGCGAGCAGTTGCCGGTCGGCTTCCAGGATCTCGCGCCAGCCGCGGAAGGCGTCGGTTTTGGCCAGCACGAAGACCACCGTCTCGACGCGGTCCGCGACCTCGCGCAGGAACTGCAGCTCAGTGGAGGTGAACGGGGCCGACGCGTCGACCACGAACACCAGCGCGGTCGCGCCCGCGGCGGCTTCCTTGGCCAGCTCGCCGTGCAGCGAATCGAGCCCGCCGACGCCCGGGGTGTCGACCAGCGTCAGCCGTTCCAGCAGCGGGACCGGGCCGGACACCTCGACGTAGCGCGGCGGCAGCTGTCCCGGCGGCAGCTCGTGCGCGGCGGACACCCAGTCGACCAGCTGCGTCAGGTCGAACGGCACCGACGCCAGCTGACCGGGGTAGCAGGCCTGCGCGCCCCACTGCTGCGCGTGCTCGAAAACGAGGTAGGTCGCGGTGGCCACGTCAGCGTCCACAGGGGACAGTCCCGGGGTCGCGAGCAGGGCGTTGACCAGCGAACTCTTCCCGCGGTTCGTCTCTCCGACGACCACCACGGACGGTTTCTCCGACCGGGCCTTGCGCTGGTCCTCGACCCATTTGGCGGCCTGCGGATCGGCCTCGCGGACGACGCCGAGCAGCTGTTCGCGAGCGGCCTGGACCTGAGCGGGAAGCGTCGGTGCGGTCACTGCGCCCGCTTCGCGTAGACGGTGACGATCGGCGCGCGCAACAGCCGGTCCTGGTCGGCGAACCCGACGACCTCGGTCTCCGCGACCACGCCTTCCAGCTCCGGATCGTCGGTGGGCACCGCGCCGCCGGCCTCGTGGCGAGACGGGTCGAAGCGTTCGCCCTCGGCGCGCAACGCGGTGACGCCGATGTCGGCGAGCCCGTGTTCGAGCCGTTCCACGACGCCGCTGCTGCGGGCGCGGTCCAGCGCGTACAGGCACAGCTGGATGAGCGCCTGCCGGTCGGAAAGCGCGCGTTCGAGGTCACCCGGGGCAGCTACGAGGTCCACATCGGGATCCGACGCATCCGCCGCGGCGGCGGTTCCGTCCGCCTCGGCGATGATCCGCGCGAGAGCCTCCGCGCTGATCTCGCCGGTCGGCGCTTCGGCCGCGTCGGCAGGTTCCTCGTGGCCGAACCACGCCATTGAGACCCTCCCCTGGTCGTCCGGGTGATTTCACCAGTTTGCGGCAATGCGGTGCGCGGCGGGGGCGGATCACTCAGACGGGCCGAGAATCCGGGTCAGCAACTGCCGCAGCACCGCCTGCTCGTGCTCGACGTCCAGGTCGGGGTCGAGGCTCGCGCGGGAAAGCAGGGCGTCGACCAGCGCGACGACCCAGTTTCCCGCGTCGACGGGGGACAGCATGGGGGAGAACCGGCCGGTCCGGGCCCCGCGCTCGATCAAGTCCGCGAGACCGACGCGCATGCGGTCGTCGTTGCTGCGGATCAGCTCGTTGAACTCCGGATCGCGCGCGGCCTGCGCGGCCGCTTCGAGGATCAGTCGCACGACGCCGGGCAGCACGATCGCCACCGTCATCCGCTCGACGACCGCGAGCACGCCTTCCCACGGGTCGGCCATGTCCACCGCGGTGGCGAGCAGTTCCTCGTTGTCGGCGGTGTCCGCCTCGAAAATGCCGACGAAGACCGCACGCTTGCTGGGGAAGTAGTGGAACAGGCTGCCGGAGCTGATCCCGGCGGCGCGGCAAATGTCCGCGGTGGAGGTCTTTTCGAACCCGTCGCGGGCGAAGCATCCCGCTGCCGCGTCGAGAATCGCGCGTCGTTTCGCCGCGCGCTTTTCCGGATCGACGGTCCTCACCACGAGAACATCATCGCTCAGGCGGCGGTTCGTCGAGCCACGGGCGGCCGTGCGCGGTGAACGCTTCGGCCAACTGCCGCCGCGACAGGTCTGTCTTCTCCCTGGCGATTTCCCGGTCGTTTTCGCCGAGCAGCACGAGCTTGCCGTCGTCGACGAACACGGAGGTGAGGGGAGTGTCGATGCGCCGGCGCCGCTCGCGCCGTTCGAACGTGACGCGCGTGGCGGACACCGTGACGATCAGCCGGTCCCACGCCCAGAACCAGGCGAACGCGACCCCGAGCAGCAGGCCGACGACGACCGCGCCGACCAGCCGCCACGGCTGCGGCACCGAATGCAGCAGCCGGAACGGGCCTTGCACCGGGAACCACGGCAAGGACGTGATCCAGTCGGCGAGCGCCTGCACGCCCCAACCCAGCAGTGCCCCGGCGACCGGGCAGACCAGCCAGGACCCGCGGCGCACCCACGCCGGTTCGTCGACCACTGTCTCCATGAGGACTATTATTAGACCGAGTGCTCGGTTTATCAAAACAGGGTGCGCGAAACCCCTGGGGCAAGCGTTTGCGCGAGGGTCAGGCGAGTTCGTGGATCAGCGAGCGCATCGCCTGGTCGAGCGCCGGGACGTCCGCCGCCAGCTGGGACGAGACCAGCAGCTGGTGCTCAGCTGTCCGCAGCCACACCCGGCCCGCGACCGGGATCTCCAGCACGGACAGCCGGAACGGTCGCGCGCGGCGGCCCAGCTCGACCTCGGTTTCGCGGACGAGCCGGCCGATCCGTTCGCTCGCGAGGATCTGGCGGCGGTGGAAGCCGGACGAGACCGGTCGGCGGGCCGCGGCGAAGTGTTCGGCGGCGGCCGGGGCGAAGTGCTGCGCGGCGAGGTCGATCGCCGATCCGTCGCCGGGAGCAGGGCTTTTCCGGCGGGTGCGCGCGGAACCGCGTTCGCGGAGGAAGGTCAGCAGGCCGTTCCACCACGGTTCCCACTGCGCCTGCACCGCCGCGCGGTCGAGGGCGGGCGGGACGTGCACCGGCACCGCGGGTTCGACCGGCGGCAGCAGCTGGCCGTCGGCGATCGAGAGCGCGAGCACGTCCCGGAGGAACAACGCCACGTCGACGTCGTGGTCGCTCCCCCAGTTCACCCGCCACGAGGTGGTGTCCTCCAGCCGCACGACATTCAGCCTACGCGTCGCGGACGGGTTGTTTACTGTTCGCGAATCTGTTGCCAGATCAGGAAATAGGCGCGGTGCACGACGTGGGCCACGCGGCTTTGCGCCGGAGTCGCGCCGAACGACGCGAAAGACCGCCACCAGCCCGCGCGTTCCAGCGCGTGCGCCGCCAGCTCCGGCCGCGAGGCGCCGGGAAGGCCGAGCTGCGCGCCGAGGTCGGCGTTGCTGCCGACCCGAAGCACCTCTTCCGCCAGGTCTTCCGGCATCTCGACCGCGCCAGAGGCGACGAGCGTCAACGCTTCCAGCAGCCGCAGCTGATGCGCTTCCGGACGGGCCAGCAGCACCTCGATCGCGTCGTGCACGCGCTGCCGTTCGCCCGGGTCGCCGGACGCGTGCGCCAGCGCGGTCACCGACGCCAGCGCGGCCGCGGCCTTGATCCCGTCCGCGCGCGCGGCGAAGACGATCGACAGCCGGCGGCGGACCGCGTCGAGTCCGGAGATGTCGAGAAGCTTGCGGCGCAACGCTCCCGCGGTGATCTCCGGTTCCGCGCGGATCGCGTCGACCGCGCAGCGGATTCCGAAGAGATCCAGTTTCTCCAGCAGCCGCAACCGGATTCCGGTCGGGATGTCGCACTCCCAGCTGGTGAAGATGTCGGCCGCGATGAGCATGGTTTCGAGGACGTCGTCGTCGAGCGCGGCGAGCTGGCCGAGCGCTTCGGCGTCGGCGGAGGTGAACCCGCCGGACTCGGCCGATTCGGCGATCAGGCCGATCACCGGCAGCACGTCCGCGACACGCGGCTTCAGCGTCGCGGCCTGCTTCTCGGCGAGCAGCTGCGCGGCCTTCCAGACGTCTCCGCCGGAGCCTTCGACAGTTTCCGCGACGACCGTGTCCGCCTTGTTCAACACGGCGATCGCGTTGACCGGCCCGGCGTCCCGGCTCGCGGTCGCGGCGGTGAACGCGGCCAGCGCCTGCTGATCGTCCGCGCGCACGCCCTGGGTCACCACGTAAAGCACGGCCTCCGCGCCCGCGACGGCGTTGCGCGAGGTGTCGTCGAGGTCGTCGGAACCCTCGTCCTGCTCGGCCGCGCCCAGCAGCTGCTCGGTCCGCGACACCGACGCGGCGTCCAGCGAGCCGAGGCCGGGGGTGTCGATCACCGTCATGTCCTGCAGCACCGCGTTGGTGAGGTAGGCCTCGAGATGCGAGACCTCGGCGATGTCGACGCCGAGCTCGGCCGGGATCGAACCGTCCGCGGCGAAGGGAAGCACCTGCTTGCGGCCGTCGAGGAACACCACCTCGACCCGGTCGACGGTGCCGTACTGGAACCGCGTGACCAGCCGCGTGCACTCGCCGACGTCGGTGGGTGCGACCAGCCGCCCGATCAACGCGTTGACCAGCGTCGACTTGCCCGACTTGATCCGCCCGGCGACCGCGACCTGCAACGGCGCACCGAGCCTGCGCAGCACCTCGGCGAACCCGGCGGCGGTGCGCGGGGACACCTGGGACCGCAGCCGGTGGCACAGCTCCGCCACCGACGCGGACAGTGGGCCGGCGAGTCGTCCCCGTTCCGCCGCTGCCGTCACCGCCCCGGCCCCCTTCCGGCTCGTTCGCTCACCCGAGCAGGAATCGTCGCATGCCGGTCATCCTTCGGTCGCACCGAAGGTGCTACCCGGGACCGACGCGGCCGCCCGGGACGCGACCTACTGTTGAGTCGTGCGACGGCTCAGCCTCTGGATGCGTGCTCACCCGATGGTCGGGGACTCGCTGCTCGCGCTGTTCCTCGCGGCGTTCGACATCCTGGTGTTCGCCACCAACAGCCTCGACCCCGAACTGCCCGGCCCGAAGTGGTACCTCGCGATCCCGATCGACCTCGCCGTGGTCGCGCCGCTGGTCTTCCGCCGCAAACGGCCGGTCCTCGCCGCGTACATCGTGTACGTCATTTCGTACGCGCACGGCGCGCTGGACCTCGGAGTGTCCGGTCTGGCCGCGCTCGCGATCAGCCTCTACTCGGTCCAGGTCTACGTCGGACGCAAACAGGGCCTGCTCTACGGCGGCGCGTTCGTGGTGGCCATGATCGTCACCGCGATCGTCAAGCCCGAGCCGTCGATGCTGGCGCAGCTGGTGTTCAGCGCCTTCACCATCGCCTTCTGCTGGCTGCTCGGCGAATTCATGTACGCCCGCCGCGCCTACCAGCGCGAACTGGAGGCCCGGTTGCATCTGCTGGAGACCGAACGCGACCAGGCCGCGCGCATCGCGGTGGCCGAGGAGCGCGGGCGGATCGCCCGGGAACTGCACGACGTGGTGGCGCATTCGGTGAGCGTGATGGTCGTGCAGGCCGACGGCGCGGCGCTCGCCCTGAAGTCCAATCCGGAGCTGGCCGGACGCGCGCTCGGGACGATTTCCGAAACCGGCCGCGGCGCGCTCGGCGAACTGCGCCGGCTGCTCGACGTGCTGCGCAACGACCGCGGCGACGACGAACCCCGGGTGCCGCAGCCGGACGCGACCGCGCTGGGCGACCTCGCCGAGCGGATGCGCGCCGCGGGCGTCCCGGTCGACCTCGCCCTCGGCGACGGACTGGACGAACTGCCCGCCGGGGTGTCGCTCGGGATCTACCGGATCGTCCAGGAATCGCTCACCAACACGCTCAAGCACGCGGGGGCCGGGGCGAGCGCCGCGGTCCGGGTGCACCGGACCGGCGACCAGGTCGAAGTGCTCGTGCGCGACGACGGCGCGGGCCGGGCGCGGCGGCTGGAACAGGTGGGCGCGAATGGAGCGACCGGGTCGGCGACGGCGGCGACGGTTCGGCAGCCGACGCCGCGGCTGTCGGTCGCGGGCGGGAACGGGCTGATCGGGATGCGGGAGCGGGCGCACGTGTACGGCGGGACACTGGAGGTAGGCCCCGCCGCCGGCGGTGGCTGGCAGGTGCGAGCGGTGCTGCCGGTTAGGTTGAACTCGTGATCCGAGTGGTGGTCGTCGACGACCAGGAACTGATGCGCGTCGGGTTCCGGATGGTGCTGGGCGCGCAGGCCGACATCGACGTGGTCGGCGAGGCGGGCGACGGCGCGCAAGCCGTGCGGATGGCCGCCGAACTGCGGCCCGACGTCGTGCTGATGGACGTGCGGATGCCGGTGCTCGACGGCGTCGAGGCGACGAAACAGATCGTCGCGGCAGGCACCGCGCGGGTGCTCGTGATGACCACCTTCGACCTCGACGAGTACGTCTACGCCGCGCTGCAGGGCGGTGCGTCCGGCTTCCTGCTCAAGGACACCCAGCCGGACTACCTGGTGTCCGCGCTGCGTTCGGTCGCCGACGGCGACGCGGTGATGTCGCCGTCGGTCACGCGCAGGCTGCTCGACCGGTTCGTCGGCTCGGGCGGTTCGGAAATGCGCGATCCGGCCGAACTCGACGTGCTGACCGACCGCGAACGCGAAGTGCTCGTGCTGATCGCGAAAGGCATGTCGAACGTCGAAATCGCCGAAACCCTGTTCCTTTCCGAGGCTACGGTGAAAACCCACGTCGGGCGGATCCTGTCGAAGCTCGACCTGCGCGACCGCGTGCAGGCGGTCGTCCTCGCGTACGAGACCGGGCTCGCCCGGCCGGGGATCGGCTGAACCGTCCCGTTCGGACACTGTCCACACCGGACCCCGCCGCGGATTTCGCAGCGGGGTCCGCGCGTACGGGGGAAAGTTCAGGGTCGGCTCAGGGGCATCCCCCATCGCGCTCCACCCTGCGACACGATTGAGTACTACTCAGGTCGGGTAGCCGGTTCGATCCACAGGATGACGCGAAAACGGCCGCGCTGAGACAGGATGGATTCCGTTAGCACCGCCGTAGAGGGAGCAGGGGATGATCGAGGCAACAGGTCTCACCAAGCGTTACGGGAGCACGCTCGCGGTGAACAACCTGTCGTTCAGCGTGGCAGCGGGGAAAGTCACCGGATTCCTCGGCCCGAACGGCGCCGGCAAGTCCACGACCATGCGCATGATCCTCGGCCTGGACAACCCGACCGCGGGCCAGGTCCGGATCGGCGGGAAGCTCTACCGCGAGCTGAAGGACCCGCTGCGCACGGTCGGCGCGCTGCTCGACGCGAAATGGGTGCACCCCAACCGCTCCGCGCGGGCCCACCTGCAGTGGATGGCCCGGTCCAACCGGATCCCGGCCTCGCGGGTCGAGGAGGTGCTCGACACCGTCGGCCTCACCAGCGTCGCGGGCAAGCGGGCGGGCGGGTTCTCGCTCGGCATGTCGCAGCGGCTCGGCATCGCCGCCGCACTCCTCGGCGACCCGGAGGTGCTGCTGTTCGACGAGCCGGTGAACGGCCTCGACCCGGAGGGCATCCTCTGGATCCGCAAGTTCATGCAGCGCCTCGCCGCCGAGGGCCGGACCGTGTTCGTGTCGAGCCACCTGCTTTCGGAGATGGCGCTCACCGCGACCGACCTCGTGGTCATCGGCAAGGGCCAGCTGATCGCGCAGTCCACCACTGAGGAATTCGTGGCGCGGGCCGCGGAAAACACCGTGAAGGTGCGCTCGCCGCAGCTTCCGGCGCTGCGCCAGCAGCTGATCTCCGCCAGCGCACAGGTCACCGATTCCGGCGAAGCGCTCATCGTGTCCGGAATGGACAGTGCGAAGATCGGCGAGATCGCCGCTTCGGCGAACCTCGTGCTGCACGAGCTGAGCCCGCAGACCGGCTCGCTCGAACAAGCCTTCATGCAGATCACCGGCGACTCCGTCGAGTACCACACCGGGCTCGAAGCTGAGGCGCAGCAGGCCGCGGCCATCCGCTGACCACACTCTCGTTGGGAAGAGAAAACTCATGACTTTGCTCGCGGTCGAACGCATCAAGCTCTTCACCACCCGGTCGCCGTGGTGGTGCGCCCTCATCGCCGTCGCGCTCACCGTCGGCTTCGCCGGCCTCATGGCCACCGCGTTGCCGAGCGGGGAAACGATCTCGGTCGCCAACACCCAGGCCGGACACCAGTTCGGCATCGCGGTGATCATGGTGCTGGCGGCGTTGTCGGTCACCACCGAGTACCGCTTCGGCACGATCCGCACCACGTTCCAGGCGGTGCCGCACCGGGGTTCGGTGCTCGTCGCCAAGGCCACCGTCGTCGCGCTGCTGTCGCTCGTGATCGGCGAGATCGCCGCCTTCGGCGCGTGGGCGCTCGGCTACGCGATCCGCCCGTCGGACTCGGTGGCGCTGCACACCTCCGCGGACTGGATCAATGTCGCGGGAGTCGGCGTCGTGTTCGCCTTCGCCGCGGTCATCGCGGTCGCCGTCGGAACGCTGATCCGGCACAGCGCCGGCGCGCTCTCGCTGCTGCTGATCTACGTGCTGGCGGTGGAAAGCCTCGTGCAGCTGATCCCGACCATCGGCCCGAAGATCCACCAGTGGATGCCGTTCAACGTCGCGGAACGCTTCCTCGGCGGTTCGGCTTCCTCGCGCGGACCGGGCATGCCGGACGCGGTCCTGTCGCAGTGGGGCTCGCTGGCCTACTTCGCCGGGGTGGCCGTGGTGCTGCTGGCCATCGCGATCGGCGTCGCGAAGAAGCGCGACGCGTAAAGACCCACAGGGGCGTTCGGGCGAGTCAGGCGGGGGCCGGCGGAGCCGAACAAGGGGAAAAAGGGAAAAGGGGAACAAGATCCGGGTCGCCATTCGGGGGGCGGCCCGGATCTTTCCGTTTCGGTAGAGTTCGGTGCCACGAGAAGGGGGACGGCGTGCTCGAAGCGACTGGACTCACCAAGTCCTACGGCGACACCGTCGCGGTGCGGGACCTGACATTCACCGCGGAGGCCGGTCGCGTCACCGGATTCCTCGGTCCGAACGGGGCAGGCAAATCCACCACGATGCGGCTGTTGCTCGGGCTCGACGCGCCCACCGCGGGCACCGCGCACATCGAGGGCAAGCCGTACCGGCAGCTGTCCGATCCGCTGCGCACGGTCGGCGCGCTGCTCGACGCGACGTGGCGGCATCCGGGTCGTTCCGCCCGGCAGCACCTGCGCTTCCTGGCCGCGACGAACGGGCTGCCGGACCGGCGTGCCGACGAGGTGCTGGAGCTCGTCGGACTGTCCGCGGTGGCACGCAAACGCGCGGGCACCTTCTCGCTCGGCATGCTGCAACGGCTCGGCATCGCGAGCGCACTGCTCGGCGACCCGCGCGTGCTGCTGTTCGACGAACCGGTCAACGGCCTCGACCCGGAAGGCGTGCACTGGGTCCGCCAGTTGCTGCACGGGCTCGCCGCGGAAGGCCGCACGGTGTTCGTGTCGAGCCATCTGCTGCCGGAAATGGAGCAGACCGCGCAGGATCTCGTGGTGATCGGCCGCGGCCAGCTGATCTATCAGGGCACGATGGCCGATTTCGTGGAGCGCGCCGGATCGCGCGGGGTCCGGGTGCGCACGCCGCACGCCGACGCGCTGCGCACCGCGCTCACCGAAGCGCGCGCGGTTTTCACCGAGGATTCCGGTGCGTTCCTGGTGTCCGAAATGGACAGTGACGCGATCGGCGAACTCGCTTTCGCCGCGCGCGCCACGCTGCACGAGCTGAGCCCGCTGGCCGGTTCGCTCGAGCACGCCTACCTCGAATTGACCGGCCAGGCGGCCGAATTCACCAGTGGAGGTGCGCGGTGAATGTGCTGCGGGCGGAACGGATCAAGCTTTTCAGCACTCGCGCGCCGTGGTGGTGCGCGCTCATCGCGGTGGCCGCGCCGATCGCGTTCACCGCGTTGTTCCTCGGGCTTTCCGGGGCCGAAATCACCGCGGACGTGAGCAATACCCAGCTCGCCACGAGCACCGGCCGCACGGTCGCGCTGGTGCTCGCGGTGCTCGCCGCGACGGCCGACTTCAACTGGGGCACGCTGCGGCTCACCTTCCAGGCGGTGCCGACGCGGACGCCCGCGCTGCTCGCCAAGGGCGCCGTGGCGTTCGCGACGTGCGCGGCGCTGGGCCTGCTCGCCGGCGTCGGCTCGTGGGGCATGGCACATCTCGTGCGCCCGGACGCCGACCTCAGCCTGCACTCCGGAGCGGACTGGCGCATCGTGTTCGGCCAGATCCTGACCTTCGCGCTCACCGGACTGCTCGGCGTCGGCGTCGGACTGCTGCTGCGCAGTTCCGCGCTGGCGCTGGCGATCGTGCTGGTGTGGACCCAGCTGGTCGAGGGCCTGGTGCTGCTGATCCCCAAGATCGGCAGCGATCTTTACCAGTGGATGCCGTTCTACGCCGCCTCGCAGTTCGCCGGTGGCGATTTCACCAGGACGACGCTGAAACTGTCGCCGCCTTTCGGACCGGGGGGTTATCTCGCGTATTTCGCGGCGATCAGCGTGGTGTTGTTCGCCGCGGGCGTGGCGACCGCGAATCGGCGCGACGCCTGACCTGCACGTGCACATTCCCGATTGCGCGGCAGGCAATCGGATTAAATTCGCGTAAACCGGTGTGGCTTCTCTCACAGGGAGCGGACATACTGTCGGAAAGCCACGGATATTCACAGCAGAGCCCCGTCTCAGCTCTCCGGAGGTGAACCGTGACGGTGGACGTTGATCAGAATCTCGTTTCCCGCGACGCTGCGGTACCAACCCCTCGGCTCGAGCCGATGCTGGACCTCGAATGGTCCCAGGCGATCGAACTGCCCCGGTTCGCGCTGCCCGCGACCCGGCCCGCCGAACTGCGCCAGGCGTGGGTGCACCGCGCACCCGAGGACGCGGTGCTCGGGCTGTACCGGCGGGCGAGCGGAGCCGACGACGCACTGCCCGCACCGTGGTGGCTGCGCGCGGTCGCGAGCGGACGGCTCGAATCGCGCGAACTCGGCTTCCGCATCGAAGACCGGGTGGCGCAGCTGCTCGGCAAGCGGATGGGCTGGGAGTTCGTCCCGTGGGCGGCCGACGGCGAATCCGGGTACTGGGAGTTCATGCCGTCCGAACGCGGCAAGTCCGGCCATTCCATCCCGACGACCGTGCTGAACACGGACCGGCACGACGGCTGGATCGACGTCTTGCCTGCGCACTCTGCCCGCGCACCGGAGCCGGTCGCGGTCGCCGGACTCGCCGGACTGCGCTCCCGGCTCGGGGAGTTCGAAGCGGTCCGCTGACGCGCCCGTATGTTGTCCGGGTGGAAAACGAGGACCAGCCACGGCTGCGCAGCGTGGTCAGCTACGTCAAACGCGGCGGGCGGATGACCGTCGGCCAGCAGCGAGCCTGGGAAGAACACTGGCCGCGACTCGGCCGGACGGTGTCGGAACTGCCGCCCGGACCAGTCGACTTCACGGCATGGTTCGGCCGCGAAGCGCCGGTCATGCTGGAGATCGGTTCCGGCATGGGCGAGACGACATCGCAACTGGCCGCCGCCGCGCCGGAGCTGAACTACGTGGCCGCCGAGGTGTATGACCCCGGGCTCGGGCAGCTGATGCTGCGCGCGGAGAAGCTCGGAGTGACAAACCTGCGGCTCATGCACGGTGACGCGGTGGTCCTGCTGACGTCGCATGTCGCGCCCGACACGCTATCCGGCGTACGGCTGTTCTTCCCGGACCCGTGGCCGAAGAAACGCCACCACAAGCGGCGGATCGTGCAGCCGGAATTCGTGGCGCTGATCGCGTCCCGGCTGGCTCCGGGTGGGACGTTCCACATGGCGACGGACTGGGAGCACTACGCGGAGCAGATGCTGGAGGTTTGCTCGGCGGAGCCTGCGCTGCGGAACCGGTATGCCGACGAGCCTGGCGGGTGGGCCCCTCGGCCGGAATGGCGGCCGGTGACGAAGTTCGAACAACGAGCGGACCGGGAGGGGCGGGTTTCGCACGATTTGATCTTTGAGAAGCGCTGATTCGTTGGGGGCTGGCCCCGGGTTGGTCTTTCGCCTGGGTGCCGGGCGGGGCTCGGGTCGGTCTTTCAGCTGGGCGCCGGGCTGAGCTCGGCTTGGTCTTTCTACTGGGCGCGGACGGGGCTGGGCTCGGGTTGGCGAGTCTTGGCGGGGGGCTGAGGCTGGCGGGGCTGGCTGGGTCCGAAGCGCCCCAATGCCACATTGGGTGCGTCGCATGCACCCAATGTGGCGTTCGTTGCGTTGAGCGCACCCAATGCGGCATTGGGGCGGACTGCGAGGCGAAGTCGGCCGCGCGGACGGAGCTGGCGAGCATCGGCTGTGCGGTCACGCGCCCGAGAACGGCGAAGCAGCGAACCGGGCCGCGCGGGTGAAGCAGCGAAGGGCGAAGCAGCGAACCGGGCCGCGCGGGTGAAGCAGCGAAGCAAGCCCGGCGGGCAAACACCCGCAACGCCGCGAGGCTGGCGAAGCGGCGAAACGCGCCGAGTTGGTGAAGCGGCGAAACGACCCCGGCGGCGAAGCAGCGACGCACGCGACGCTGGCGAGCATCGGCTGTGCGGTCACGCGCCCGAGAACCGCGAAGCAGCGAAGCAGGCGAAGCCAGTGCAGCAGGTCAAGCAAGCCGTAGCCAGCTCACCGAGCGAAGCAACAGGAAGCGACGAAGGGCCGCCCCCGGGTTCCCATCCCCGGTGACGGCCCTTCGTTTCCTTCACCCCCGGTGCCGCCCCTCCCCCGACGAGGGGCGGCGGCCAGCTATTCGTCGGCCAGTGGCTCCGCTTGCACTCGCTTCAGCGCGGGCGTGCAGACCGACGCACCGAGCAGAGCGACCCCGATGCCCAGCACCACCGGCGCGGCGATCCACGGACTGAACACGACCGAACCCCGTTCCATGGTTGCCATGAACAACCCGAGTCCGACCGCGACGCCCACCACGCCGGCGCCGATGGTCGCCACGAGCGCGGGCAGGGCGGCTTCCATTCGCAGCGCGCGGGACAGCACTCGCACCGGCGTACCAGCCGCCATCAGGGCGCCGAACGTCCGTCGGCGGTCCATGACCGATCCCGCCGTCGCGACCGCGGCGCTGCAGCCGGCCAGGATGCCTGCTGCGATGAGGCCGATCACGGTGACCCGGCGCAGGTCACTGAGCTGCACTTGCTGTCCGTAGAGGTGCTGCTCGCGGCTGCCGATCTCCGCCCCGACCGCGTTCGGCACCAGTGCGGTTCGCACGCTCTCGCGGTTGGTCTCGGCGGTCGGCACGACCAGGGTGACCTGGCTCGGTTTGACCCCGGCCGGCACCGCGGACGGGTCGATCACGTATTCGCCGAAGTTGTTGTGCCGTTCCGGGTGATACGTGCTCAGGTTGACCGCGCCGAGCGGGGTGCCCGTGCTGTCCTCGCCGCCGTACCGCGCGACTCGCAGGTTGTTCGTGTCCAGTTGGTACGGGGCGTACAGGCCGACGCCCGGTTTGCAGTCCTGCTCGGTAATCCCCAGCCGGGTCAGCTTGGCGGCGTCGGCGCAGGTCATGACGTATGCACGCTGCATCGACTGGTAGTTCCCCTCGCCCTGCATCACGTAGACGCTGGCCACCGGGATGACGCGTTCGGACAGTCCCGCCTTCGAGAGCGTGGCGTTGGTCCGCTCGATCGCCTCAGGGGCCCGGTCCGCGGTGACGTCGACGTACAGCGCCGAGTCCACGTACTGGCGTCCGCCGCCGGCGAGGGATTCGATCGACGGCAGCAGGGTGAGCGCCATCGACCCGGTGAACACCGCGAGCACGATCCCGGCCGAGGCCCGGTAGGAACCCTTCGGGTCGTTGCGCAGCCGACGTCCGGCCAGCAGCGACGACGGCCGCCGCCAGATCCGGACGAATGTGCCGCCGACCGCCGAGGTCACCCACGGTCCGACCACCATCGCCGAGGCGACCACCAGCAGCAGACCGAACAGCACCAGGTTGCCGCTGCCGCCGCTGCGTGCGCCGAAAACGGTGTAGAAGAAGAACAATCCGGCCGCGGGCAGTGCGAGCAGCCGCCACCAGCGCAACGGCTTCACCGTGTGCCCGCCGGTCGCGAACAGCGGCGTGCGCACCACCCGGCGCAGGCCGAGCACCCCGGCGAGCACCACGAGCAGCGGGACCAGCAGCACGGCGAGCACGGTCAGTCCCACCGGCAGGGCGAAGTCCGAGGCCAGCCAGGTTCCGCCGTCCCACGGCACGAACGTGGCCAAACCGCGCAGTGCCGGGCTCAGCAGCAGGCCGAGCAAGGCCCCGACGCCCGCGGACAATCCGGTCTCGGCGGCGACCATCGCGGTCACCTGACCAGGGGTCGCACCGGCCAGGCGGATCGCGGCGAGCCGTTGTTCGCGGCGGGCGGCGGTGAGCCGGGCGGACGACGCGACGAGCACCAGGCTCGGCACGAGCAGCACGATGATGCCGACCCAGGACAACACCGTCAGCAGGCCGTCCGGATGCCCCTGCCCGGTCGGGAAGGCCGTGGCCGGGAAAGCGTCCTGGCCAGGCTGGTCCTTGTGCCCGTACGGGCGCATCTCCTGCGGGCTGTGCCCGACGAGCGCGACGAGCTGTTCCGGGTACCGCAGCGCCTCGTCGCCGAACGCGGCGACCGGTTTGCCGAAGCGGTTCCCGAGCTGGTCGGCCGGGGTGGTGTTGAGCAGTTTCCCGAGCGCGGGCGACACGATCGTCTCGCCGGGGCCGGGCAGCTGCGGGATGCCCGGGGGCAGGCGCAGCGAGCCGGCCGGGCCGGTGACCGCGATGTCGACGCGGGCGACCTGCTTGCCCTCGAAGTAGTCCTTGGACGAGTTGACCAGCAGGGCGTTCTGCTGGCCGGAGTCGTAGCGGCCGCTGCTCTGCCACAGCGCCCGCTGCTCGCGCGCCTGGGTGGCGTACGGCAGGGTCGCCAGCAGCAGGACGAGCCCGGTCGCGACGGCGACGCCGACCGCGGTGAGGATCGCCGAGGTGCGGGTCCGCCGGTCGCCGCGCAGCACCCGCAGGGCGAGCTGGAACGGGTTCATGCCGCGAGCCTCGTCGCGATCAGGCCGTCGCGGATCGCCACGGTGCGCGGCATCGATTCGGCGAGTTCCCGGTCGTGCGTCACCACGAGCACCGCGGCCCCGGACGCCTGCGCGGCGGCCAGCAGCGCGTCCATCGTCTCGCGGCCGGTGCGGGTGTCGAGGGCACCGGTCGGCTCGTCGGCGAAGATCACCTTCGGCCGGTGGGTGAGCGCGCGGGCGATCGCCACGCGCTGCGCCTCGCCGCCGGAAAGCTCTCCTGGACGGCGCGCTTCCTTGCCTGCCAAGCCGAGTTTGCCGAGCCATTCCCGTGCCGCGGCAATGGCTTCGCCACGAGTTCCGCCGGCCAGCAGCGAAGGAAGTGCGACATTCTCTTCGGCGGTCAGCTCGGACACCAGCATTCCGGACTGGAACACGAAACCGAATTCGGTGCGCCGCAGTTCGCTGCGCCGCTTTTCGCCGAACTGGTCGATCCGCTGTCCCTGCAACCAGATTTCGCCACTGTCGGCGCGCAGGATGCCCGCCAGCACGTGCAGCAGCGACGTTTTGCCGGAGCCGGACGGGCCGACGATGGCGATCGCCTCGCCCGGCTGGACGTCGATGTCGATTCCGGCCAGCGCGTGCTGCTGCCCGTAGCGCTTCACCAGCCCGCGCCCCGACAACACCGGTCCGGCGCTCCACTGTGGATTCGTCATCCGCCAGCTCTCTCCCTGTCTCCGTCATGCGTCTTCGGCTGCGACGGAAAGCAGCTTCGCGGATCCGGGCGGGTGTCCACTTCAGGCAGACGGCCGGTACCCGCGGGCCCGCCATCGGCCGATCGGCCGATGGCGACGAACCACGTGGCCAAGGTGCGCGAGGCCGCGGATCATCTACCGTCACGGTGTGCCGCACACCCCGCCGTCGAAAACGTTCGCCGCGCGGGCGACCGAACTCGCCCGCCGCCTCGACATGTCCGTGCTCGTGTTGTTCGGCGCACTGGCGTTCGACCTCGTGTTCGTGACCGACGCGGCACTCGACAACGTGGGCCCGAGGTTCGTCGATCTCGGTCTTTTCCCCGGCATTTTCGTGATGGCGGCGTGCGCGTTCTGGGCCCGCAAACGCGCGGCGGTCGCGGGCGTATTCGGTGCGCTGACGCTGATGTTCTGTACCTTCGCCATCCGCTATCTGCACATCCCGACCTACTCCAGCGTGCTCGCGAACCTCACCATCACCGAGGTCGTGGCCGGGGTAGAAATGGTCTACTTCCTCGCCCGCCGGGCCCGGCCCGGGGTCGCCTTCGCGGTGATCTGCGCGCTGGTGATGGGCGCGCTCACCGCGGTGTTCGGCCGCGAATACGACGGCAGGCTCTACGGCAGCGCCATCGTGCAGGCGCTGCTTTTCGGTTTCCTGTTCCTCGTCGCGGCGGTGCTCACCGGGGTGGTCGGCCGCCCGCGCCGCGAACGGGATCCGGCGACGGCGGAACGCCTGCGCAGCATGCACCGGTTCACCGAACTGGTGCGCGGCCAGTGGCCGTTGATCGGCATGCTCAGCATCGGCGTGCTGATCGAATTCGGCTACACCTACGAAAGCGGCAGCCGCGGGTTCCCGCTGCTGGCCTGCTCGATCGGTGCCGCCGCGGTGACCACGCTGTCGCCGCGCCGGCCACGCGATTCGATCCTGGTGGTGGCCGGGCTTCTGCTGCTTTCCGCGCTCGCGACGCCGTTCCTGCACCCCAGCCACAGCTACCAGCTGCTCGGCGGCATCCCGCCGACGCAGATCGTGGCCGCGTTCGGCGTCGTGGTGAACGTGGTGCGCGCGGTGCCGCTCGCGCGGGCCTGGCCGCGGATCGTGCTGCTGTCCGGCGTGGTCGCGGTCGGCGCGGTGCTGAACTTCAGCCAGTACCGCACCGGACGGCTGCTCACCGACCCGATCACGCTCGGGATGCTCGCCACCGTCGCGGTCCTGCTGCTCGGCATCGCCATCGCGATCGGCCTCTACCTGCGTTCGCGCGATTCCGAGCGCGCGCAGGTGGTGAAATCGGCGGTCACCGACGCGCAGACGTCCGAGCGGATGGCGCTGGCCAGGGAACTGCACGACGTCGTCGCGCACCACGTGACCGGCATCGTCGTGCAGGCGCAGGCCGCGCGGATGATGGGGGAGAAGAACCCGGAGCTCGCGCTGGAGGCGATGGGCCGGATCGAGAACGCGGGCGTCGAGGCGCTCGCCGCGATGCGCCGCCTGGTCCGCAGCATGCGCGGCGACGCACAGGCCGGATCCGGCGAGTTCAACGAGCAGGCGACCACGGACCTGGCCGCTGACCTGCGCAAACTCGTCGACGCGGGCAACCACGGCATCCCGACGCAGCTGCGGCTCGACCTTCCGGCCGACCTGCCGCACGAGGTCGGCCGGTCCGCGCTGCGGCTGATCCAGGAGTCGCTCACCAACGTCGGCAAGCACGCCTCGGACGCCACCGAGGCGCTCGTGCTGGCCGAGGTCGTCGACGGCGAACTGCACTTGCGGGTGACCGACAACGGCACCGGGCAGACTCACCGTCCGGCGGGCGGGTCGGGCGGATACGGTCTGGTCGGCATGCGCGAACGCGTCGCGTTGCTGCACGGCAGGCTTTCGGCAGGCCGCGAGCCGGACGGCGGCTGGCGGGTCGAGGCGTGGCTGCCGCTCGAGGCGAACGGGGAGACAGACAGGTGATCCGGGTACTGATCGCGGACGACCAGGAAATGGTGCGGATGGGCTTCCGCATGATCCTGGACGCCCAGGACGACATCGAGGTGGTCGCGGACGTGCCGGACGGGATCTCCGCGGTCGCCAAGGCGCGCGAACTGCGCCCGGACGTCTGCCTGCTCGACATCCGCATGCCGGGCCTGGACGGGCTGGAGGTCACCCGCCAGCTGGCCGGCCCGGACGTCGCCGACCCGCTGAAGGTCGTCGTGGTCACCACCTTCGACCTCGACGAATACGTGCACACCGCGCTGCGCAACGGCGCGAGCGGCTTCCTGCTCAAAGACGCCGGACCGGCCCTGCTGATCGAGGCGGTGCGCGCGGCCGACCGCGGCGACGCGCTGGTGTCTCCGCAGATCACCGTGCGGCTGCTGAAGCATTTCGACGGCGGGACCACCGCCAAGCGCGAGGCCCCGGCGCCGTCGGAGCCGCTGACCGCGCGCGAACTGGACGTGGTGAAGGCGGCCGCCCGCGGGCTCACCAACACCGAGATCGGCGCGGAGCTGTTCCTGTCGCTGTCGACGGTCAAGACGCATTTGGCTTCGGTGCAGGGCAAAGTCGGCGCGCGCAACCGAGTGGAAATCGCGGCTTGGGCCTGGCGTAGCGGCGTAGTCGATTAACCGCTACTGGGACGCCCGTACTATCTCGTTATGTCGCGTCGATTCCACGCCCCGGTTGTTCTGCCCGCCGACCCGTCCTGCTCGCTGCTCCGCGACGCCGTCGTCGATGTCGACGACGAGGGCCGGATTTCGTTCGTCGGACCGGCTTCGACCGCGCCGGAGTTCGCCGGCGAGGTGACCCGGCTGACCGGAATCCTGTTGCCCGGCTTGGTGAACTCGCACGCGCACAGCCCGATGACGCTGCTGCGCGGCATGGGCGGCGACCTGCCGCTGCTGCGCTGGCTGCGCGAGATCATCTGGCCGACCGAGGCGAAGCTGAAGCCCGCGGACGTGCGCACCGGCATGCTGCTCGGCTCGGTCGAAATGCTCCGGCACGGCGTGACGACCAGCGCGGAAATGTATTTCGAGGGCGAGCAGCTCGTCGACGCGGTGCTCACCACCGGCGGCCGGGTGCTCGTCGCGCCGCCGGTGATCGAACTGCCCGGGCTGGACTGGCGCTCGACGCTCGCGGCGATCGACCGGTGGATCGACGCCGACGGGCTGCGGTTCGGTCCCGGCGAGCGGATCGAGCTGGGCTACGGGCCGCATTCGGCGTACATGCTGAACCCGGACGGCCTGCGCGCTACCGCGGAATCCGCGGCGGCCAGGGGAGCGTTGGTGCAGATCCACGTGGCCGAGGCGGCCGCGGAGGACCTGGAGCAGCGCAAGGAGCACGGGTCGGTGCCGAAGCTGCTGGATTCGCTGGGCATGTTCAACGGACGGACGCTGGCGGCGCATTCGGTGCATTTGTCGGACGAGGACATCGCGATCTTCGCCGCCCGCGGGGTCGGGATGGCGCACTGTCCCGGGTCGAACGCGAAGCTGGCTTCGGGGATCGCGCGAATCAAGGATCTGCGGGCGGCCGGGGTCGCGATCGGGCTCGGCACCGACGGTCCGGCGTCGAACGACGACATCGACCTGTGGGAAGAGCTTCAGCTGACCGCGATGCTGGCTCGGCTGGCCAACGACGATTCGACCGTGGTGACCGCGAAGGACGTGTTCCTGATGGCCACCCGCGGCGGCGCCGAAGCGCTCGGCCGCCCCGACCTCGGCGCGCTGGAGCCGGGGCGCTGGGCCGACCTGGTGCACGTCGACCTCGACGACCCGGCCTTCGCCGCCGGTCTCGACGTGCCGGACGAGCAGTTGCTGGCGAACCTCGTGTGGGCGGCCGGGTCGCGCCGGGTGCGCGACGTGTGGGTCGCGGGCGAGCAGGTCGTCGCCGACGCCGAACCGACGCGGGTCGACCGCCGCGAGGTCCAGGCGGCGGTGGCCGACACCGCCGCCCGGCTGCGGGCCTGACCTCGGCTCGTGCCTCGCACATCGCGGGTCGTGAGGGGAACCCTGAGGGAATCTGATTCCCTCAGGGTTCCCCTCACGACCTGTGTCCTCTATGGACAGCGAGCGTCTCGCCAAAGGGCCAGCGCGGGCGTCCCGGTCCCTTGCAGCCGCCGACCCTGAGGGTTCTGCCCACAGAATCGGTCAGCGAGGACGGACCTGGATCTCGGTGAAGTGGGCTTCCGGGGTGGCGGTCACCGCGGTGAGCACGGCCGTCGCCACGGAGTCCGGGCGCAGGTACTTGTCGGCTTCGTACTCGCCGCCTTCCTGGGCCCGGGCCTCGCGCTGCATGTCGGTGTCGGTGCGCCCGGGGAACACCGACGTCACGCGCAGGTCCGGTTCTTCCGCGCGGAGTGAGTCGGTGAACGCCCGGACGGCGAATTTGCTTGCCGCGTAAGGTCCCCAGCCGGGGCGGGCGGTGTAACCCGCGCCGGAGTTGATCACCACGACGTGGCCGTTCGCGTTGCGGAGGGCGGGCAGCAGCAGGCGGGTCAGCTCGGCGACCGCGATGACGTTGACCTCAAGGTTCGTGCGCCACACCGAGGACGGCGCGTCGGCGACCGTGCCGATCTTGCCGACGCCCGCGGAGTGGACCAGCACGTCGAGGCGGTCGATCTTGCTGGCCGCGGCTTCCAGGGAAGCGGCGTCGGTGAGGTCGACCGGCCATGGCTCGGCGCCGGGCAGTTCCTCGGCCACCTTCGCGAGTGCGTCGGTGTCGCGGCCGCCGAGGAGAAGACGGTGCGTCGGGGAGAGCTGATGCGCGATAGCCGCGCCGATGCCCCGCGAGGCACCGGTGATCAGGGCGAGCGGAAGGTCGGTCATACCGGCCACGGTAGGCGTCCGCCGCTGAATCGCCAGCCCGGGGAGTCGGCGATCACTTCGCCGGGGCGCAGGAAACCGCGGCCCACGGGTCGCGCGGGTAGCGGATCTCCGTTCGGTCCCACGAGCCGGTGAAATTGTCGATAAACCGACTCCAGGTGAGCGGTTCGCGGGTGGAGGCCAGAACGTTCTGCACGTCGGGGCAGCGAAGCGCTACACGGGCGGCGTCGATTTCGGCGGGCTGGAACATCCGGATCTCGCCGTCGGTGGCGTAGTCGCCGTACCCGGCTTCGGCGATTTCCCAGGCCGCGACCAGCCACTTCGAGTGCCCAGGACGGCCATTGGGGATCGACGACGAGTGCGCGGCCAGGTCGCTGGCCAGGCCGTAGCCGTCGTGGATGCGCACGTCGAGGGACACGATGTTGCTGATCGCACCCATGCTGTCGGCCGCCATGGTCACGTACGGCCGGGTGGTCGGGAAGCGGAACCACTGCTTCACGTCGCCGTAGCTGTAGACGAGCACGGCTGGCTGCTTCGTCGCCTGCACCGCGTCGACGGCGTGGCGGATGATGTCCTGGCCGAGGTAATCGGTCGCCAGCACCGGATGTTCGTGTCCGGTCGCCCAGGCCCAGTAGCCGTGTTCGTCGGTGACGCTCACCGCTTGGTGGGTGCCTTCGTACGGCACGCGCAGCCAGCCGCCCGCGACTACCGACCACGCGGCGACCCCGGCGACGAACGCGATGGTCTTCCGGGTCAGCGGGATCGCCATGACCGGAAGCAGCAGCACGAACAACGCGGGCAGCAACATCCGGCCGTGCATGAAATCTCCGCCGACGCGCACGACGTACAGCGCGAGCAACAGCGCGGCAATCAACGGAGTCAGCAACAGGATCCGCGACCGGCGCACCAGTACCGCGGCGATCACCAGCAGCAGCAACGGAATCCACAGCACGTACGGGCTGATCAGGTCAGCCAGATACGCGAAGCCTCGTGGCCAGTCGCTGTTGGCCGCTTCCTTCGCGAGCGCGGTGTTCGGCGTGAGCAGACCGTAGTAGCCCATCCGAAACACCTGGTACGCCACCGGAATCGCGATTCCCGCGCCGAGCCAGCCCAGTGCGGCAAGCCATCGCGGGCGGAGCAAAAGCACCAGGGCGACGAAGCCGACCATGCTGAACAACGCCAGGTCCGGCCGGACGAGCGGGCCGAGTCCGAGCACGATCGCGGTGGCGACCGGCGTTTTGCCGCGCACCAGCAGCCACCAGCTCAGTCCGAGCCACAGCAACACCAGTCCGGTTTCCAGCCCGGAAGTCGCGAAATCGCGGAACGGCGGGAGCGCGCACACGATCAGCGCACCGGCGGGAGCCACCGGTCCGGCGTAGAGCCGACGGGCGCCGTCCAGGCCGAAGAACAGGCCGCCGACGGCGCACAGCAGGCCGGTGATCACCGCGATCCATTCGAGCGGCGGTCCGGGAATCGTGCCGATTCCGGCGAGCAGCCAGGTCCACAACGGACTCGTGCTCGCCTCGACGCGCTCGCCGACGTTGAACACCGGACCGTTCCCGGCGAGGATCTGCCGGACGGTGCGGAGCACGAGCAGCCCGTCGTCGCTCATCCACCGGCGCTGCCAGGCGAGCACCATGTACAGCACGAGAACCGCCCCGGCGGCGGCCCACGTCCAGGTCATCGGGCGGCGGTACCACGGGAGCGGGTCGGCGGGCAGGCCGGCGGCCGCGGTCATGATTGGTCCAGACCTCCCCGAGACGTGACGTGCAGCCACAGTCTCGCATCCGCCGGGAAGCGACGCCGCGCGGTCGCCGTCAGCGGTCGGCCGAGGCGGAGGCGGTCGGCATCGGCGGCCGGCTCGGCGCGGGCGGGACGGTCGGCGCCGGCGGGGCGAGGCCGATGTCCAGGTCCATCCGCTCGCGTTCCTTGCCGCCGAGGGTGAACGGCGAGGTGCAGCCGGTCGCCGGGTCGACGGCCGAGTCCAGACCCGGTGCGCCCGCGCCGCGCTGGGTGACGGTGAGCCCGTCCGGCAGCTTCGAGATGTCGAAGCACACCTGGTAGGTGCCGTCCTTGCGCTGATCGAACAGGTAACTGCCGTCGGCGTTCGTGCGCGCGGTGGCGACGGTGCCGCCCGCGCCGTCCTTGAGCGTGACCGGCAGCTCCGGGAAGCCGGGTTCGTCGTCGTCCTGCGTGCCGTTCCGGTTCAGGTCTTTCCACGCGCGGTCGCCGATCTTGCCGACCGCGGGCTGCGGCGTGACGGTGACCGTCGCGGTGGCCTTCTGCTCGGCGAGCGGGCCGCCCGGACCGGTGCCGGTGACCTTCGCGGTGTTGACGTGCCCGTTGTCGTCCTCGGTGAGGTTCGGGTGGTCACAGGTGAGTTCCCGCGACGCGTTGGCGGCGAGGTCGAACGCGCCGGGGAGACCGGAGCACCACGGGTCCTTCACGAGCAATCCGGTGAGCGGCTGGGACCCGGTGTTGGAGACGGAAATGCGGAAGTGCGCGGCGTCGCCGGCCGGGATGGCAGCCGACGGGCCCCACGTTCCGTCCGCCGGATTCCGCACCTCCATCTTCACCGCGAACGCGGCGAGGGCCACGTGCACGCAGTCCCACAGCACCCAGTTGTGGTTGGTGCTGGCGAAAAACGAGACCGCCGCGGTGTCGTCCGGTGCGGTGAACGGCGGCAGTTGCTGTTGCGCGAGCCTGCCGTCGGACGCGACGTCGTGCGTCACCGCGAGCGGTTTTTCCGCCAGTACGCGCCCAGTGCGGTCCGCGAAGCGCAGCCCGGTGGTCGCGCTCGCGCGCGAACCGAGGCCGGATTGCGCCGTCCCCGCCCACACCGACAGCGAGTATTGCCCGCCAGGCACCGCTTTCACCTGCTGGGCAGCCGAGCTGACCCGGCCGTCCGGCGTCTGGATCTGGGCGTTGACGTGCCCGTCGACCGCGTGCGCGGTGCTGGTGACGAGCTTCGGCACCCGGTCCGGCGGGGTGCTGCGCGGAACCGGCGCGGCGGGGCTGAACAGGTACCCGCTCGGCGCTCCGCCGGGCGAACCGGCGTCCTCCACGCTCGGGTTGGCCGCGATGCCGCCGCACTCCGGAGCCCCCTCGGCGGGAGCCGACCCGGGAGTGACGACGGCGAGCGCGCCGACCAGCATCGCAGTGCCCGCCGCCGCGCCCGCCGTGCGTCCGATCGCGACTTTCCTTGCCCGCCTCACGCGGTGAAGCTAGACCCAGCAAGCCCGATCGGCGGTAAGAAACACCCCAAAGTGTTACCGGCGCCCGATCCGACCGGGCAAGCCGAAGGCGCCCTTCTTCCAGACCGACACGATCGCGGGCCGCGGCTGGGCGCTTCCGCCGTCCGGCCAGTGCGAGGTCGGGTTCGCCGAACTCGGCGCGTCCTCGCCGGGGTGCTGCACCGCGACGAGCACCAGGTTCTCGGTGACGACCGGACCGCACGTCTCGGCGCCGACCGGCACGGACAGGAACTGCTTCACGTGCCCGCGCTCCGGCCCGGCCACCGGGACCGAGAAGAGGCCGTCGTTCGCGCCGAGGGTGTTGCCGTCGGTCGAGATCCACAGGTTGCCGTGCGGGTCGAAGGCCACGTTGTCCGGGCACGAGATCGGGCTGACCTGGTCCTTCGGGAAACCGCCGAAGTAGGTGTCGGCCGTGGCCGGGTCGCCGCAGACGAGCAGCAGCCGCCAGGAGAACCGGGTCGAGGCAGCGTCGCCGCGGTCCTCGTCCCATTCGAGGACGTGCCCGTTTTTGTTGCGGGTGCGCGGGTTCGCCTCGTCCGGTGCGGCCTTGCCCGCCGCGCCGCGGTCGGAGTTGTTGGTGAGCGCGGCGTAGATCCGGCCGTTGACCGGGTTCGGCTCGATGTCCTCCGGACGGTCCATTTTGGTCGCCCCGGCGCGGTCTGCGGCCTGGCGGGTGAACACGTAGACCTCCTCCGCGGTGAATCCGTCCACAAAGGACTTGTCGCCGCTGGCAAGGGGAATCCACTCGCCGGTGCCGTCGAACTCGCCGTCGGCGGGCAGCTTGCCGGAACCGTCGATCTCGCCCGGGCTGTCGCCGGAGAACTTCGCGACGTACAGGGTTCCGTCGTCGAGCAGCGCCGAGTTGTGCCGCCGGGCGAGCGCGGAATGCCCCTTCTTGTACTTGCCCTTCGACACGAACTTGTAGATGTACTCGAACCGCTCGTCGTCGCCGGAGTACACCGCGACCCGGCCGTCCGCGGTGATCTTGACGTTCGCGGCCTCGTGCTTGAACCGGCCGAGCGCGGTGTGCTTGACCGGCGTCGAATGCGGGTCGTTCGGGTCGATTTCCACGACCCAGCCGAATCGGTTGGGCTCGTTGGGCTCGCGCGAAACGTCCCAGCGCTGGTCGAAGCGCTCCCACTTGCGCGTGCTCTCGCCGGTGCCGATCGCGTACCGCTTGAGCCGCGCGGCCTGCGCCGGGTCGGACACCTTGTCCGCGTGCGCGAAGTACTGGTGGAAGTTCTCCTCGCCGGACAGCACGGTGCCCCACGGCGTGACGCCGCCGGAGCAGTTGTTCTGCGTGCCGCGCACGCGCTTGCCGGACGGGTCGGCCGACGTCTTGAGGTACTTCGAACCGGCCGCCGGACCGCGCACCTCGAAAATCGTGTCGAGCGTGATCCGCCGGTTCAGCGGGCTCGGAACGGTGCGCAGCGCGCCGCCGATCGGGTCGCGCAGGGTCTGCAGCACCGACAGTCCGTGTGCCGCCCAGGCGATCTTCACCTGCTCCTCGGTGGGGTTGGCCGGGTCGTACTGATCGGCCGGGAAGAGGTGCACCTCGGTGGTGTACTCGTGGTTGACCACCAGCAGATTGCGCAGGCCGAGCGGGTCCTGCGGGATCAGGCCGACGAAGTCGTTGTTGTAGCCGAACTGCTTGGCCTGCGCGGCCGCGGTCTGCTTGCGGAAATCGAACTTCGGCGCGCCGGGGACCACCGGGTCGCCCCAGCGGATCACCACGTGCTGGGCGTACCCGTCGGGGATGCTGACGGCGTCGAGCTTGTTCGGCGGCACCGGCGTGAAGTCGGTGCCGGGCACGGTGCGGCCCTTCGCCAACGGCGCCGGAGCCTTGCTCGGCGTGGCCGCGGCGGCGGTGCCGGACAGCGCGGCGAACCCGCCCGCGGCCGCGGCCATCACCGCGCCGGCCTTGAACACGCCGCGCCGCGAGACGCCCTTGGCGATGTCGCCGAAGTATTCGTTGCCGGTCGGGTTCGGGGCCTCGTGCGCGCACGCGTTGCCGCAGCGGTACTCGCAGGTGATCGGTGACCGGCCGCCGGAATGCGCGGTGAACAAGGGCAGCAGTCGTCCGGGCTCCAGGGACACGGGGCCTCCAGGGTCGCTTCTCGGTGGGAACCCGGCGACCGTATGCGGCGAAAACCCCCTGAATCAGACCAAAAGGTTAACGGCGGATGTATTCGCGCAAAGACGGCGATCACCCCCGAACAGACAGTCCGGGGGCGATCGCCGAGTGTCGCGAAACGGCTCAGAACTCCTCGTCGCCGACGAGCGCGGCCTCCTTCGGCACGGTGTGCGGGTCGGCCTTCTTCTCGCGCTGCGAAAGCAGCACGGCGGCGATCACGCAGAGCACGGCGGCGACCAGGAACGGACCCTGCTCCCAGCCCATCCACTCGGCGACGTGCCCGACGAGCGTCGCCGCGATCGCGCCGCCGAACCAGCGGCAGAAGTTGTACCCGGCGCTCGCGACCGGCCGCGGCGCGTCGCTGATCGACATCGCGGTCCCGGTGAAGAGCGTGTTCAACAGCCCGGAAACCAGCCCGGACACGATGATCCCGACGACCACCACCGGCTTGCTCGGGATGGCGAGGACCAGCATCAGCACCGTGTACCCGGTCACCGCCAGCGCGGCCGCGTGCCGTTCGCCGAAGCGGGCCGCCATCTTCGGCGCGAGCACCACGCCGGCGATCGCCACGCACAGGCCCCAGCCGCAGAAGATCAGGCCGACCGCGATCGCGTTCCAGCCGAGCACGAACGGGGACCAGGCGAGCACCGCGAAGAACGCGGCGGTGTAGAGCGCCGAGGCGATCGACGTCCGCAGCAGACCGGGGTGCTTGAGCGCGCGGATCGGGTCGAGCAGCTTGATCGGTTCGCGTTTCTCGTGCGAGTCGCTCTTCAGGAAGATCGAGCACAGCACCAGCGCGGCGATCATCAGCACGGCGGTGCCGAGGAACGGACCGCGCCACGAGATCGTGCCCAGCAGCGCGCCGAGCAGCGGGCCGACCGCGAGACCGACGCCGAGCGCGGCCTCGTAAAGCAGGATCGCGCCGGATTGGCCGCCGGTCGCCGCGCCGACGATCACCGACAGCGCGGTGGCGATGAAGAAGGCGTTGCCCAGCCCCCACACCGCGCGCAGGCCGACAAGCTGTTCGATCGAACCCGCCGCGGCGCACAGCGCGGTCGCGGCGACGATCAGGGTCAGCCCGACCAGCACGGTCCGCTTGGCCCCGAACCGGGCGGACATCGCGCCGGTGAAGAGCATCGCGATCACCTGCACGCCGAGATACGACGTGAACAGCAGCGTGACCTGGGACGGCGAAGCGTTCAGCCCCTTGGCGATGGACAGCAGGATCGGGTCGACGAGGCCGATGCCCATGAACGCGATGACCGCGGCGAACGCGGTGATCCACACCTGTTTGGGCTGGCCCTTGACCGCGTCCAGCAGGCTCGAGTGGTGCTCAGCGCTCATCGCGGATCAGTTCCTCCTTCAGACATAACAGCGAGTTCCGCGGCGGGGTCGTCACGGTGGAAGTCGGCGATCAGCTTGGTGAGCGCGGGGAGCGCGGCGTCGATGGCGGCGCGCTCGTCCGGGTCGAGCCGGTCGAGCCGCGCCCGCAGCTCCGCCTCCCGGCCCGCGATCATCTCGGCGTAGAACCGCTCGCCTTCCGGGGTGGCTTCCACGAGCACGGCGCGCCCGTCGTCGGGATCGGGACGGCGGGTCACCATGCCGAGCCGTTCGAGCCTGCGCACGACGTCGGTCATCGACGGCATCCGCACGCGCTCGAGGCGCGAGAGCCTGCTCATCCGGCTCGGTCCCCGGCCGACCAGCTCCGACAGCACCGACCCCTGGGTCAGGGTCAGCAGCTGCGCGGATTCGCGGCGCACCAGGTAGTACAGCCGGAACACCACCGGCCGCAGCCGGTGCGCCAGATCGCCCATCGAGGAAGTCACTTAGCTAGGCTAACAAAAATTATTTAGGGTGGCGAAGTAATTCGGCTCACAAGGTGGTCCAGTCCAGGGCCCCTAGGCTGGACCAGTGGATGCGGTGATCTTCGACCTCGACGGCGTACTGGTGGACTCCGAGACGACGTGGGACGAGGTGCGCCGCGCGGTAGTCGCCGAGCACGGCGGTACCTGGCGGCCCGAGGCGACCCGCGCCCAGCAGGGGATGAGCACGCCGGAATGGGCGAACTACCTGGTGGAAACGCTGGGTGCGCAGCTCACCCCGGACGAGATCGCGCGCACGGTGATCGACGAGATGGCCGCCCGCTACGCCGACCGGCCGCCGGTGATCGACGGCGCGGACCAGGTCGTGCGCGAGATCTCCCGGCACTGGCCGGTCGCGATCGCCAGTTCGTCGCCGCCGGTGCTGATCCACTCGTTCCTGACCGCGTGCGACCTGACGTCGCTGGTCCCGGTCGCGGTGTCGAGCGAGGAAGTGGCTGCGGGCAAGCCGGCGCCGGACGTCTATCTGCGCGCGGCGATGCTGCTGAACGTCGAAGCGTCCCGCTGCGCCGCTGTCGAGGACTCGACCAACGGCCTGCGCGCGGCGTTCGCGGCGGACATGAAGGTGTTCGCGGTGCCGAACCCGCATTTCCCGCCGGACCCGGAGGCACTGCGGGACGCCACGGTGCTGCCGAATCTGGCCGCCCTGCCCGCCGCGCTCCGTGAGTGACGCAGCCCACAGCGGCAAATAACCCCAAATCGGTCGCAGCCGGTATCCGCCCGGTCGCGCAGTGCCATCCTGAACGCTTGCCAACAAGATCGGCACAAGGGGTGGAAATGGCTGCACCGGACCAGGATTGGGACATCGTCAGCAGCGTCGGACTGACCGCGCTCGGGGTCGCGGCAGGCCGGGCGATCGCGACGGTGTCCCCGGATCCGCTGATCGAAGACCCGTATGCGGCGGAGTTCGTCCGCGCCGCGAACCCGCCGCGGCCGATGCCGGTCGAACCGGTCGACGACGCGCTCTGGACGGCGATGGCCGCGTATCTCGCGGTGCGGTCCCGGTTCTTCGACGAGGTGGTCACCGGCACGGACGCACCGCAGGTCGTGATCCTCGCGGCCGGGCTCGACGTCCGCGCCTACCGGCTGGACCTGTCCGGCCGCGACGTCTTCGAGGTCGACCAGCCGCGAGTGCTCGCGTTCAAACAGGACGTCCTGGACGGACTCGGCGCGGCCCCGCGCTGCCGCCGCCACGCGATCGGAGCCGACCTGCGCGAGGACTGGCCCGCCGCCTTGGAAAACGCCGGATTCGACCGCGGCCGCCCGGCAGTGTGGATCGCCGAGGGATTGCTGCCGTACCTGCCCCCGCGGGCGGAGGAGCTGCTGTTCGACCTCGTGCACGCCCGCAGCGCGCCGGGCAGCCGGATCGGCATCGAGCACATCCCTGACCTCGGCAGCACCGACATCCTCGACACCATCCGGTCGTCGGACGCCGGAGCGCGGCTCGGCCTCGACGTGAACGACGTGCTCTCGACCGAACCGCGCCGCAACCCGGTCGAATGGCTCGCCCGGCAAGGCTGGCAGACGACCGTCGACCGCGCGGGCGATCTCGCCGCCAGTTACGGCAAACACCTGCCCGACCCGCTCGGCGACGCCATGACCAAAACCGAACTGGTCACCGCCGACCTGCCCTAAACGCCGAGAAGGACTCCCTGCAGGCATTCCCGCAAGGAGTCCTTCACGGACGGTCAGGCTGGGATCAGCGCTCCACGTCGCCGCGGATGAAGGCGTCGACCGCGTCGCGGGCGGTCGAGTCGTCGTACTGCTCCGGCGGCGACTTCATGAAGTAGGACGAGGCGGACAGGATCGGGCCGCCGATGCCGCGGTCCTTGGCGATCTTCGCCGCGCGCACCGCGTCGATGATGATGCCCGCCGAGTTGGGGGAGTCCCACACCTCGAGCTTGTACTCCAGGTTCAGCGGCACGTCGCCGAACGCGCGGCCCTCGAGGCGGACGTAGGCCCACTTGCGGTCGTCGAGCCACTGCACGTAGTCCGACGGTCCGATGTGGACATTGCCCTTGCCGAGCTCGCGGTCCACCTGCGACGTGACCGACTGGGTCTTCGAGATCTTCTTCGACTCGAGCCGCTCGAGCTCCTTCATGTTCAGGAAGTCCATGTTCCCGCCCACGTTGAGCTGCATCGTGCGGTCGAGCTGCACGCCGCGGTCCTCGAACAGCTTCGCCAGCACGCGGTGCGTGATGGTGGCGCCGACCTGGGACTTGATGTCGTCGCCGACGATCGGGACGCCCGCGTCCTCGAACTTCTTCGCCCACTCCGGGTCGGAGGCGATGAACACCGGCAGCGCGTTGACGAACGCGACGTTCGCGTCGATCGCGGCCTGCGCGTAGAACTTGTCGGCCTCTTCGGATCCGACGGGAAGATAGGAGACGAGCACATCGACCCGCGCGTCGCGCAGCGCGGCGACCATGTCGACCGGAGCCTCGTCGGACTCCTCGATGGTCTCGCGGTAGAAGCGGCCGAGGCCGTCGAAGGTGTGCCCGCGCTGGACGGTGACGCCGAGCGGCGGCACGTCGGCGATCTTGATCGTGTTGTTCTCGCTGGCGGAGATCGCCTCCGAGAGGTCCCGGCCGACCTTCTTCGCGTCGACGTCGAACGCGGCGACGAACTCGATGTCGCGCACGTGGTAGTCGCCGAACTGGACGTGCATCAAACCGGGGACGCGCGCACCGGGATCCGCGTCGCGGTAGTACTGCACACCCTGGACCAGCGACGAGGCGCAGTTGCCGACGCCCACGATGGCCACCCGAACGCGGCGGTTCTCGCCCATGCCGGTTTCTCCTTCAATCTCATTCACTTGCATCTGCAGGTCTGCCGCCCCGTTGCGGCCCGCCGCTCAACTCGGTCCCGGCTGCTCCGGGCCGCGCTGCTCGGCTTGTTCGTGCGCGATCAGCTCGTTGAGCCAGCGCACCTCCCGCTCGCTCGACTCCAGCCCCAGCCGGTGCAGCTCGCGGGTGTAGCGGTCGATCTTCTCCTCGGCCCTGGCCAGCGCGTCCCGCAAGCCTTCGCGCCGCTCCTCGACGCGGCGGCGGCGGCCTTCCAGGATTCGCATCCTGACGTCGGCCGGTGTCCGCGAGAAGAACGCCAGGTGGACGCCGAATCCCTCGTCGTCCCACGTCTGCGGTCCCGCGTCGCCGAGCAGTTCGGCGAAGCGTTCCTTGCCCTCGGCGGTGAGCTTGTAGACGCGGCGGCCGCGCCGGGACCACGCCCGGTCGTCCGCCTCGTCGAACTCCTCGACGAGGTAACCGGCCCGCAGCAGCCGGCGCAAGGTCGGATACAGCGAGCCGTACGAGAACGTCCGGAACATCCCGAGCGTCTCGTGCAAACGTTTGCGCAGCACGTACCCGTGCATGGGCGCCTCGTGCAGCAATCCGAGGATCGCGAGTTCGAGCACACCACACCCCATTCCGGGAATACGCCGCGGCCAGCCTCGTTGATCACCGGGACCGGCTCAGCCAACCTACTCGCCGATTATATCGCGCCGATACATCGAAGTGGCGGAAGTAACCCGCGACCAGCATCCGCCCGCCGATCCGTGATCAGAGCGTTATCTAACTTTCGGCGTGTTCGAACGTCTCGCCCAGGGTGCGGGAAAGCAGGGGGCACCGCGGACACAGCAAGAGCCCGTACTCTGTCCTCGTGCGAAACCAGCGGCAGGTTGTGGATTACGCCTTGCAGCGCCGTGCGCTGCTGGCCGGCGTCCGCTCCGGGCGCGTCGGAGACCACGAGGTCTGCGACGCGAGCCCGTACCTGCTCCGCGCGGCGAAATTCCACGGCAGACCCGAGGACCGGGCCTGTCCGATGTGCCGCCGGGCTCCGCTGCACCTCGTCTCCTGGGTGTACGGCGACGAGCTGAAGCACGTCTCGGGATCGGCACGCACCCCCGCCGAACTCACCCGGATGTCGGGGATTTTCGGGGAGTTCACCGTCTATGACGTAGAGGTGTGCCGGACGTGCCATTGGAACCATCTGGTCCTGTCCTATGTCCTCGGCACGGGAGAGCCCCAGCCGACCCGGCCGCGAAGGACTGCCGGGCAGTGACGAGTACCACAACCGCTGCAGAACGCGGGGCGGCGCCAGTGCAGACAGTGCTGCCTTCGGAGGCCCATTCGTGAACGACGACCGCAACCGCTCCTGGCCGAGCCAGGAGCCAGATGCACCTCGCCGTGCCCGGCGACCGCAGGAGGACCCCGGTCCCGCCTGGCCAGCCGACGACGCGCCCCGGCGCCCCGCACCGCCCCGCCGTCCTCCCGCGGGCGGCCCGCGCCCGCCGCGCGCCCCGCGAGCCGAAGCCGGTCCCGAATGGCCGAGCGGCGACGAAGGCGGTCCGCAGTGGCCCGCCGACGAACCGCGCCGTCCGCAGCGCCCGCCGCAGAACCGCGCGCCGCAAGGCCGTCCGCCCCAGGGCCCCGGCCCGCAGGATCGCGGTTCGGGCACCCGTGCGTCGCAGATCCTCGACGGACAGGGCGCTCCCCCTCCCCGTCGCCAACCGCCTGCCGGACGCCCCGGTCCCAACGGCGGCCCGAACGGCGGTCCCAACGGGAACGCCACCCAGGGCTTCCGGCAGCCGCCGCCCGGCGGACGGCCGCCGCAAGGCCGCCGGGTCCCGCCGCCGCCTCCGCCGTCCTATCCGGAAGCGGAGCGCGAACCGGACCTGATCACGCACGCCGCGCACAACGGCTACGCCCCCTACGACGACCGGTACGACGACGACCACTACGACCCGTACGACGAGGAAACCCGCCTCGCGCAGTACTCGGACGACGCGGACTTCGAGGACGACCCGGAAGGCGAGGAGGACGGCAAGAAGTCCAAGACCCCGCTCTCGCCGATGCAGCGCCGCAAACGCCGGTGGAAGATCGTCCGGCGCGTGCTGTACGCGATGTTCGGCCTTTTCGTCGTGGTGCCCGCGATCGCGTTCGTGATCACCTATTTCACCGTCGACGTGCCCTCGCCGCAGGAAGTGCTCGCGAAGCAGAGCCAGCCGATCACCTTCTATTACGCCGACAAATCGGTGATGGGCCGGGTAGTCCCGGAGGGCGGCGACCGCGAGCTGCTGCAGCCCAACCAGGTGCCCGAGGTCGTCAAGCACGCCGTGTACGCGGCGGAGGACGCGACCTTCGAGACCAACTCCGGCTTCAACGTGATGGCGATCCTGCGATCGGTCTTCAACCAGGCGACCGGCGGCACCGGCGGCGGTTCGACCATTTCGCAGCAGTACATCAAGCAGGCGACCAAGAACGACGCCCCGACGCTGACGCGTAAGTGGACCGAGCTGGCGAAGTCGTTCAAGCTCAACAACGAGACGTCCAAATCGGACATCATCACCGGCTACCTGAACATCGTCTTCTTCGGCCGCGGCTCGAACGGCATCGCCGCCGCGTCGAAGGCGTACTTCGGCAAGGACGTCAGCCAGCTCAACGCTTCCGAGGCGGCGCTGCTCGCCGGGATGATCCAGGGCCCGAGCCGCGACCGCGACACCGCGTACGTGCAGAAGCGGTGGAGCTACGTGATGGACCAGATGGTGGCCAACCACTGGCTCTCGCCCGCCGACCGCAAGGCGGCGCAGCTTCCCACGATGATCCCGCGCGATTCGCAGAAGAAGGAGAACGCGGGCACGCTGGACTACTTCATCCAGCAGCGCATCCTCGACGAGCTGAAAGACAAGGGCTACGACGAGGACAAGCTGTACTCCACCGGCGCGAAGATCTACACCACGATCGACCCGAACGCACAGAAGACCGCGGTGCAGGCAATCCAGGACAACATGGAGGGCCAGACCGACGAGAACCTCCGGGGAGCGCTGGTCGCCGTCGACCCGAGAACCGGGGGCGTGCTCGCCTATTACGGCGGGCCGACCACGGTGAAGAACGACGCGGGCAAGGACGTGCTCGCCACCGACTGGGCGAACACCCCGCAGAACCCCGGCTCGTCGATGAAGGCCTACGACCTCACCGCCTGGCTCAAAATGGGCAAGGGGCTCGGCGAAACCTTCGACGGCACCAACAACCGCGAACTCGGCGGGCGCGTGGTCCGCAACGCGGGCGAGAGCGCCAGCTGCGGTCCGCAGTGCACGGTCAAGAAGGCCATGGAGGTCTCGGCGAACACCGTGTTCTACGACATGGTGCTGAACTGGACGAAACCGGCCAGGGTCGCGGAAGCCGCGAAGGAGGCGGGCGTGATTCCCGCCCCGAAGGGCAAGGCCAAGCTCGGCACGAGCGACGCCAACATCGCCCTCGGCGGTGGCGCCACCTCGGTCACCCCGGAGGACATGGCCGCCGGCTATTCGTCGTTCGCCTCCGGCGGCCTGCGCCGTGACCAGCACTTCGTCGCGAAGCTCACCAACTCCCAGGACGAGGTCATCTTCGACGACACCAACGGGCAGGGAAAGCCCGCGTTCGACGACAACGCGGACAAGAGCAAGCAGATCGCGGGCAATGTGACCGACGCGCTCATCCCGGTCATCGCCGAATCGCACCTCAAGTGCCCGAGCGGCCACGAGTGCGCGGGCAAGACCGGTACCCAGCAGTACGACCCGAAGGACAGCGACCCGAGTTCGTACCGGGACCGCAACGCCCAGACCTGGATGGTCGGGTACACGCCGTCGGTGTCGGCCGCGGTCTGGGTCGGCGGCGACGGCAACAAGCCGCTGCACGACAAGAACGGCAAACCGATCTACGGCAAGACGGTCGCGGGGCCGGCCTGGCAGGACTTCCTCACGAACTACCTGAAGGACAAGCCGGGCGAGAAGTTCGACAAGGTGCAGCCGATCGGCAAGGACGCGGACGAGGTAGTCACCTCGAGCAAGGCGCCCCCGCCGCCGCGCGAAACGTCCAGCGAGCAGGCGCCACCGCCGTCCACGACGTCCTCGTCGTCGGCACCGCCGACCAGTTCGTCGCATCCGCCGTCCTCGACGACGACCAGCCCGACCAGACCGGGCGGCATCTTCGGCGGCGGCACCGACGGCGGCAACCCCGGCAGCGGCGGCGGTCCCGTGGTGAACGGCGAACCGCCGCGGCGCACCGGCTGACCCGCGCCCGAACCCCGACTGTGCCGATCGTTACTAATCCGACCACAGCCACGGCCGAATGACTTCGCTGCAACGGTTACGTGCCGCTGCGGGGTCGGCCTACTTTTGGTCGGATTAGTAAAAGAGGCTCCTCTCCACCGCGGAGAGGAGCCTCTTTTTGCCGGTACCGCCCGGCTGGGGGTGCGGTAGGTTCACCGACGGTCTCCTCCCCCGCGAAGGGGATCGGCCAGGAGAGTGAACCTCGACCGGGGTTGCCGCGTCTGGTCATCAGAGGGCCTTCTGCGTCCGCAGGCTGCCCGTGTCCGAGAAGAGGATCCGCAGTGAACGACGACCGCAGCCGCTCCTGGCCCGACCGGGATCCCGACCCGCGGCGTCAACCACCTCCGTCCCAGCCCGGACCGCCGCCGTGGGCGCGCGGCCCGCAGCGGCCCGCCGCCGGCCCGACCGGCCCGGCGGGTTCTCCGCCGCCGCCCGGCCGCCGTCCGCCGCCTCCCGGCCGCCGCCCGGTTCCGCCGCCGCAGCGCGAGCCGGAGCTGATGACCCACCGGATGATCGAGGACGATTACCGCGATCCGGGCTATCGCAACGACGGTTACCGGGACGCGGAGTACCGCGACGAGGGTCCGCTCGACCCGGACGACGGGTATCCGGCGGAAGACCTGGACAAGAAGGGCCGCACGCCCGCGCAGCGCAAAAAGAGACGCTGGAAGATCATCCGGCGCTGTGCGTACGCGTTCGTCGGCATCTTCATCGTGATCCCGGCGATCGCGTTCGTGATCACCTACTTCAGTGTCGACGTGCCCTCGCCGCAGAGCATCGCGCAGGGCCAGAACCAGGCCGTGACCTACCTCTACGCCGACGGCAGCCCGATGGGCAAGGACGTGCCTCCCGGCGGCAACCGGCAGATCCTCACCCCGGCGCAGATCCCAGACGTGGTGAAGCACGCGGTGATCGCGACCGAGGACTCCACGTTCGAGACCAACTCCGGCTTCGACGTCACCGGTCTGCTCCGCGCGGCGTTCAACCAGCTCACCGGCAAGGCGGGCGGCGGGTCCACGATCTCGCAGCAGTACATCAAGAAGGCCACCGACAACGACGCCCCGACGCTCACCCGTAAATGGACCGAGCTGGCGAAGTCCTTCAAGATGAACCAGACGTACGAGAAACAGGACATCATCACCGCGTACCTGAACATCATTTACTTCGGGCGCGGGGCGTACGGCATCGGCGCGGCGTCGCAGGCCTTCTTCCACAAGGACGTTTCCAAGCTGGACTACTCCGAGGCGGCGCTGCTCGCCGGGCTGATCCAGCAGCCGGGCCGTTCGGAGAACCCGAAGGTGGCCCAAGGCCGCTGGAACACCGCGCTCGACCGGATGCTCGAGAACAAGTACATCACCGCGCAGCAGCGGCAGTCGGCGAAGTTCCCGGACGTGATCCCGCTGGAGGAGTCGAAGGACGACGCGAACGCGCCCTACAAGTTCGTCGTCACCCAGGTGAAGGCCGAACTGGCGCAGCACGGCATCGACGACGACAAGTACTACTCGGGCGGCTACACGGTCCAGACCACCATCGACAAGCACGCCCAGGAGGTCGCGACCCAGACGGCGACCGACGCGCTGAAGGACCAGTCCGACGACCGGCTGCTCGATTCGCTGGTGGCGGTCGATCCGAAGACCGGCGGGGTGCTCGCGTACTACGGCGGGCCGGCGACCATCGAGGTGAACGGGAAGAAGCAGGGCGCTCGCGACTGGGCGAACACGCCGCAGAACCCCGGTTCGTCGATGAAGGCGTTCGACCTCACCGCGTTCCTGAAGATGGGCAAGGGCATCAACTCGACGTTCGACGGCAGCAACAACCGGGTCTTCGACGGCCGCGTCGTGCGCAACGCGGGTCCCAGCTCCAGCTGCTCCGGGCAGTGCACGGTCGCCGAGGCGATGAAACGGTCGGCGAACACGGTGTTCTACGACATGGTGCTGAACGAGACGCATCCGGGCCCGGTCGGGCAGGCCGCGCAGGAAGCGGGCGTCAAGACCAAGGACAACGGCGGCCAGTCGCTGATCTCCACCGCGGACGCCAACATCGCGCTCGGCGGCGGGAACACCCAGATCACGCCCGCGGACATGGCCAGCGCGTACGCGACGTTCGCGGCCAACGGCATCCAGCGCGACCGGCACTTCGTGCTGAAGGTGACCAACTCTCAGAAGGAGGTCGCCTATGAGGCGCAGCCGAGCGCGGGCAAGCCGGCGTTCGACAGCAGCGCGGACAAGGCCAAGCAGATCGCGGGCAACGTGACCATGGCGCTGGGTCCGGTGATCGACTTCTCGCACCTGAAGTGCCCGTCCGGCCACGAATGCGCCGGCAAGACCGGTACCCAGCAGCACACGAAGCGAGCGGGCGAACCGGCGTGGGCGGCGAACGCGAACGCGCAGACCTGGATGGTCGGCTACACGCCGTCGGTCTCGGTCGCGGCGTGGGTCGGCGCGGACGGCGACCAGGCACTGCACGGTTCGGGCACGTCGCCGATCTACGGTTCGACGATCGCGGGTCCGATGTGGCAGAAGTTCCTCGACGGATACCTGAAGGGCAAGCCTGCGGAGAAGTTCGACCAGGTGCAGCTGATCGGCGCGCAGGCCCCGCCGCCGCAGGGGGACGAGAACGCGGGCGACGAGCATCCGCCGCAGCAGACCAACAGCAACCAGCCGGACCCGGGCGGCGACGGCAACGACCACGGCGGGCCGATCTCCGGCGGGCCCAGCCAGCCGCATTGGCCGAGCGGGCTCCCGCACTGGCCGTCGGGCAAGCCGTCGTCGACGCACAACCCGCCTGCCGGCGGACCGTCGACCGGCCAGGATCCGCCGCAGGAGTAAGGAAAAGGCCGTGGCCGCGACGGTGGGGGGAGGCCGTCGCGGCCACGGCCGTTCGGAGGGCGGCCTCAGCCGCCGATTGTGATCACGCGTCCTTCGGCGCCCGAGCGGTGCGCGGCTTCGATCACGCGCAAAGTCTCGACCGCGCTCGCCGGGGCCACCGGGAAGTCCGCCTCGCCGCGCAGCGCGTCCCGGACCTGGGCGTAAAACGCTTCGTAGCAACCGGTTTCGGTCGGCACCGCTTCGGTTTCGTCGTTCACTCCGAGCAGGCCGGCGTCGCTTTCCGGCTCCACGCCCCAGCCGTCGTCGCCGGGGCGGAGACCGGCTTTGATCTGCGGTTCCTGGACATCGAGGCCGTATTTCGTGAACGTCGCCTGATCGCCGAGCACGCGGAAACGCGGGTTGCGAGTGCCCGCGAGCGCGGACGACCACAGGTGCGACCGCACGCCGTTCGCGTGGCGCAGAGCCACGAACACGTCGTCGTCCACCTGGACGCCGGGGCGGCGGCGATCCACCTCCGCGTACACCTGGGCGACCGGGCCGAACAACTGCAGCGCCTGGTCGACGATGTGCGCGCCGAGGTCGTAAAGCAGACCGCCCGCCTCGGCCGGGTCGCCGAACTCGCGCCAGTTGTCCTTGATCTTCGGCACCCAGCGGTCGTAGCGGGATTCGAAGCGGAAGACGGTGCCGAGGCGACCGGATTCGAGCACCTTGCCGACGGTCCGGAAATCCGAGTCCCAGCGGCGGTTCTGGAAGACCGTGAGACCGACGTTCTTGGCTTTCGCCGCGTCGACGACCTGCTGTGCTTCCGCCGCGGTCGGCGCGAACGGCTTGTCCACGACCACCGGAAGCCCGGCCTCGATCGCGCGGAGGGCGAGCGGCACGTGCGTGCGGTTCGGCGTGGTCACCACGACCAGGTCGAGGTCACCCGCGCGGGCGAAAAGTTCGTCCGCGTCCGGGACCACTTCGGCACCCGGGTAGTCGGCGCGCGCCTGGGCGGCCCGGTCCGGGTTCCCGGTCACCAGCACGGCCGGGACCAGGCCGGGGGTCGCCGCGACCAGCGGCGCGTGGAAAACCCGGCCGCCGATCCCGTATCCGAGGATGCCGACCCGCGCGTCATCAGCCATGGCCCCTATTAAACAACACTGTTGCGTAATAGGCCACCCGTCCGCGATGATCGGCCGATGGCGGAAACCGGCGTCAACCTGCGCGGGCTGCGACGCCACAACCGCGCGCTGCTGCTCGGGCACATCCTGCGCGCGGGCGGGCTGAGCCGGGTCGAACTGGCGCAGCGGTCCGGGCTGACCCAGCAGGCAGTGTCGAAAATCGTGTCCGACCTGCTTCCGGAAGGGCTGCTGGACGTCGAACGCGCACCCGCGGCCGGGGTCGGCAAACCGCGCACGATGCTGCGGCTGCGCGCGGAAGCCCGCTGCGCACTCGGCGCACAACTCGACCGCGACGGCTTTCTCGTGCTGCGCACCGGTCTGACCGGTGAGGTCGAGGAGATCGTGGAGGGCCCGCTGCCAATCGGCTTCGGCCCGGAAGTCGCGGTGACCGCGATCGCCGACGCCGTTCGCAAACTGGTCACCGACGTCGATCCGGCGCGCGTGCTCGGGCTCGGCGTCGGCGCGGTGGGACCGCTCGACCACCACGCGGGCCGCGTCCGCGACGCCACGAACATGCCCGGCTGGCACGACGTCCCGCTGCGCGATCTGCTCGCCGAACGCACCGGTCTGCAGGTCACGCTGGACAAAAACACCAACTCCGCCGCCTTCGCGCACGCTTGGCCGGAGGAAACCTCAGCCGCCACCGCAGTGGTCCTGGTCGGCACCGGAATCGGGGTCGGCCTGCTGATCGACGGACGCGTCTACCGAGGCCCGCGCACCAACGCTGGTGAGTTCGGCCACACCACCATCGCCTACGCCGGACCGCGCTGCGCCTGCGGACGCCGCGGCTGCGTCGAGGTCATGCACCGCGCCGCCGGAACCCCGCACGACGCCGCCCGGCTGCTCGGCATCGGGCTCGCCGACCTGGTGCAGGTGCTCGATTTGGAACGGATCGTCCTGTTCGGACGGACGGTCCGCGGCGCGCCCGAGGTCTACCGCGAAACGGTCTCGCAACAGCTGCGCGATCTGCTGCCGGTGCCGTACTGGCAGCGCATCGACGTCGAATTGAGCGACCTCGACGAGGAGGCAGTAGCCCTCGGTGCCGCTTTCGAGGTGCTTGCCGGGTTTTACGAGGATCCGAAATGACCGGCACCCCACCCGCGGACCGATAGCATCCCGACGTGTCCCGCGTCTCCCAGCCCGCCGCCGCCGAAGAGCCGGATTCGGCTCCCCGCACGCTGACCCCGGCGGAGCGGATCGCCCCCAGCCGGCACGACCCGCTGGTGGCCGCGGCGACGAGACCCGTCGGCGGTCCGCTCGGCGAGCACGCGGCGGTCGGCAGGCAGTGGTTCTGGTCGCCGCAGCGGGTCGGGCTCGCGATGGCCGTGCTCGCGCTCGTGGTGTGCTGGTTCGGCAAAGCCTCGTGCATTCAGCAGTACAGCGACTCCAACGGCGTGCACCAGCTCGACTGGCGCTCCGGCCGTCCGTTCGTCGCGATGTGCTACTCCGACATCGTCCCGCTCTACAGCTCGGAAAAGCTCGACGACGCGCGCACCTTCCCCTACGTCACGTCGTGGCAGGAGGATTCGCAGACCGCGGAGAACCAGACCCGGTACATGGAATACCCGGTGGTCACCGGCCTGTTCCAGTGGATCAACGCGAAACTCGCGGCGGGCTGGACCTCGGTCGCGAACGCGGGCTGGCTGCCCGGCGCGCTGCCGGTGGCGATCTACTTCAACATCTCCGCGTTCTGGCTCGCGCTCGCCTGGCTGGTCACCGTGTGGGCCACCGGGCGGACGACGAAACGCAGGCCGTGGGACGCGGTGCTCGTCGCGATCTCGCCGCTGGTACTGGTCCATACCTTCACGAACTTCGACGCGCTCGCCACCGCGGCCACCGCCGCCGGGATCCTGGCGTGGTCGCGAAAACGCCCGGAGGTCGCCGGAGTCCTGTTCGGACTCGGCGTCGCCACCAAGCTGTATCCGCTGCTGCTGCTCGGCGTGCTGTTCCTGTTGTGCCTGCGCGCCGGGAAACTGCGCGCGTGGAGCCGGACCGCGGCGTTCACCGCGCTGGCCTGGCTGGTGGTGAACGTCCCGTTCATCGTGGCCGCGCCGCGCGGCTGGTGGGAGTTCTTCCGGCTCAACACGTTGCGCCCGATGGACCCGGATTCGCTCTACAACGTGGTCTCCTACGCCACCGGCTGGGCGGGCTTCGACGGCGTGCTCCAAAAAGGACAGTCGCCGACCGTGCTGAACATCGTGGTCGCGGTGCTGTTCCTGGCTTGCTGCGCGGGAATCGCGTACGTCGCGCTCACCGCGCCGCGCCGGCCGCGGTTCGGGCAGCTGGCTTTCCTTGTCGTGGCGGCGTTCCTGCTGACGAACAAGGTGTGGAGCCCGCAGTACTCGCTGTGGCTCGTCCCGCTGGCGGTGCTGGCGATCCCGCGCTGGCGGCCGCTGCTGGCATGGATGGTCATCGACGCGGCGGTGTGGGCGCCCCGGATGTTCTATTACCTCGGCGTCGACCACAAAGGACTGCCCGCGGGCTGGTTCCTCGGCGGCGTGGTCATCCGCGACCTGGCCGTCGTCGGGCTGTGCGTGCTGGTGCTCCGCGAGATCTACCGGCCGCGCACCGACCTGGTCCGGCTCTCCGGCGACGACGACCCGGCGGGCGGCGTGCTGGAACGGGCCCGCGACAAGGTCACCTTCGCGTCCTTCCGCCGCTCCCGCGCCGAGCAACCCGTCTCCTGAAGTCCGTGAAGGACTCCTTCCGGGAACCTGATTCCCTCAAGGAGTCCTTCACGGCCGCTCAGGCGAGTTGTTTGCGCAGGTACGCGATGTCGGCGGCCTGGCCTTCGCCCGGCGTTTCGACGACCACCGGCGCACCCGCCTGGCGCACGACCTCGGCGAGTAGTTCCGGTTCGATCGTGCCGTCGCCGTCGACCACCGACGCGTGCCGGTCGCGGTTGGAACCGTGCTCGTCGCGGGAGTTGTTGCAGTGCACCAGGTCGATCCGGCCGGTGATGGCCTTGACCTTCTCCACCGCGGTCGCGAGATCCCAGCCCGCCGCGTAGGCGTGGCAGGTGTCGAGGCAGAAGCCCGCGCCGAACTCGCCGACCTTGTCCCACAGCCGGGCGATCACGTCGAGTTCGCGGGTCATCGCGTTGTCGCCGCCCGCGGTGTTCTCGATCAGGATCGGCACCGCGAAGCCGCCCTTTTCCGCTTCGCGCTCGAAAAGCTTGCGCCAGTTGACCAAGCCCTCCTCGACGTCGTCGCCCGCGCCAACGTGCCCGCCGTGCACGATCAGGCCCTTCGCGCCGATCGCGGCGGCCCCGTCGGCGTGCTGGGTGACGTTCTTGCGGGACGGGATGCGGATCCGGTTGTTCTTGGACGCGACGTTGATCAGGTACGGCGCGTGGATGAACACCTCGACCGGGGAGGCCTTGATCTCCTCGCCGTGCGGATGCGGTTTCGGTGCCTTCCACCCCTGCGGGTCGGAGAGGAAGAACTGGACGACGTCGGCTTCTCGCTCGGCGACGGCGGCCAGCGGATCGTCGTCGCGGACATGGGCGCCAATCTGCATGCCCTGACGCTACTACCGGGCGAATCTCCCCCTTCGGCCCGAGTTGGTGACGCTCGTGGAGTACCGTGAGCGCGTTCCGTGATCCAGTCGGGGGAGGAAAGACATGCGGAAACGCGCTGGACGGACGATTTCGCTGGGAGTCGCGCTCGCGGCGCCGCTGCTGTCGGCGGTCCTGGCCTTTCCCGCCACCGCGTCCGCGGACCCGAGCCCGACAGTGACCGGCGACTGCGAATCCACCCTGCAGAACGGCAAGGACGGCACCGGCCTCGCGCTCGACGCGGGCGCCCCGCTCAACGCGCCGAACCGGCTGACCGTCGGCCTCGATTCGAAGGCGAAGCAGACCGACGGCAACAACACGTTGCTCAACCTCCCGGTCGGCGACACCGTGCGCGCGCTGGGTGTCGGCGAGGCCCCCGTCGTTGGCGAGACGGCCGCGAAGGACACCTGCCCGTTCGTGCAGGCCGCGGGGAACGGCGTCGGCAACGCGACCCAGGGACTGGTCGGCGGACTTCCGGGAACCCCGCTTCCCAGCCCGCCGCCGAGCCCCAAGCCGCCGAACCCCACGCCGAACCCGCCGTCCCCGGCTCCCGGCCCCGGCGGCCCTGGCCAGCCCGTCCCCGGCGGCGACACGCTCGGCCCGGTGACGTCGGTCAGCGGCGACCTGTCCGGCCTCGACTCGGTGTCCGGCATCTTCACCGGGGCCGCGATGCTCCCGGCGAGTTTCGTGCAGGCCCCGATCGTCACCCAGGTCGTGCCCGGCCAGCTGCCGCAGGACCAGGTACCGACCGTCGACGCGAAGAAGTCCGGCACCGCCGAGGCGCTGCCCGCGGCCAACCCGCCCGCCCGGCTGCCGCTGCTGATCGCAGTGCTCGCGCTCGCGCTGGTGGCCGCCGCGCTGGTGCGCGCGTGGCTGCGGCGCAAGCCCGCCTGACTCTTACCCTGAGTAGCGCCCGCTTCCACCCGAATGCCTGACCTCGGAGGGGAGGCGGGCGTTACTCGTCTTCGTTACCGTCGTTGTCCACAGCAAGGCAGGTACAACGGACGCGGCGAAAGGGTCGACGGCCATGCAGCAGCACCGGGCACGGAGGGCCACCGCAGTGGGCGCCGCCGCTTTCGTCCTGGCCGGCTCGGCCGCGCTCGCCGCACCAGGAACCGCGTCGGCGGACACTTTGACCGCACCATGCGGCTCCACCATCACCGCGAAGCCGGGCGACCACGTCCAGGGCACCCTTCTCGGGCTCCCGGTCGACCTCGGCATCGTCGGCCAGGTCTCGGGCGTGCTCACCGGCACCGTCAACACGGTCCTCGGCACGGTCTGCAAGGTCACGGTGAACGTGGTCAACACCGTCGTCTCGCCGGTCCCGGTGATCGGCGCGCCCGCCGCGAGCGCGGTCAACGGCGCGGTCGCGGGCGGCACGGCCGCGGTGCAGCAGGGCGTCGCCGCCGTCGGCCAGGGCCTCACCGGCGGCCAGCCGGGCAAGCAGAACCCGGGCCCGAACCCGCAGCAACCGCCGTCGTCCGGCGGGAACAGCGGCAGCCCGCAGCAGGGCGGATCGCCAGGTCAGCAGTCCCAGATGCCGGGCTCGACCAGCCCGGTGCTCGGCGATTACGGCGGAGCGGGCGGCGGGGCCGCGCCGTTCTCGGCCTTCCTGCCGAACTTCAGCGATTTGTCGTACGGCTACAACACCGGATACGCGCCGATGCGCGATTACAGCGGCATCCCGATGGCGATGGCCGGATTGTTCAGCCCGTCGCCGTCGCTGCGCTACGGCAGCCAAATCCCGGGTTACGCGCCGCAATACGGCATTTCCAACCCGGACGGCTCGAACGGCGGCGACCGCACCATCCAGAACGCGGGTAACGCCCAGGCATTGCCCGGCACCGGCGGCAACCACACGAACGGGTTGGACTGGCCAGTTCTGGTGGCAGTTTTGGCACTTTCCGGAGTCAGCGCGGGCCTGGTCCGCACCTGGGTGCTCCGCCGAATGGCCGCTACGAGTTAAGCCAACTCACCAGTATCTTTACCGGAGTCCATTCGTTGTTCCTGATGCGACGAACCATGCCCGCGGACCCCGGAGGATAGTGCTCGTGCGGAAAATCCCCACCTGGAAGCGAACCCGTCGAGCACTCACCGTCACCGCCCTCGCCGCCCTCTTCACCGGCGGCGCGTTCCTGGGCACCGGCACCGCGTCCGCGGCGACCACGCTCGCGAACCAGTGCAAGGGTTCGGTCACCGGCGGCATGGGCGATTCGGTCGTCGTGCCCGGTTCGGCGGTCAAGGAGATCGTCCGCCAGTCGGCCAAGGACCAGGTCAACTTCTGGCGCTTGGCCACCGTCTGGCCGGACGCGCTGGCGAACGACATCGCGAACAAGGGCAACCTTCAGGTCGGCGCGATCCCGAACGCCGCGGGCGGCACGATCAGCGGCGACGCGATCGGCCAGGTCGTCTCAGACGCGCTGAAGAACGAGTGGGGCCTCGGCCTGCTGCCCGACACCAAGACCAAGGTGCTGAACGGGATCCGCAGCGGCGTCGCGTCCGCGTGCGGGCTCACCACGGTGGCGAACAACTACCAGGCTCCGTCGTCCTCGAACTCGCCGTCGAACGGCGGCACCCAGTCGAACGGCAATGCGCCCGCGCAGAACGGCGGCGGCAACCCGCTCGGCGACTACCAGCCGGGTTCGACCGGGATCGCCCCGCCGCGCGACTACGGCAACATCCCGACCGCGACCCCGGGCAACCCCGGCGTGCTGGGCACCGCAATCGCGCCCGGCGCGCGGTACGGCTCGCTGCCCGGTTCGGGCGCGCTGCCGCAGCAGCCGTCGGCCGGACAGGACCCGCAGGGCCAGCAGGGCCCGGACATCCGCAACGCGGGCAACGCCGAGGCGCTGGCGAGCCAGGGCGGCGCCTCGGACGTCCAGCTGCCGATGCTGCTCGCGGTGATCGTGCTGGCCGGCGTCACCGCCGGGCTCGTCCGCACCTGGGTGCTGCGCCGCGTCAGCTGACCCGCCGCACCGGACTGTCGGACCCGCCGGGTACGCTTACCTGGACAAACCCTCCTGTCACGGATCCGCCGTGACCGCGAGCCCATAGGAGGTGAGTGGTTATGTCACGCCATTACGAGGTAATGGTCATCCTGGACCCGACGCTCGACGAGCGCACGGTCGCGCCCACGCTGGACAACTTCCTCAACGTGATCCGCACTTCGGGCGGAAGCGTCGAGAAGGTCGACGTGTGGGGCCGCCGTCGCTTGGCGTACGAGATCAAGAAGAACGCCGAGGGCATCTACGCGCTGCTGGACCTGAACTCGACGGCCGAGGCCGTCAAGGAACTGGACCGCCAGCTGTCGCTGCAGGAAACCGTGCTGCGCACCAAGGTCATGCGCCGCGAGGTCAAGGCCGCGGCCAAGCCCGCGCCCGCCAAGGCCTGATCCGAGCCCGATCCGAAGGGACGCCATCCGTGGCTGGAGACACCGTCATCACCGTGGTCGGGAACCTGACGTCCGACCCGGAGCTGCGCTTCACCCCGTCCGGTGCGGCGGTCGCGAACTTCACCGTCGCGTCCACCCCGCGCACCCTCGACCGCCAGAGCGGCGAGTGGAAGGACGGCGAGGCGCTGTTCCTGCGCTGCAACATCTGGCGGCAGGCGGCGGAGAACGTCGCCGAGTCGCTCACGCGGGGCGCCCGCGTGGTGGTGCAGGGGCGGCTGAAGCAGCGGTCTTTCGAGACCAAGGAAGGCGAGAAGCGCACCGTCGTAGAGCTCGAGGTCGACGAGATCGGCCCCTCGCTGCGCTACGCGACGGCGAAGGTCAACAAGGTCAGCCGCGGTGGCGGTGGTGACTTCGGCGGCGGAGGCGGCGGCTTCAACGGAGGCGGCGGCAATCGCGGCGGCGGCGGCAACAGCGCGCCCGCCGACGACCCGTGGGGCTCGGCCCCGCCCGCGGGCGGTGGCGGCGGAGGCTTCTCCGACGAACCCCCGTTCTGATCTCATCTCTTTCTAGAATTCCAGGAGTACAACAGTGGCCAAGCCACCCATTCGCAAGCCCAAGAAGAAGGTCTGCGTGTTCTGCAAGGCCGAGAAGAAGGGCCGCCCGGAAACGATCGACTACAAGGACACCAACCTGCTGCGGAAGTACATTTCCGACCGCGGCAAGATCCGTGCCCGTCGCGTCACCGGCAACTGCAGCCAGCACCAGCGCGACATCGCCATCGCGGTGAAGAACTCGCGCGAGATGGCTCTGCTGCCCTACACGTCCACCGCGCGCTGAGGGGAGCACTAGTCATGGCGAAGATCATTCTCACCACGGACGTGGCGAACCTCGGCGGCCCCGGCGACATCGTCGAGGTCAAGGACGGCTACGCCCGCAACTACCTGCTGCCGCGCGGTTACGCGATCGTGGCCAGCAAGGGCGCGGAGAAGAACGTGCGCACGATCCAGCGCGCACAGGAATCCCGCCGCATCCGCGACCTCGACCACGCCAAGGAAATCAAGGCGACCCTCGAGGGCCTCGGCGCGATCCAGCTGACCGGCAAGGCCGCGGCGGGCTCGAAGAAGCTCTTCGGCTCGATCACCGCCGGCGAGATCGTCGACGCGATCAAGGCCCAGGGAGGCCCGCTGCTCGACAAGCGCGTCCTCGACCTGCGCGACCACATCAAGACGGTCGGCAAGCACTCGGTCAACGCCCGCCTGCACCCGAACGTCAAGGTGGACCTCCGCCTCGAGGTCAAGGCTGTGGCCGCGAACTGACGGCTTTTCCGCGAAACCGCCCCCGGGAGATCGTCCCGGGGGCGGTTTCGTTTCTGGCCGTCCCCCGGGCGGTTCGTGACCTCTTCGAGATCTGCGATACGGCCTAAGTCCGCAGCTCGGAGGCACTTTCGCATATTCGTGAACGCGGAGCGGGAACCAAGTGCCGTGCGTTACCATCCAAGGTGCTGATCTCGCCGTTTGGGGAGCGAGAGAGTTGCCAAAGGGGGTCAACCGGATGTCCGATGTGCCACCACCCGCTCCGATCATGGTCGGCGGCTACGGAACGGCCGGCGGGTACAAGTTCAGCGAGGACGAGGTCGACTCGGTCATCAAGCAGTGGGAAGACTTGCTCGCCCACCTGAACGACGATCTCGCCGACGCGAACAACATCAAGAACGTGAAGCCTCCCGCTCAGGAGTTCGCCAGCGAGGACTTCGTCAACAAGGGCGCGAATCCATCCGGCGAGACCCTGCTCAAGCAGCACGAGCGCATGCGTGACTACGTCTCCAACTTCATCACCGCGCTGCGGGCCGCCAAGAACAAGATCTCCGTCTCGGAGCAGCAAAACCGCGACACGTTGAACCAGCAGGCAAAGGGAGTCTGAGCACCAGATGCCGCACCGCACCGTCCGACTCGCCACCGCTGCCGTCGCCACGATCGGCTTGCTCGCCGCCTCCGCCTGCGGCGGTGAGACCGGCGGGACCGGAGGAACTGCTCAGCCGCCGGCCAGCAGCCCGGCCGACAGCGGCGGCTCGGGACCCAAGGTTCCGGCCCCTCTGCCTACCAAGGACTTGCTCGCCGATCCGTGCAGCGTGCTCAACGCCGCGGAGGCAGCACAGGTCGGTCTCAAGTATCCCGGCGAGAAGAGCTCCGGCGTGTTGAACG
>NZ_JARACH010000024.1:0-120091 GCF_029087445.1 Amycolatopsis sp. La24
GCGATGAGCAGCCTCGACCTTGTACTCAGCCGTGTACGACCGGCGCTTGCGAGGAGGCATGAGGACATCCTTTCAGCAGGACGACTGATCCTGCTAACTCGGTGTCCACTACCCGGGGTGAACCTCAGGAGGGAGAAGCATGTTGTTCTGGACGTCGATGAGAAGCAGCGCGGGAACCATGCCGGAAGCATCTCAGCGGGCACCGACAAAAACGGGGCCTCGGCGTTCGCCCACAAGGATGAACACAGGACGAGGCTTTCGCAGTGGTCCGACGGCACAGGGATCTGGAGGGCGGCTCCTCGGCATCGTCAAGCTGGCCCCGGATTCGTGCGCGCTACGAGTCTCGCCGTTCCCGGGCGGATTCCTGCTGGGGCGACGGTCGTGGATGCCGCATCGGGCGTTGCCGGGCGACTGGGTAGCGCGCCAGGGGGTGCGCCTCGTCCAATCGGTGGCGGGCGCGGCGGGGGACGTCGTCCGACGGCGAGACCCAGCGGCGCGTCGAGTCGTCTGGCGAGGAGGTTCGCGGAGCATTCGGCGGCGGAACGGCAGAGCGACGCCGGGCGGCGCGGCGCAGGAAAACTACGGCCAGCACCACGAACACCGCGGCGACGGCCACCAGGAGCCACCAAGCTTGCATTCGTCCTCCCGTCGTGGGTGGGTCGCACGCAAGGGTGCCCGTTCAGCCTGAGGACAGCGCGATGTCCACACCGCCGGGTGTCACCGGAACGGGGGTTGTTTGCTGGATAATCGCGGAGTGCCGGACGGGTCCTGCGTTACCGACGCTAACAGCGCCGCATAACAACGAGGCTTCCGCTAACAGCTGCCGCATAACGGCGGGCTTCGCAGCGAAGCACACGGACGGGCCGTGAGGAGGCAACGCTCCGGGTGCGAAGAACCTCGTCGGGCAGCAACTCTCGCGGAGTTTGGCATCGAGAGCGACCCGTCACGCAACAAGGATGTCGGCTGGAATGGAAAACACGCGACTCGTGACGCTGAGCGCCTGAACTCGCAGCGACGCCGAGGCCTCCACCCAAAAATCTCGTCGGAGGGCGTGTTCAGGAACGGCGCGTCCGGGTTCTACGTCCTCGGCACGGTCGTGCTGACCGCAGCGGTCGGCTCCTGGGTGGTGTCGAAAATCTGGCGCACGGTTTCACCGCGTCCCGCGACATCCACCCGCGGACGACTCACTTCACCCCATCCCGAAGCGCCGAAACCCGATCTACCGCCGCAGTGAAATCCGCGCTCGGCAGGGATCCGTCCGACAACCCGGCGGCCAGCGCGGAAGCGGCATCGTCCCCCGGGCTCACGTCTCGGGCCGAGGCCAGGATCAGGTCCATCCCCGCCTTCGCGGCCAGCACCACGCGGTTTCCCGGTCCGCCATAGGACTTCAGTGCGCCAGCTTCCAAGGCATCCGTCACGGTCACCCCGGCGAAGTTTGTCTTGGTTCGGAGTTCCTGCACGGCCGTGGGCGAGAGTCCGGCGGGGCGGGAGGCGTCCAGGGCTGGGTATACAGCCCACGAGAGCATCACGAGCTTCACGCCAGCGTCGACCACTGGGCGGTAGGGAGCCTCGTCCTTGGCACGCAGTTCGGACAGGGGCACGTTCAGCGTCACCGGGCCGACGTCCGTGTTGCTTCCGGCGGGGACTGCGCCCAGGCCGGGGAAGTGCTTGGCTGTCGCGGCGACGCCCGTTGACTGCTGAGCCGTGACGAAATCCCGGCCCAGTGCGCCGGCCACCTGGGGGTCCTGGCTGTAAGAGCGGCCGTATTTGTCGATGAAATTCCCCGGTTGGCGGTAGACATCCAGAACCGGCGCGAGGTTGACGTTCATACCTACCCCGGCGAGGTTCTGGCCCGCACCAGTACCCGCGGCTTTGGCTGCGGCAGACGGATCCGCGGACTGGGCTACCTGCTTCTCCGACAGAACGGGTTCGCCGGGCAGCCGACGGACCTTGCCGCCTTCCTGATCGGTCATCAGCAGCAACGGGCGGTGCACCGGGCTTTGCGCGTTGGCGTCCCGGAATTGTCGTACCACGTTGGTAATCTGCTGGGAGCTTGAGATGTTTTCGCCGAAGAAGATCACGCCCGCTGCCTCGCCGGCGCGGATTCGTTGCAGCAACGAGGCTGGCGGCGTCAGACCAGGATAGGAGTAGATCACCCGCTGTCCGGCCAGTTGCCGCGGCGTGAGTCCAGCGGGAGTGGCGGCGACCGCGCTCATCGCGAGCACCGTCACGGCCATAGCCAGCAATGCCTTCCGACGCTTCATGCGACCTCCGTTCGCGAGCCCTAGGACAACGCTAACCCCCGGCGGGCGGGCGTGCTCAGCTGCCGATGGGGGTTAGCGCGGCGAACGAGTTCGCGGTGAGGCGGAAGGATGGCGGGCAATACGATAGGAGGCGGGCTCGGGCAACGCGTTAGCTGGTGAGCTCGGGCAGAGCGATAGTTGGCGGGCTTGGACAAAGCGCCAGTTGGCGAGTCCCGGCAAAGCGACAGATGACGGGCTCACGCAAAGCGACAGTCGGCGAGCTCCGGCAAAGCGACAGTCGGCGAGTCCCGGCAAAGCGATGGATGGCGGGCTCGGCCAAAGCGTCAGTCGGCGGGCTTGGGTGTGCGGTGGGTTGTCCGCATGCCCGCGCCGGGCAAGGACCGAGCGGAGCTGGGCATCCCGGCTCCCGGCTCCCGGCTCCCGGCTCCCGGCTCCCGGCTCCCGGCTCCCGGCTCCCGGCTCCCGGCGACAGTGCAACCGCTCGCTGCTGCACGCACCCGCGGACGCCAGCAGTACCGGCATCTGGCCGTTCCTCGCAACGAACCACACCGACAGTCCTCAATGGACAATCAAACCCAGTAAGCCACCCGAGCCCGGTAATTGCGCAGCACCAGCATCGCCAGCGACCAACCGACCACGGTCACCACACCGGCGACCAGCCAGTGCGTCCAGCTTTGCTGCTGCCCGACCAGCGGCGCGCGCACGATCTCGACGAAGTGATAAACCGGATTGAGCTGCAGCAAATTCACCGCGAGCGACCCGAATCCTTCGTGCGAGGTCTGGTTCATCGCCCGGACCTGGTCCATCGACCACATGATCGGCGTCGCGTAGAAGAGCATCGTGATAAAGCTCTGGATCACCGGCGGGATGTCGCGGAACCTCGTCGACACCACGCCGAACAGCAGCACCACCCACGCACCGTTCAGCACGACCAGGGCCAGTGCGGGCACGGCGAGCAGCATTCCCCAGCCGAGTCCGGGGTGCAGCAGCGCGTATCCCTTGTCCACCAAACGATACGGGTGCGAAAGCTTGCCGAAGAAGATCGCCAGCACCATTACGTACACGACGAGGTTGTGCGCCAGATACAACGCCTGCCGCCACACCGTGCGCAGCGCGTACACCGACACCGGCGCCGGCAGCTGCTTGATCATCCCTTCGTTCGCGATGAACGTTTCCGAGCCTTCAACGATGCAACCGTTCATGAAGTTCCACAGGATGAGCCCAGTGGTGATGCTCGGCAGCAGGGTCGAGATGGACGTGCCGAACAATGCGGAGTTCACCACGCCCAGCGCGAGCGCGGTGACTGCCATCCCGACGGTGATCCACAACGGCCCCAGCGACGAACGCCGGTAGCGCTGCTTGATGTCCTGCCACGCGAGCAACGCCCACAGTTCCCGGGCACGCAACCCGGCCTGCAGATCAGCGAAGGCTCGACGCCAGCTTCTCGGGTCCGCGTCGATCGCGGGCGGAGCGGTCATGACGACGAACCTAGCCGCGATCGCCGTTCTCGGCCAACACGCGACTACGGTGTGCCGGGTGAGCTTTTTCCTGTCCCGCGTCCTTTCCGCACTTCGTGACGGCGGCGACACCGTGCTGTTCCACCACGACGACACCACCATGACGTACCAGGCGGCGGCAGACCTGCTGTCCCGGCTGTACAGCGGACTCGCCGAGGTACGCGGCATGGTGGCGATCGACGCCGCCAACCGGCCGGAAGTGGTGCTCACCCAGCTTGCCGCGCAGCTGCGTGGGCTGGAAGTCGTGCTGATCGCGGCGTCCGCGAGCCGTCCGGCGCGGGCTGCGGCGCTCGCGGCGACCGGAGCGACCTTGCTCACCGATGCCGAACTCGACACACTCGCTGCGGCACAACCGTCTATTCCGGACACTTTGCCCAATAGCGTCACGGCGATTTTCCCCAGCGGCGGCACCACCGGCACGCCGAAACTGATCCGGCACAGCGGGATCTACGATGGCGTGGCCCACATCTTCCAACCGGATGGCACCAAAACCGCGCTCGTCACCGCGCCACTCACGCACATGACCGGCAACGCGGCAGTTCTGGGTGCGCTCTGCTGCGGCAACACCGTGGTACTGCACCGGGAGTTCAACGCCGAGAAGCTTCTCTCCGATGTGGAGTGTCATCGCATCACGACGCTTTCCCTTACCCCGCCCCGCCTCGCCGCCGTGCTCGACCATCCACAGCTGTCCACTACGGACGTATCCAGCGTGCAGCAGCTTTCCCTCGGCGCCGCGCCGCTGCCGCCGAGCCGGTTGGCCGAGGCGCTCAAGGTGTTCGGCCCGGTCGTCGGACAGGGTTACGGGCTCACCGAAGCGCCGATGATCGCCAGCATCTCCGCGGACGAAGTCCTTGCCCGGCCGGAACTCCTCGGTTCCGTCGGCCGCATCGTGCCCGGAATGGAAGCCCGGATCGAGGACGGTGAAGTGCTCGTCCGCGGACTGTCCATGATGGACGGCTACCACGGACAGCCGCCGATCGGCGACGGCTGGCTGCGCACCGGCGACCTCGGCCGCTTCGACGAAAACGGCTACCTCTACCTCGAGGACCGGATCGACGACGTCATCGTCACCGGCGAGCACGGCACGAAGGTCTCCTCGACCACAGTGGAGCACGCACTTCTCAGCCACCCCAAGGTGAATGCCGCCGCGGTCGTCCCCGCACCGGGCCCGGACGGAACCCTGCTGCACGCCGTGGTGGTCGCCGAAAACACCACCGCTGACGAACTGCGCGACCAGGTCCGCGCCGAACTCGGCGGCGAGCACTTCGTACCGTCCACTGTGGAATTCAGCGACGAGTTGCCGCTGACCCCAGTGGGCAAAGTGGACAAACAGCGGCTCAAGCGCTGACCGACCGGCCCAGCAACCGTTCCCGGTGATGTTCCTCGTGCAGGTCTCGCCGCCGGGCATGCAGCAGCTGCGCCAGCGTCACCTTGCCGAGTACCCGCGACGGATCATGCCGGTCGACCACCAGCGCCTGCGTCGTATGCCCGAGCGCCAGCTCGTTCGCGACATCGCGCAGAGTGTCGTCCCCGAACACGACGACATCAGCCGACATCTGCACGTCCGGTTGGTGCGTCATCACTTCATGCACGAAGAACGTCTCAAGTGGATCAGTCGTGTACTCGCGAGTGAGGTGCAGCCGACGCCGCGCGATCTTCTCCGTGAGCACAGAACGCTTGAGCAGCAACACCGAAAGCGCGTACGCCGAGAACGACGCGACGACGAGCGGCAGCAGATAACTCCACGCGTGGGTCAGCTCCAAAGTGAACACAATGCCGGTGAACGGCGACCGCATCACGCCGCCGACGACCGCGGCCAGCCCGCACGTCGCCCAGAACCCGGGCGCGACATGCGGCAGCAAGCCGCCTTCCGCGGCGCCCAGCGCGGCGCCGATCATGAACACCGGAGCCAGCACGCCGCCGGAAGTCCCTGATCCCAGCGAAAGCGCCCAGATCAGCGTTTTCACGACCAGGATCCCGACGATCAGCGACGCGGTCGCGTGCCCGGTGAGCAGCGTGTCGATCACGTCGTAGCCGACGCCGAGCGCGTGCGGTTCGATCAGGCCGCCGATGCCGATCACCAGGCCGCCGATCGCGGGCCACCACATCCAGTGCACGGGCAGCCGCCCGAAAAGATCCTCGGCGAAGTAGACGAGCGCGGTCGCGCCGATCGCCAGCAACCCGCCGGTCAGGCCGGGGACGAGCGCGAGACCGTCGGCGGCCGGGCCGGGGTTGGCCCCGGTGAACGGGACCCCGAAGACCGGTCCGGTGCCGAGCAGGAACCCGCGGCACACCGTCGCGACGCACACCGCGGCAGCCACCGGAACCAGGCTGCGCGGCCGCCATTCGAACAGCAGCAACTCCACCGCCAGCAGGACGGACGCGAGTGGCGCGTTGAACGTCGCCGCCATCCCGCCCGCGGCACCGGCGACCAGCAGCGTCTTGCGTTCGTCCGCGGACAGCTTCAGCAGCTGCGCGAGGATCGAACCGACCGCGCCGCCGGTCATGATGATCGGCCCCTCGGCCCCGAACGGACCACCGGTGCCGATGCTGACCGCCGCCGACACCGGCTTCAGCACCGCGACGCGCGGAGCCACCCGGCTGCCTCCGGTAAGGATCGCTTCGATCGCCTCCGGCATGCCGTGACCGCGGATCTTCTCCGACCCGTAGCGCGCCATCAGGCCGATCACGAGCCCGCCGACGACCGGGGCGAGCAGCACGAGCCACCACGGGTGGTGCTGCGCGCCCGGCGCGACGAGATCCGTGGCGACACGTTGGTAGAAGACCAGGTTGGTGATCAAGCCGATGAGCTTGAGCAGGGCGAACGCCGCCACCGCCGCCGCGCCGCCCACCGGCAGCGCGATCGCGGTGATCAACAGCATTCGAGGATTGACTGCGAAGTCGCCGAGGTGCGCGGCCCGCGCTGGAACCTTCACAGCCGGCCCGGCCCCGCCGTGGGCACGCCCGGTGCCGATTCCGCCGCCAGGACCAGGTCGCGGACCGCGGTCGAGACCGCCTCGTTCCGCGCGGCCGGGATTTCCGTCAGCAGTTCGGACAGCGCGCGTTGACGTCGGCCGACGACTCCGGCGACGACCTCACGCCCGGCAGCGGTGACCTCCATGGTCACCACCGTGCGGCGGTGCTCGTCCTCGCCGCGCACGACGTACCCGTGCGCCTCGAGCTTGTCGGCCAGCCGGGTGACCGACGACGCGTTCACGCCCATCGCCTCGGCGAGCCGGGAGCACGGCACGCGTCCCAGGCTGTCGAGCACCACCAGCAATCGCACCTGCGGGAAGGTGACGCCGCGCGGGGCGGCGTGCGCACTGTCCCAGGCCACGGCCACGAGCACGCGAGTCAGCCGCTCGAGATCGGCCACGTCATCCGACAAACCTTGCATAGTGCAAAAGTTGCTATAGACAAGGCTTCAGGTCAAGGGTGTGTTCGGTCACCAGGGGTTCCTCCCCGGGCGCCGGTTTTGTCGGTGATCTTGGCTAGGGTGGGGTTCGGCGACGCGGAGGTGAGCCGGTGGAGCACCACCCACTCCGGGGCAACCCCGGGGAGCAGCACGACACGTACCCACAGCGCCCCGCGCAGCGGCGGCACGCTCCGCGTGCGAGACAGCGCGGATGAACGGAGAACGAGTCGCCTCCGCGTCGCTGCTCGAACCGATGCCGGTGTGGCGATGGCCGGTCGCCCGGTGGACCACGTTCGACGAATGCGCCGCCGCCCTCGACCTCACGCCGGGCGAACTGTCCTGGTTCGCCGACGAACGCGGCTGGCACCGGCGGTCCCGGCCTGTGCTGCGGCATTACCGCTACCGCTGGATCCCCACGTCCACCGGCGGCGCGCGGCTCATCGAGCAGCCGAAACCCCGGCTGGCCGAGGTGCAGCGCCGGGTCCGCAGGCACGTGCTCGACGCGCTGCCGGTCCACGAGGCCGCGCATGGTTTCCGCCGCGGCCGCTCGATCCACACCTGCGCCCGTCCGCACTCCGGGCAGGACATGGTGGTGCGGCTGGATCTGGCCGGCTTCTTCCCGACCGTGACCGCGACGCGGGTGCGGTCGCTGCTCGACTTGGCCGGTTACCCGCCTGCCGTCGCGGCCGCCATCGCCGGGATCCTTACGACGCGCACGCCAGTCGACGTCCTGCGCTCGGCGCCCGCCCGATCGGCCATGCTGGGCCATCTCGCCGGCACGCACCTCCCGCAAGGCGCGCCGTCGTCGCCCTCGGTCGCCAACGCGGTCACCCATCACCTGGATCGCAGGCTCTCCGGCCTCGCCGACGTGCTGGGCGCGAACTACACCCGCTACGCCGACGATCTGGCCTTCTCCGGCGACGCAGGCCTGCCGCTGCACCGGCTGCTGCCGGGCGTCCGCCGGATCGTGACCGACGAAGGCTTCCATCTGCGCGACGACAAGACGTCAGTAAAACCGGCTTACCGGCAACAGCGCGTCGCCGGATTGGTGGTGAACGCCGCTCCGGCCGTCGCCCGCGCCGAGTACGACGAGCTGCGGGCCGTGCTGCACAACTGCGCCCGCACCGGCCCGGTGCCGCAGAACCGCGCCGGGCACCCGGATTTCCGCGCGCACCTGCTGGGCCGGATCGCGTGGATCAGCGCCACGAACGCGACCCGCGGCACGAAATTGCGCGGCCTGTTCGACCGGATCGACTGGTCGTGAACGCGCCGGTTCAGACCGATAACAGGCTGAGATTCCGCTCCATCTCGGCCCACCATCCGGCCGCCGGAACATCCCGCGGCTGAATCATCGAGGCTTTGACCAGAATGTCGGGCCGGTTTTCTCGCCAAGCGTAGGAAAAAAGCTCGTCATAATGCACCCGGGGAAGCCATCCCTGTTCCCGGCCCGCTTCCAAACGCATGAGCTGCCGAGCAAGATCCATGCTGCTTCGCTCACAACTGCGAAACGCGCTCGAAAACCTTTGCACGGCCGCCGCGTCACCCCGCCGAACCGCCTGGCAGGCAAGGAAAAGCGCCGTCACAGCCAAGACGTCCGACCGATGCACCCCGCCCTCCGCCGCCAGATGTTCCGCCAGCTGAAAACTGCGCTTCCGCCGCCCCAGGCGCACCATTTCCGCCAGAGCTCGCTGCTGCCGAATGAGATATTCGTCTTCCCACAGGTTCTGCACAGCGTTTCCTCCCCTGCGCCCGGTCCCGACCCAGGCCGCTTCCCGGTACAGGATGCTCCACCAGGGTGACAGATACGTCGGCGACACTCAGCCGTTCGGAGCAAAATATCACCCAGGGGCATCGACAGTACCCGACCGCGCAAGTCTGGGAATCCTTGTTGTGCCTCAGGAATCGGCCACCTTCGGGTGGTTGGCGGGAGTTCGGGGCGTGGGCCGGTTTCCGCAACGGACTTGCCGCTTGGGTTGGGTTGCCGGTGCGGATGGGGTGGGTTGCTGCGGAATCCGCATTCTTTGGGTGACTGGCCTTAGTGGACACCCGTGCGTGGGCGGGGTGGTGATTGCGAAACGCTTTCATGGCAAGGGCTTGTTGCCTGCAAGCGGAGCGGGCCTCCGGGCGGTTCGTGTCTTGGTTGCCTTGGGCGGCGTGGTTTTTCGGGTTTGATTTACGGGCTCGATTTCACCCGTTTGGCGCAGCCGGGGGCGCGGGATCGAGGCGGTGGGCTGCTCTCAGGCGAGCGATGAAGCGTTGGGAGGGAAGGCTTGCGCGCGGAAGAGGTCCGGCACGCGGCAGCCGGGCGACACGGAGAGCGAGCGAAGCTAGTGGCGGCCAATTGGCGGCCCGGCAACGTGAAGAAGTTTGCGGTGCCAGGGCTGAGTTTGCTCAGGCACGATCCAACCCCGCCAGATCCCGTCGAGAACTGAGTTGCTCAGGCAAGGACGCAACCCCCACCAGGCACCGGGCACCGGGCACCGGGCACCGGGCACCGGGCACCGGGCACCGATGGTCGTTCAGCCAAGCTGCAGCCCCGCAAGGTCGTCAGGCGCGCTCAACCGCCCGGTCAGCCCGTCGCTGATCGAACTCCCGGCGGGGTTACCCCACCCGCCAGTGTCGAAACCCCGCATCGAACGCCGAGTCGCCCAGCCCGTCACAACCCGGCCGCGGCCAGCCCGGCCCTCCCCAGAGCCAGGCTGGCGCATCAGACAATCCCGCGACCGGCCCGCACCGGCAGCGGCGTCTTCCCCCGGCACCTCGGGACAACCCGGCGGAACCGGAGCGCCTCAGGCGACCTCAGTGCGGCTGCCGCCGGGGGCGTGCAGCCCCAGCATGTCCAGCAGCAGGGCGCATTCCTGCGCGTCCTTGGCCCGCGACGCGACGGCCAGCGCTGCCTTGCGGCGGCGTTCCTCCTGCCGGGCCGCGTCCGTGTCGTCCACGAGGTCTGGCGCCGGGTGCAATCCGGCGGTCAGGTCTCGCATGGTGGCTCCTCCCCGATCGGCGTGGGCACGGGTTGTCCGCGCTCCCTGCACACCCCTTCAACGGCCGACCCGCACCGGATGTTCCGATGACTCCGGTCACGTCAGCCAGTCAGGCCAGAATGGCACACGACGGGAGCCGCCGGGTGCGGTGCCGGAAACGGGCCGTGCGCAGGGCGGGAAGTCCAAGCGTCCTAAGTGGACACAACGAGAAAGCGCCCATTCGGGTGGCGTGAGTGGCCTCACCCGGCCGGGCGAGCCACTATCCACGCTGTGCATCCCGACCGGCGCCCCGTGCGCACCGCTCTCGTCGGGCTGACTGTGCTCGCCCTCGGCGTCCTCACCGCGCTCCAGGCGCCGAATCTGCCGATCATCGGCGACGGCACCGCGTATGCCGCCGAGTTCAGCGAGGCCGCGGGGCTCCAGACCGGCAACGACGTGCGGGTCGCGGGGGTGAAAGTCGGCCGGGTGTCGGAGGTTTCGCTCGACGGCGCGTCCGTCCGGGTGTCCTTCCGGGTGTCGGGGGCGTGGCTCGGGGACCGGACATCCGCGTCGATCCGGATCAAAACATTGCTCGGGCAGAAGTATCTCGCGCTCGATCCGGTCGGCGTCGGATCGCTGGATCCGGACACTCCGATTCCGCGCGACCGGACCACGGTTCCGTATGACGTCCTGCCCGCGTTCCGGCAGCTGGCCACGACAGTCGACGACATCGACACCACTCAGCTGTCACAGAGCTTCCGCGCCATTTCCGACACCTTCGCGCACACCCCTGGCGACGTCCGCGCCACGCTGACCGGACTGTCGCGGCTGTCCGATTCCCTCTCCGCCCGCGATACGAAACTGGCTCACCTTTTGGCTCAGGCACGCACGGTTTCCGCCACTCTCGCCGACCGTGACACCCAGCTGACCCGTCTTCTCACCGACGGCAACCAGCTGCTGGACGAGGTACAGAAACGCGAATCGGCCATCCAGTCGCTGCTCGACGGAGCCCGCCGGTTGAGCAGCGAAGTGTCCGGACTCGTCGCCGACAACGACCGTGAGCTCGGCCCAGTGCTCGCCCAGCTCGACCAGCTCACCGCGTTGCTCGAACGAAACCGCGCCTCGCTCGCGGACGGAATCCGCGAACTGGCCCCGCTCGTCCGCTTCGCCGCGAACCTCACCGGCAACGGCCGCTGGATCGACGGTTACCTGTGCGGCCTGATCCTTCCCGCGATCGGACCGGTCAACGAGCACGGCTGCTTCAGTCCATGAGCCCCGGTCCGCCGGTGATCCGCACGGTGACCTGGTTGTCGTTGTACGTGTAGGCCTCGTAAGAGAACTCGACGCCGGTCTTCTCGACGTGCTCGGTCCACGCCCGGTATTCGTGCCGTTTCCAGCCGGGGAAGTTGAAGAACTCGTCGAAGTGCACGATGCTGCCGACGCGCAGCCGCGGGCCGACGTTGTCCAGCACCGTCTTCGCCGAGCTGTAGAGATCGCCGTCGACGTGCACGAAATCGACCGGACCGGAGTGCTTCTCGAGGAAGCCGGGCAGGCTGTCGGAGAACAGTCCGACGACGAGTTCGGCACCCGGCACGTCGGGCAGATCATCGCGGGCGAAGGCGCCGGCGGGCATGCCGTTGAGCCACGCTTCGGGCAGGCCGTCGAACGAATCGAAGCCGTACACCTCGGTCGCCTCGCGCGCGGCGGTGATGGTGCGCAACGTGTTTCCGGACGCGACGCCGAACTCGAGCGCCATCCCGCCGGTGGGCGCGAGGGAAAGCGCATATTCCAGTGTTTCCTTCGGGCTGCCGAAATGCTGTGCCCCGATCAGGCTTTCGCGCGCGAAGATGTTGCTCTCCAACGCCGCGTCCTGATCGCCGGCGTACACGATGTCGCGACGGCTGCGGATCTCGAACTCGACCACGCGGTCCAGCAGGCGGTCGCCCTGCCTAACGACCTCCGACCGCAGGTCCTCGCGCGTCCGTTCCAGTTCCGCGCGCAATTCCGCGCGCAGTTCGGTGATCTGCTCGGCGTGCGGATCGTGCAGGCGGGCCGCGGCCCGGCGCAGCACCAGGCCGGCCTTCCGGCGCAGCGCAGGGCCCAAAGTCCTTGTCGTCAGCCGATCTTGGCTTTCCTGGTTCATCCCGGGACGATAGCGGACAACCGGAAACCCGTCCGAACTGCCCGGTCTACCCGGAAGCCGCCGACCGCCTGATCACCGCGGATCCTTGTGCTGCCGCGCATAACGTCGCGTTTCCTTCTCCGTCCACTGTGTACAGATCACAGCGGCACGTTGCCCGCGAACGGCTTGCTTGGACGACCGTCGCTTCCGCCCGCAGCAGCACGCCGTCCGCGGGCACGAGGTAGTCGATGGAAAAGCCGCTCGTCAGCAATTGCGGACCGAGCACGGTTCCGGCGGCGAAGGTGAGCGCGTTGTCGGCGGCGTAGGCGAGGACGCCGCCGTGCAGATAGCCGTTCTGCTGCCGGAGCTCGTCGCGGACGTCCAGTTCCAGCACCGCCCGTCCGTCGCCGAATTCCTCGAGTCGCGCGCCGAGCAGAACGCTGAACGGTTGCGCGGCCAGCCCGGCGCGCGCGAAGTCTATGTCCATTTTCAGTCCTCACTTCAGTAGTGAAGTACTTCAGTAGTGAAGTGAGGATGGCGGCGCGGAGAGAACACTGTCAAGATCCCCGCATGGCCGCCGACGAACGTCTTTTCTTCCTGCTGCAGAGCGCGGCGCACCGGCTGCGCGTCGAGGGCGACCGCCGCTGCCTAGCCGCGGGCGGCGTGACGACCGCGCAGCTCGGCGCGCTGCTCGCGGTACACGACCAACCCGGCCTCACCCAGCGGGAACTGGCCACTGAGCTGGGCCAGCGCGAATCGGCGATCACCGCGATGACCGGACGGCTGGTCGACGCGGGGCTGATCGTCCGGCAGCAGCATCCGGAACAGCACCGGGCGCTGGTCCTGGACCTGACCGCGGAGGGCAACGCGACGATCGCCCGGTTGCGGCCGGTGATCGAGTCGTTCAACCGCGAACTGCACGCGCTGCTCGGGGACGCGTTCGGGCCGACCAGCGAGGCGCTGCGGTATCTCGCTGGCTGGCCGGGCTGACGCGACCCCAAGCCACGTCCATACTGCGCACGCTGCATGAACCCGCTACCCGATGCGCCTTCTGCGGGATGCGAAGCGCGCGGAGAGCACACCGGGCAGCGTTAGGGGCCGGTCCGGGTGCCAGGCCGCCCAACGCACCGGCTAGCTTCACCAGATGTCACCCGCCACACGCGCCCCCGCAGCCTCGCGGCAACGTGCGGGCCGCACCATGTCCGGTGTGGCGATCATGGCGGCCCGGCTCTGGTGGGCCTGGCAGACGGTCCGGTCCGCAGGCGTTGCTTACCTCGCGGCTCAGCGTTCGGAGCCGTCCCCGCCCTGTTCGGCGAGGAATCGCTCGAACTGCGAGCCCAGTTCGTCCGCGGTCGGCATGTGTTCCTGCGATTCGGCGAGCAGGCTGTGCCCGGACGCTTCGGTGAACGTGTCGTACTGACGTTCCAGCGCGCGCACCACGTCGGCGGATTCCTCGGATTCGGCCACCTGACGGTCGATTTCCGCCTTGGCCACCTCGGCCGCGGTGCGGAGTTCGCCGTCGGGCAGGCGCAGGCCGGTGGCCTTGCCGATCGAGTCGAGGATCGTCAGCGCGGCGGCCGGGTAGGTCGACTGCGCCAGGTAGTGCGGCACGTGCGCGGCGAAGCCCATCGCGTCGTGGCCCCATTCGCCGAAGCGGTACTCGAGCATCGCGGCGGCGCTGCCCGGGACCTGCATGCGGTTCGGCAGCGGCTGGTGCTCGCCGACCAGGTGCTCGCGGGTCGCGTGCGCGGTGACGCCGAGCGGGCGCGTGTGCGGGGCGCCCATCGGGATCCCGTGGTACCCGACGGTGAGCCGCACGCCCCAGCGTTCCACCAGCTGCCGCACGGCGGCGGCGAACAGCTCCCATTCGCGGTCCGGCTCGGGGCCGGACAGCAGCAGGAACGGGATGCCGTCGTCGTCGTGCAGCAGGCGCACGACCAGCTCGGGGGCCTCGTATTCCTCCCAGTGGTCGACCGCGTAGATCATCGACGGGCGGCGCGACCGGTAGTCGATGAGCCGGTCGACGTCGAACCGCGCGATGATCCGGTTCTCCACCTCACCGGCAAGGTGGTCAGTGACCAGCTGCCCGGCCGACCCCGCGTCCATGAAGCCCTCGAAGAAGTGCAGAAGCACCGCTCCGTCCAGGTCGGGGACGTCCGAGTCCACCTCGTACAGTTCCTCGGGATCGAGTCCCACCGGATCCTCCTGCTGCTCGCTTGCACGGACGTACGCGATACAACGCGGCCCGGCTGCGAATCCATCCCGCGCGCGGCCGAAATAGTAACGCCCCGCACTCACCAGCCACCCCGGATCGGGGCATCGTGACACTTGTCGTGGGCATCGACCCCCGCGCTCAGGCACTCTGAGCACGTGAACATCGAGGAATCCACCACGCTTGAACTGCGGCTGCGCCCGCCCGAACACCGGGTGAGCCGCCGGGCGATCGGCCACTGGGCGGCGTCCGCGGGGGCGGGCTGGCTGCTCGTGCTCGCGGTGCAGGCGGTGGTGGTCGCGACCGCGGACGATCCGCCGTCGTGGCTCACGGTGACGCTGTTGCTCTCCTGCGTGCTGGCCCCGCTGCATCTGCTCGTCATGCCGCAGTGGCGCTACCGCGTGCACCGCTGGGAAGTCACCGGCGAGGCCGTCTACACCCAGTCCGGCTGGCTGAAGCAGGAGTGGCGGATCGCGCCGATCTCGCGGATCCAGACGGTCGACGTCGAACGCGGCCCGCTGGAGCAGCTGTTCGGGCTGGCCCGGCTCACCGTCACAACCGCGTCCGCCGCCGGGCCGCTGCGCATCTCCGGACTCGACCGCGACGTCGCGGTCGCGCTCGCCGACGAGCTGACCCGCACCACCCAGGCCGTGCGCGGGGACGCGACGTGAACGCGACCGCACCCTCCGCGCCCGTCTCGGCCGAAGGCGCCGGCGACGTGCCCTGGCATCGTCTCGATCGCCGGATGTTGTTGATCCGCCCGGTTCTCGACCTGGTGAAGTCGCTGCCGGTGCTCGTCGGCGCGCTCGTGCTCGGCCACGGGAACTACTGGCAGTGGATCGGTCTCGTCGCCACCGCGGTGACGATCGGCGTCGGCATTTCGCACTGCCTCACCTCGCGCTATCGCGTCACCGCGACCCAGATCGAATGGCACACCGGATTGCTGCTGCGCAAGCAACGCGCGATTCCGCTCGATCGAATCCGTACCGTAGACGTGCTTTCGGAACCGAAACATCGGCTTTTCTCGCTGTCTGCGGTACGAATCGGTACCGGACGCCATGATCACGGAAAAGGTCCGGGCAAGGACCAGTTGGTCCTCGACGCGGTCACCCGCGCCGAAGCGCAGCGGCTGCGGACCCTGTTGCTGCACCGGAAACCGGCGGAAACCGAAGCGGCGCAACCGCCCGAGTCGCTCGTCGCCGAGGTCGACAAACGCTGGGTGCGCTACGCACCGTTCACGTTGTCCGGACTCGCGGTGGTCGCCGCGATCCTCGGCACGGTCTATCACTTCGCGCACGAACTGCACTTCGATCCGACGAGTTTTGGGCCGCTCCGCGACCTCACCGCACGCGCGCTTGAACAACCGGTCTGGCTCACCGTGGTGCTGGCCGCGGCCGGGCTGCTCGTGCTGGTGTCGGTGCTGTCGGTCGGCGGATACGTGTTGTCGTTCTGGAACTTCCGGCTCACCCGCGAACCCGGCGGCACGCTGCACATCCGACGCGGGCTGATCACGACGCGGTCGGTGTCGATCGAGGAAGACCGGTTGCGCGGCGTCGAGATCAAGGAACCGTTGCCGCTGCGGATGGTCGGCGGCGCGAAATGCGTCGCGGTCGCGGCCGGACTGCGCGAAGGCAAGGGCGCGGACCGCGGCGGCGGCCTGCTGCTGCCGCCGGCTCCGGCCGGGAAAGCCCGGGAGATCGCGAGCGAGGTGCTCGGCGAGGACTTCGCGAATGTCCCCCTCGTGCGGCATTCGCGGCGCGCGCTGACCCGCCGGATCACCCGCGCTGTGTTCGCTGTGTTGGCGCTTTCGGCCGCGCTGTTCGCGCTGGCCCGGCTCGATGTGCTGCCGGAATGGCCGTGGCAGGCCGCGCTGGTGCTGCTGCCGTTCGCGGTGCTGGTCGGCTTCGACCGGTACCGCTCGCTCGGCCACGCGATCACCGGCCGGTATCTGGTGACCCGTTCCGGGTCGCTGGCCAGGGCTACGGTCGCGGTCCGGCGTGACCGGCTCACCGGGATCGTCGTGCAGCAGTCGCTGTTCCAGCGGCGGGCCGGGCTGGTCACCGTCATCGCCCCGGTCGCCGCCGGTCGCGGGCACTACCGCGTGCTCGACGTGGAGCAGGGCGCCGGGCTCGCGCTCGCCGACGCCGCCGTTCCCGGATTGCTCACGCCGTTTCTCGCTGTGTCAGGAAAACCGTGACCTGTGGTAATTTACCGACGCGTTCGTGACTGAATTCGGTGCTCCTACGGAGAGGTTTCAGGATGTCTGAACCCGGACTCCGTCGCACGGCCGGCGCCAACAGTTCCCGGAAAGTGCTCCAGTTGCTGTTGTCGTTCACCGAACAGCGCTGGGAGGCCAGCGTGGCGGAACTCGCCGAGGTGGTCGGCAGCCCGGTCGCCACCACCTACCGCTACGTGCAGTTGCTGAAAGAGCTGCAGCTGCTCGAGGAGTCGCGGTCCGGGCGGTACCACCTCACCAGCCGGGTCATGCCGCTCGCGCGCGCTGCCCGGCTCGCGAACGACCTGGCCAGGGTGGCGCGGCCGCTGATGGAGGAGGCGGTGCGCGAACTCGGCGAGACCGTGCTGCTTTTCCAGCACTTCGGCGACGTCGCGGTGTGCAGCGACCGGGTGGAATGCGACCGCCCGATGCGGTTCACATTCCAGCCGGGGCATTCGACCCCGCTCGGCGTCGGCGCGACCGGGAAGATGCTGCTCGCCCTCCTTCCCGACGGCGAACGCGAGCGCCAGGTCGCCCGGATCTCCGCGGAACGCGGCGCCGAGGTGCGCGACGACCTCAAGGACGCGCTGGCCAACCGCTACGTGCAGAGCTGGGGCGAGATCGAGGACGGCGTGTGGTGCTGCTCGGTGCCCGTCGACGTCGACCGGCACCGGCCGAGCGTGCTGACGTTCGTCGGACCGGCCACCCGCATCGGCGACGCGGAGCGCGAACGGGCGATCATGGCGTTGCGCGGTTACGCCGGGCAGATCGCAAAAGCGATTTCCGAGTACTCCGTGTAGCCGTAAAGTCGGGCCGGTGATCCGTCTCGCTGTCCCCGCCGATCTTCCTGCGCTGCCTGACCTCGAACGTGCTGCCGGAGAACCGTTCCGGACGGTCGGCATGGCCGAGATCGCCGATGACGCACCGCCTTCGGTCGACGAGCTCTCGGTGTTCCAGTCCGCGGGCCGCTGCTGGGTTTGGGACGACGGCGGGACGATCGCGGCGTACGTGCTCGCCGAGGAGGTCGACGGTTTCGGGCATGTGGAACAGGTTTCGCTGCTGCCGAGCCACGCGCGCCGCGGATTGGGGCGGGCGCTGATCGAGACGGTCGGGGCATGGGCCGCGGAGTGCGGGCTGTCCGGGCTGACGCTGACGACGTTCGCCGAGGTGCCGTGGAACGCGCCCTACTACGAGCGGCTCGGATTCCGCGTCCTGGCCGACGAGGAGCAGGGTCCAGCACTGCGGGAGATCCGGCGAGCGGAGATCGCACGGGGGCTGGACCGGTGGCCTCGGGTGGCGATGATGCGGCCTGCCCGCGTTTCTGGTGTGGGGTAAGCGGTTTCGGCGCTGTTCGGGCTGATTCCGTTGGGGTCGCCCGCGCCCGGATCAGTCCGACAGTCCCGCGTTGGGGCAAGCGAGCTCGCGACGCTACCGACTCGCTCCGGCCGCTGCCGGAACTTCACTCGCCGCCGCTCGCCTCGTCGGCCAACCCGACGATGTCTCGCGGGTTTTCCTTGCCGGGCTGGCGGTCTTCCCGCGTCAGCCGCGCGTGGGTCGCTCGGGAGGGGGACCTGGATTGCCGCGGGAATCGAACACGTGTTCTACTGGATGGGCCGGCCCCGGAGGGGGAAGCTCCGCGGGCCGGCACCCAGGCAGAACGTGTCCGTCGATCGATCCCCAGGAGGCAGTGTGGCGGTCAAGATCACCCACCTCGCCAGTGGTCAGCAGGTCCGCTTCGCGAACGCGGACGGTGCCCGCCGCTATGCCGAAATCATGGGCGGCGGAGTGGACAAGTGGCGGTTCACGATCGTCCCCGGGGACAGCGGCGCTCCGGGGATGCCCGCGGCGGTCGTCAACGTGCCGGTGTGGCGGACTGTGGCTCGGTGAGCGCGGCTCCGGCGATGGGCGGCTTTCGGCGGTGCCTCGACGGCTCCCGGTGAGTGCGGCCCGGCAGCGGGCGGCTGTCACCGGCAGCTCGACGGCTTCCAGTGATTGGGGCCCGGCAACGGGCGGCTGGCGCCGAAGGCTCGACGGCCCCCGGTGATTGCCGCCCCGCGACCGGTGCCACTCCCCCGACTGCTCCCCGGCGATCGTCGCCCGGCTATCGGCGATCCTCTCCGATGGCATCCCGTGATCGCCGTCCAGCGACCGGCGGCACCGCCCGGCGGCTCCGCGCGATCGCAGCCCAGTGATGGGCCGCTTTCACCGGCGGTTCCCGGCGTTTCCCGCCCGGCGACCGGCGGCACTCCCGGTGACGCCCGGCAGTTGCCGTCCGGAGACCGCCGCGCAGCGAGCGGCGCAGCGGCCATCCGTCTGACACGGCCCCCACTCGGCGACGGTCCCCGAGCAACTGTCCCGGCAACCCCGCGCAAAGGTCACCGAACTGTCCGGTGACCGTCGCCAAGCGGACCTCACCCGGTCACCACTCAACCGCCGCCCGGAAACCTCCCCGAGAGGCCGTTTGCCCGTCGACAGCACGGTAATCGACCGACACACCACCGTCGTGCCGGTCAGCGGGACAACGTCACCTGCTGTTTGTTGCTTACCGGCCACGCTGTGTGCTCCACTGTCGATCACCCACTGCTGTAAGTCCCGCGTCTGCGGGACCGCCGCTTGTCAGCAGCGACCACCTCGGCACGGTCCTGCGATCCGTGCCCGACGGACAGAAGGAGCGGCTCCTTTGCTTGCGCACCAGCGTGGAACACATCTGCGGGGAAACAGTCGGCGTGGAAAGATCCGGGGCACCGTCGCGTTGGCGGTCCTCGCGCTCGCGGTCGGGGCCGGTGCGGCTCACGCGGCGCCGGCGGCTGCCCCGAAGGCTACGGCGTGGCCTGGCGGGTCGAAGGTGGCCATCGCCGACGACTCCGGGGTTTTCGGCAGCAACCTCAGCGGCGTGTCGTACGAATCGCCCACCGTGTTGTGGGCGGTGAAGAACGGCCCCAGCACCCTGTACCGGCTCGTCCAGGACGGCGCCAAGTGGCGGCCCGACACCGCCAACGGCTGGTCCGAGGGCAAGTCCATGCACTACTCCGACGGCAGCGGCGACCCGGACGCCGAAGGGGTCGTCTTCACCCCGGACGGCGTCTTCACCGCCACCGAGCGCGACAACGACGACGGCGACACGAGCAAGCCCGCCGTGCTTCGGTACGCGACCTCGGGATCGGGCAAGTCGCTCAACGCGACCGGGGAGTGGGACCTCACCTCCGACCTGCCGTCGGTCGAGCCCAACAAGGGCCTCGAGGCCATCTCCTGGGTCCCGGACTCGGCGCTCACCGCGCACAAATTCCGGGACGAGCACACGAAAGCCGCCTACAACCCGGCGAGCTACCCGAACCACGGGACCGGCCTGTACTTCGTCGGGCTCGAGGACAACGGGAAGGTCTACGCGTACGCGCTCGACCAGTCCGGGGGCAAGTACACGCGCGTCGCCACCATCGACAGCGGGTTCCCGGCGATCATGGACCTCGAGTACGAACCGTCGACCGGCCACCTGTGGGCCGAATGCGACAACACCTGCAAGGGCCGCACCAGCACGCTCGACGTCAACTCCAAGGGCGCGTTCGCGGCCACCGCGCAGTACGACCGCCCGTCCGGGATGGCGAACTACAACAACGAGGGCTTCGCCATCTCGCCGACCTGCGCGAACGGAAGCAAGCAGGTCGTGTGGTCCGACGACGGCAACGACGACAACCACGCGCTGCGCACCGGGACGCTCTCCTGTAAGTAGTCCTTTGTAGACAGACAACTGCGGCGGCACCGGAAACCCCGGCGCCGCCGCAGTGTCGTAAGAGCGTCAGTTCTTCAGCAACCGGTCCAAGGCCCGCGGGACGGCCGTGGCCAGCAGGTCCATTTCCGCCTCTTCGGCGACCAGCGGCGGCGACACCGCCATCCCCTTGCCGAGCGAGCGCACGATCACGCCCTCCTCGAGCAGGAACTTGTGCAGCCTCCCGGGCGCACCCGGGTCCGCGGCCAGCAGGTCCGGCGCGAGTTCCACCGCGGCCAGGAATCCCAGCCCGGCCCGGACCTCCGCCACCGCGGGGTGCCCGACCGCACCGGACAGCGCGTCCGCGAGCGGCTTCTCCAGTGCCTTGCCGCGCGGGATGATGTCGTCGCGCTCGTAGATGTCCAGCGTCGCGTTCGCCGCGGCGCAGGCGACCGGGTGCCCGGCGTACGTCGCGCCGTGGCGCAGGATCGGCGCGCCCGGACGGCCGGTGAAGAACGGCTCCGCCACGTGCGGCGCGACCAGCAGCACGCCGAGCGGGATCGTCCCGCTCGTCACGCCCTTCGCCGTGGTCACCAGGTCCGGCTGCACCGACCAGCGGTCGATGCCGTACCAGGTGCCGAGCCTGCCCCACGCGCAGATCACGCAGTCCGCGACGAACAGCACCTCGTGCTTGCGGCAGATCGCCGCCACTTCCTCGATGTAGCCGTCCGGCGGAAGCAGCACGCCGCCCGCGCCGATGACCGGTTCGCAGAAGAACGCGGCCACCCGTTCCGGCCCCACACGGAGGATCTCCTGCTCCAGCGCCGCCGCGTTGTCATACGGCACCTGCGAGAAATCCGCGGCGGGCGGACCCCAGCCCTCCGCGTTCGCCGGAATCCCGGCCGCGGCGGTGCCGAATCCGTGCGTGCCGTGGTAGCCCTGGGTGCGGCTGATGACGTGGGTCTTCTCCGGGCGTCCGGTGTGGACGAAGTAGGACCGCGCGATCTTCACCGCGGTGTCCACCATGTCGCCGCCGCCCGAGCCGAGGAACACCTTCGACCCCGGCACCGGAGCCAGCTCGGACAGCCGCGAAGCCAGCTTCAGTGCCGGTTCGTTCGCGACGCCGCCGAACAGGTTGTACGCGTCGAGCTTCTCCAGCTGCTCGGTCACCGCGCGGGTGATCTCGGGGCGGCCGTGCCCGAGGTTCGAGTACCACAGCGACGCGGAGGCGTCGAAGTAACGGCGGCCCGCGTCGTCCCAGACATAGGACCCCTCGCCGCGGGTCACCACGAACCGGTTTCCGTCGACCGCGCCCATGTCCGCGAACGGGTGCCACAGCGGGTTCGGCTGCTGGTCCGGCATTGCTCCTCCTCGGGGTCGGCTCAACCGGCCGGCGCCGCGGGGAGCGGCGACCGGCCGCCGCCGCCCTTTCTACCCGCCCGGCCGGGGATCGGCGAACCGCGACCCCTCGACGCGCGCCATCGCGGAACCCCGCAGCCCGTGGGCCCGATGGCTCCGATGGCGCTGACCCCGGCCGGGCAGACCAGGCGCCTGCCGCCGCGCCGGACGGCGGCAGGCCAGCTCGCCCTTGTACAACTCGGCGGCGCGGACCAGATCGGCGTAAGCCTCGACGTGGATCCGGTTGATCGCGTCGTGCGCTTCCCGGGCGGCCGCGTCGAGCCACGCGCAGTAGTCGCTTCGGGTCTGGGTCCGCATCGCGCGCCCCCGCTCAGACGTTTTCGACGGTGGTTGCCTGTGCGCTCGAAGGCGCGGAACTCAGCGACGCGCCCTTCCGGTCCTTGACGAAGAAGCTGGTGACCAGGCCGATCAGAGTCATCACGGCGAGGTAGCCGCCGACCGCGTAGACCGTGCCGGTGCTGGTCTGCAGGCTTTCGGCGATGGTCGGCGCGAACGCCCCGCCGAGCACCGCGCCGATCGCGTACGAGATCGCCGCGCCGCTGTAGCGGACTGTCGTCGGGTACATCTCCGCGTACAGCGCCGACTGCGGGCCGTAGGTGAACCCGAGCCCGACCGAGAACAGGAACAGCGCCACCAGGAGCAGTCCGACGTTGGCCGTGTTGATCAGCGCGAAGAACGGGAACATCCACGCCAGCTGGATGACGAACCCGATCCGGTAAGTGCGGACGCGGCCGATCCGGTCCGCGAGCCAGCCGCCGACGAGCGTGCTCACCAGCCAGGCGACCGCGGACAGCATCACCGCGATCAGCACGGTCGACCGGCCGAGGTGCAGGGTCTTCGTCGCGTACGACTGCACGTATCCGCCGGTGGTCATGTACCCGACGGCGTTGTTGGCCGCGAACAGCAGCGCGCCCGCGACGACCAGCTTCCAGTGGTGCCGGAACAACTGCACCAGCGGCATGCTCGACCGCGCCTTCTTCTCTCGGACCTCCTCGAACACCGGGCTTTCCGCGACCCGCGACCGGATCATCAGTCCGGCGACGATCAGCACCACGCTCAGCAGGAACGGGATCCGCCAGCCCCACGCCAGGAACTGCTCCGGCGAGGTCAGCGCGGTGACCAGCGCGAGGACGCCGTTGGCCAGCAGCAGCCCGATCGGCACGCCGATCTGCGGGAACGCACCGTACAGCCCACGCCGCTCGGCAGGCGCGTGCTCGACCGCGAGCAGTGCCGCACCGCCCCATTCGCCGCCGGCCGATAGCCCCTGCACGATGCGCAGCAGCACCAGGATGATCGGCGCCCACACCCCGATCGACGCGGTGTTCGGCACCAGGCCGATCAGCACGGTCGAAATCCCCATCAGCAGCAGGGTGAGGATCAGCATCGCGCGCCTGCCGAGGCGGTCGCCGAGATGTCCGGCGATCACCGCGCCGATCGGGCGGAAGAAGAAGCTGATGCCGACCGTCGCGAACGACACGATCAGCGCGTCCTTGCCGAGGACCGCGAAATACTGCGTCGCGAACACCAATCCGGCGCAGATCGCGTAGATGAAGAAGTCGAACCATTCGATAGTCGTGCCGACCATCGCCGCCAGGACGACGCGGCGGTGCTCTCTGCTGATCCCGGACGTGCGCGGCATCGCGCCTCCCCTGCTGACAGTGCTTCAGGCCGAGCCAGATCGTATATAATCAGCTGCCATCCCGACAAGCCTCAATCAGGTAACTGAGCAGGACTTTTGTCTACATTGGTCGAAACTGGCAGCGTGCTCACTGATTCCAGCCCGTGGCCACAGCGAGCAGATAGTATATTATTTAGCAGAGCGAACGGACCGGTTACGGTTGCCTGGACACCCCGCCGCGGCGGGTGGCGAAGGGGAGGCGACAGGGATGTCCACCACGCACGAGCAGGCGGGGCTGAGCAAAAGCCAGCACACGTATCAAGTGCTGAAGTCCCGGATCACCGCGGGCGAATACCCGGCCGGGCACCGGCTCGTCCTGGGTTCGCTGGCCAAGGAATTCGACGTGAGCACGGTCCCGGTGCGGGAAGCGGTGCGGCTGCTGCAGGCCGAGGGCCTCGTGCACTTCGAACGCAACGTCGGCGCGACCGTCGCGGCGATCGATCCGGTCGGCTACGAGCACACGATGCAGATGCTCGCGATCGTGGAAAGCGCGGCGACCGCGCTCGCCGCGCCGCATCTGACGGCCGACGACCTCGCCGAGGCACGCGAACTCAACGACCGGATGCGCGCCGGTCTCGACCAGCTCGAACCGGTCGAATTCACCAGGCTCAACCACGAGTTCCACGAGGTGCTCTACACCCGCTGCCCCAATCCGAGCCTGGTCGACCTCGTCAAAAAGGGCTGGGCCCAGCTCGCCACGATCCGCGATTCGACCTTCTCGTTCGTGCCCGCCCGCGCGCTCGCCTCCGTCGCCGAACACGACCAACTGCTGGACCTGATCCGCTCCGGTTCCGGCGCCGAATGGATCGAGCACTGCGCGCGGGCGCACCGGTCAGCGACGCTGGACGCGTTCCTCAGCTGGGACGCGGACGCGCACCACAGCTGACTTCACGCGGTCATCCGCGCGAGGATCGTCGCGAAATCCTGCTGTGGCACGGGAAACAAGCCGCGGCGAAATGGCAGGCCCCAATGCGCCGGGTCGGTGACGAACGACAACTGGCCGACCAGCGGCTTCGCGTCCACCCGCGTGCAAGCGTGGAAGGAAGCCGCGAGCCGCCACGGCCGGAAGTCGTCGCTGACGTAGGCCTGGTAAGGCTTTTCACCGGTGATGGTGGCCCACGCGGTGAACTGCCGGACCGGCGAGCCGCCCTGCAAGCTCGTGCGCGGCGAGTAGAAAATCATCTCGTCGCCGGGGCGCGGCTGGCGAAGGCGTTTGCCCGCACCGTGATCCGCCTGGGTGAAGCCGCCCTCGACGGCGGCTTCCACGTGGTCGAGGCTGACGGTGTTGATCCAGAAACGCTGGGCCGCGGCGTTCACTTTTCCGTCAGCCCTTCGACCAGACCGGACGTCGGCCTGCCGAGGAGCCGGGAAAGATCGTCACCGACCCGCGCGAAAACCCCGGCAGCAATGGTTTCGTCCAGGCTGACCAGGAAGTCGGCCATCTCGTCTGCCATGCCTGTTTTGCGGAGCAGCGCCCGCAATTCCTCGGGAGTGACCAGCTGATAGGCGACTTCCCGCTCCAGCACCACCGACATCGCTTCGGCAATGTCGGCGTAGGTGAAGTCCGTGTCGCCGGAAAGGTTGTACGTGACGTTGTCGTGCCCTTCGGTGGTGACCACGACGGCCAACGCCTCGGCCAGATCCTTCCGGCTGGCTGCCGCGACAACGGCGTCACCGGTCGCCGCGGCGAGAACGCCGGTGAAGCGGGGGCCAGCCAGCGACTGGACGTAGTTCTCGATGTACCAAGTGTTCCGCAGGATCGTGTACGGCACGCCGGACTCGACAAGGGCCTTCTCGGTCGCCCGGTGGTCCGCGTTGATCTCGAACCGATCGTCGTCGGCTCGGACCCCGCTGGTGTAGTAGATGCGCCGGACGTTCTTCGCGGCTTTGATGACCGACTCGTGCTGCGCGAGGCGATTCTCGTCGCGGCCCGAGATCAACACGATGTCCGAATGCCGCGCGACCAGGTCCGCGACGCCCGCCTCATCCGACAGGTCGACGGACGCGGCACGGAACCCGGCGGACGCGAGTTCCGCGAGACGCGCCGGGTTGCGTCCGGCCGCGGTGATCGTCTCGGGACTCCTGCCCCGCTCGGCCAGCGCGTCCAGGACGTGCTGGCCGAGTGCTCCGGTAGCCCCGAAAACGAGGGTGCTCGCCTCAGCCACGGTCGTGGAGGGTGACGTGGTAGCCGTCGGGGTCGGCGAAGGTGAACGTGCGGCCGAAGGGACCGTCGATCGGCGCGGAGACGATGGGGTGCCCGTCGGCGACGAGCGCGTCGTGAATGGCCTGGACGTCGGTGGCGAGCAGCCAGATCGCGGCGCCGATGCCGGGCTGCGCGACGGAGGCGAGGTCAGTGCCGGGAACGACCTCGCGGAGGGCGAACGCGATCGGCTTCGTCTCGAAGACGACGGCGTGCGGCGGCCCGGCCGGCGAGCGGACGAGGCCGAGGTAGCGCTCGTAGAACGCCTGGGAAGCGTCCAGGTCACGCGCCTGGAGGGAGAGGAAATCGGGGCCGATGGCGGGCACGGTGCTGCTCCTTTTCTTCGTGTCAGGTTTCTGACACGAGCCACTGTATGTCAGAATCCTGACATGAGTCAAGACGGCGCTGGGGTCGACCTGGACAAGTCGCTGGGCTACCTGCTGAAAGAGACGTCGAGCGCGTTGCGGGCGGCCATGGAGGAGGTGCTGCGTCCGCTCGGGATGACGGTGACGCACTACTCCTGTCTCGAACTGCTGGCGCAGCGGCCGGGCCTGTCGAATTCCGAACTCGCGCGCGGCACGTTCGTGACCCGGCAGTCGATGAACGTGCTGCTCCAGGCCCTGGAGCGGGACGGTTACGTGACCAGGCCCGCGGAAGCGCCCGTCGGGAAGGCCCTTCCCGCCCGGCTCACGCCGCGCGGACGGCGGAGCCTGGAGAAGGCGAGCGCCGCGGTCCGGGCTGTCGAGGTCAGGATGCTGTCCGGGCTGACCGAGGCCGAGCAGGCGGACGCGTTCCGGATCCTGCGGAGCATGGCCAGTTCCCTGCGGGACGGCGGATAGCTCAGCCGCGCGGTTTGCGGTACCAGCGCGGCGAAGTGTTCAGCGGCGGCTTCAGTTTCGCGCGCACCACCAGCACGTTCGGCTCGTCCGATTCGACGAATTCGCTCAGCAGACGGCGGAACGCGCGGCCGAAGCCGGACACCCGGTCCGCGTGCACGCCGAACGAACGGGCCAGTCCGACGAAATCCGGGCTGTCCCAGTCGACCCCGCGGTGCGGCAGTCCTTCCTGGTCCTGGTCGAAGCGCAGCATGCCGTAACCCCCGTCGTCGACGACCACGACCGTCACCGGCAGCTGTTCCTCGGCGAGCGTCGCCAAATCCCCTACCGCGTAAAGGAAACCGCCGTCGCCGGTGACGCACAGGACGCGCCCGCCGCCCGCCGCCTCGGCCGCCGCGCCCGCGCCGAGCGACGCCGGGAAGCCGTAGCCGAGCGTGCCCCAGCCCATCGGGTACGCCAGCCGCCGCGGCGCGCGGACCCGGTGGAAGCCGCCGATCCAGTATCCGGCGACGCACATGTCCGTGACGATCGTCCCGTCCGCCGGGAGCACTTCCTCCAAAGTGGACAGAAAATCGGCGGCCTGCGGTTCCTCGTCGCGGATGCGCCTGCGCACCCGGCGACCGATCCCGGCCAGCCGCGCGGTCAGTTCGTCCAGGCCGGGCCGCGTATCCGGATGCAGGGATTCGACGACGCGGCGGGCGTCGCCGACCAGGGTGACGTCCGGACGGTAGTTCTTCGCCGCGTCGCCCGCGTCGACGTTGATCGCGATCAGCTTCGGCGGCGCGGGCATCTGCCAGTTCTGCGTCATCAGGCCGTCGAAATCGGTGCCGATCGCGAGCACCACGTCGGCCTCGTCCCACAGCTGGCCGACCTCCGGCGCGTGCACCGGATTCGGGGCCAGGCAAGGATGTTCGGGCGGAAGCAGGCCGCGCGCGCCGAAGGTGGTGACCACCGGCGCGGCCAGCCGTTCAGCGAGATGCCCGATCGCTTCGCCCGCTTCGGAGCGCAACGCGCCGCCGCCCGCCCAGATCAGCGGACGGCGCGCGGACGCCAGCAGCTCCGCCGCGCGCGGCAGATCCGGCAGGTCGAGCACGCGCTCGGCGGGCGGCGCGGGCGGTTCACGCGGCGGCGTGGTCTCGCGGAGGAAATCGGTCGGAATGCCCAAATACACCGGACCGCTTTGCGGCATCAGCGCGAGCCGGGCGGCGCGGTGCAACGTCGCGGCGATCTGGTCCGCGCGGTGCACCGTGAAACCGGCTTTCGTCACCGGGGCGAACATCGCCTGCTGATCGGAGGTTTCGTGCAGCACTCCGCGCACGACACCCGGACGGCGCAGCGTCGACGGAATGTCCGTGGCGATCACCAGCACCGGAGCCGCGGACGCCATCGCTTCGCCGACCGCGCCGAGCGTGTTCGCCGCGCCGGGTCCGGTGGTCACGAGCGCGACGCCGAGTTTTCCCGTCCTGCGCGCATAACCGTCGGCGGCGTACCCCGCGGTCTGTTCGTGCCGGACGTTGACGAGCCGGATCCCGGTGTCCGCCAACGCCTCCCACAGCGGCAGGTTGTGGACTCCCGGCAGGCCGAACACCACCTCGGTCCCGAGAGCCGTGAGCGCGTCCCCCAGCTGCTGAGCTCCAGTCCGTCCTGCCACGCCAGCGATGGTATCCGCCTCGCGTAAGCAGCTGCAGACAACGTCACCGGACAGGGGTTGTCATCGCCGCGCGGCCCCGCTGTCCCCCGTCCGGCCGCGAGATCTGAGGCGCCGCCTTTTTCGTGCGTACACTCCGGGTGCCGGGGACGCCGAGGTCCCCGCGGCAGCGGAAAGGGGTGGCCGAATGCCGTTGATGCCGGTGACCGACTCGATGTTCCTGATGGTCGAGACCCGCGAGCACCCGATGCACGTAGGCGGGCTCCAGCTGTTCCGCAAACCCGACGGCGCGGGCGACGACTATCTGCGCGACCTCCGCCGCTCCCTGCTCGAATCGGACAACATGCGCGGCGTGTTCCGGATGCGGCCGAGCCGTCCGGTGAACACCGTCGGGCACGTGCGCTGGTCGCGCGACACCGATCTGGAACTCGACTACCACTTCCGGCACTCCGCGCTGCCGCAGCCGGGCCGGATCCGCGAACTGCTCGAACTCACCTCGCGCTGGCACAGCACGCTGCTCGACCGGCACCGGCCGCTGTGGGAAACGCACCTCATCGAAGGACTGCGCGACGGCCGGTTCGCGGTGTACTCCAAGATCCACCACGCGCTGATGGACGGCGTTTCGGCGCTGCGGCATCTGCAGGGCACGCTGTCGGACGACCCCGCTGACCTGGACTGCCCGCCTCCGTGGGGTTCGCGCGACAAGCCGGCCGCAAACCGCAACGGCCGTGCCTCCGCGTCGCCGTTCGCCCTCGTGGGCAAGACGTTCGAGCAGGTCGCGGGCATCGCGCCGGCCGCGGCGAAGGTGGCGCGCGAGGCGTTCCGCGAGCACCGGCTCACGCTGCCGATGCAGGCGCCTAAGACGATGCTGAACGTGCCGATCGGCGGCGCGCGCCGGTTCGCCGCGCAGTCCTGGCCGCTCGACCGGGTGCGCGAGGTCGCGACGGCCGCGGGCGTGTCCCGCAACGACGTGGTGCTCGCGATGTGTGCCGGCGCGCTGCGCGACTATCTGATCGAACAGAGCGCGCTGCCGGACGCGCCGCTGGTCGCGATGGTCCCAGTGTCGCTGCGCCGCCGCGACTCCGGAGACGCGACCGGCAACAACATCGGCGCGCTGCTGTGCAACCTCGCCACCGACCTGACCGATCCGGCGCAGCGGCTGGCCGCGATCTCGGAGTCGATGTCGAACGGCAAGAAGCTGTTTTCGCAGCTGTCGCCGCTGCAGACGCTGCTGTTGTCCGGGATCAACGTGGCCCAACTGGGCGCGTCGCCGATCCCCGGGGTCGTCGGCAACACGCGGCCGCCGTTCAACCTGGTCATCTCGAACGTGCCCGGCCCGCGCAAGCAGATGTACTGGAACGGCGCGGCGCTCGACGGCATCTACCCGGCGTCGGTACTGCTCGACGGGCAAGCCCTGAACATCACGCTGACCAGCAACGGGGACAATCTCGACTTCGGCGTCACCGGATGCCGGCGCAGTGTCCCGCATCTGCAGCGGATCCTGACGCATCTGGACACCGCGCTCGCCGAACTGGAGTTCGCGACGCGGGGGTAGCCCGGGCACTGGATGGCGCCGGAGACGGCGTGGTTATTCGATTGACAGCCGCGGGAGGCTCGGCCGGTGAGCCTCCTGGAGCCGTTGCGGCACCGCAGTTTCCGTGCCCTCGCCGCCGGGCGGACGCTCGGCACCTTCGGCAATTCGGTCGCTCCGGTCGCGCTCGCGTTCGCGGTGCTCGACCGCACCGGGTCGGCGGTCGATCTCGGGCTGGTCGTCGGGGCGCGGTCGCTCGCGAACGTGCTGCTGCTGCTTTTCGGCGGCGTGCTCGCGGACCGGCTGCCGCGCGCGGTGATCCTCCAGGGCACCGAGATCGCGGCCGGGCTCAGCCAGGCCCTGATCGCCGCGAGTGTCCTTTGTGGATTCTCCTCGGTCCCGTTCCTGATCTCGCTGAGCGTGGTCAACGGCGCGGTCTCGGCGATGTCCTTGCCCGCGTCGGCGGCGATCACCCCGCAGACCGTGCCGCGCGACCTGCTGGCCCCGTCGAACGCGCTGCTGCGGCTGCTGGTCAACGGCGGTCGCATCGCCGGGGCCGGAGTCGCCGGGGTCGCGGTGGCGGCGGTCGGATCCGGCTGGGCGCTGGCGGTCAACGCGCTGCTGTTCTTCGCCGCCGCGCTCGCCTACCACGCGGTCCGGCTGCCGCGCGCCGAACGAGCGCCGGGCAGCAGGCCGATCGCCGATCTGATCGCCGGATGGCACGAATTCCGGTCCCGTACCTGGGTGTGGGCGGTGGTGGCGCAGTTCGCCGTCGTCAACGCCGCCGGGTTCGGCGCGCTCACGGTCATCGGGCCGGTGGTGGCGGACGAGACGTTCGGGCGGTCCGGCTGGGGACTGGCGCTGGCGATGCAGACCGCGGGCGCGCTGCTCGGCGGGCTCGTCGCCGCGCATTGGCAACCGCGGCACGCCTTGTTCATCGGGGTGGCTCTGGTGACGATGGACGCGCTGCCGGCACTGACGCTCGGCTGGTGGCCGTCGCTCGTCCCGGCGCTGATCGCGATGCTGGTGGCCGGGCTGGCGATGGAGCAGTTCAGCGTCGCCTGGGACGTTTCGCTGCAGGAACACGTCCCGCCGGACCGGCTCGCCCGCGTGTATTCCTACGACATGCTGGGGTCGATCGCCGCGATGCCGCTCGGGCAGATCGCGGCGGGTCCCCTCGTGCAGCACTTCGGCCGCGAGCCGGTGCTCGTCACGTGCGGAGTGCTGGTCGTCGTCGCGACCGGCCTCGCGCTGTGCAGCCGGGAGATCCGGCAGCTCACGAACCGGCAGGCGGCACCGGTCGCACCGACAGGAAGTTGACCGCGCTCGCGCTGAACACCAGCTCGTCGTCGCCGTTGAACAGTTCCATCTTGGTGCGCACGAGGCCGCGGTCGGGCTTCGACTTCGACAGCCGCGCCTCGGTGACGGTCGCCCGCATCCGCAGCCGGTCCCCCGGTCGCACCGGACGCGGCCAGCGCAGTTCGTCGACACCGGGGCTGCCGAGGCTCGCGACCGACGACAGGTAGTGGTCGGCGAACATCCGCATCATCAGGCTCGACGTGTGCCAGCCGCTCGCGATCAGCCCGCCGAACGGGCCCTCCTTCGCCGCCACCGGGTCGACGTGGAAGCTCTGCGGGTCGTACTTTTCGGCGAACTCGATGATCTCCGCCTCGGTGACAGTCGTGTCGCCGAACTCGTACACCGATCCCTCGGGGTAGTCCTCGAACCAGCGGTCGTCGATGGGCGCGGTGAACTCGGTCATGCGGGACAGCCTGCCACAGCTTGTCACCGGCGAAACGTGCCGAGAGTCTCCCCAGCGGGCGTCACGGCGCGGCCCAGGGCCGGACCTCCTCGAGCAGCTTCGCCACCGCCAGCACCAGGTCGTCCGAATGCCGGGGGCCGACGATCTGCAGGCCCACCGGAAGGCCCGATTCGGTGCGCCCGGCCGGGACGCTGATCGCGGGCTGCTGCGTCATGTTGAACGGATAGGTGAACGGCGTCCACTCCGGCCATTCGGTCATCCCGCTGCCCGGCGGCACGTCGTGGCCGGCCTCGAACGGCGGGATCGGGACGGTCGGCGTGAGCAGCACGTCGTAGCGGGTGTGGAACTCGCCCATCAGGATGCCGAGCGCGGCGCGTTCCGCGGTGGCGTCGAGGTAGTCGCCCGCGGAATAGGTGCGGCCCTGTTCCCACACGCGGAGCAGGCCCGGGTCGATCCGCGACTCGCTGCCCGGCGGGAACGCTTCGAGGGACTTCGCCGCGCCCGCGGACCACAGCACGTCGAAGGCGTCCTTCGGGTCGGCGAATCCGGGGTCGGCCTGCTCCACCTGCAGTCCGGCGTCGGCGAGGGACTGCACCGCCGACTGGACGATCGCCGCGACTTCCGGGTCCACGTCGGCGAAACCGAGCGTCGGCGAGTACGCGGCGATGAGCCCGCGCACGTCGCGCCGCACTGCCTCGCGGTACGCGCTGATCGGCGGCGCGAGCCCGGTCGGATCGCGGTGGTCCGGCAGCGCGAGGACGTCCAGCAGCAACGCCGTGTCGTCCACGCAGCGCGCCATCGGCCCGGCGTGCGCGAGCGGGCCGAACGGGCTCGCCGGGAACAGCGGGACCCGGCCGTGCGTCGGCTTCATGCCGACGATTCCGCAGAACGACGCGGGAATCCGGATCGAGCCGCCGCCGTCGGTGCCGACGGACAATTCGCCCATCGCCGCCGCGACCGCGGCCGCGCTGCCGCCGCTGGACCCGCCCGCCGTCATCCGCGGGTTCACCGGATTGCGCGTGATGCCCGCGAGCGCGCTGTCGGTGACGCCCTTCCAGGCGATCTCCGGCGTGGTGGTCTTGCCCAGCACGACCAGGCCCGCCTCGCGCATCCGCGCCATCACCGGGCTGTCGACCTCCCACGGCTGGTCGGCCGGGATGCTCGTGGAACCGCGCAGCGTCGGCCAGCCCTGGGTGAGGAAGATGTCCTTGATCGACGCCGGGACGCCGTCGAGCGCGCCGATCGGATTCCCGTCGCGCCAGCGCGCCTCGGCCGCTTTCGCCTGCTCCAGCGCGCGCTCGGCGTCGACGAGGCAGTAGGCGTTGACCTCGCCGTCACGGTCCTCGATGTTCTGCAGGGCGCTCTTGGTCGCCTCGACCGGCGACAGTTCGCCGGTGGCGTAGGCGGCGACGAGTTCGCTGGCGGTCAATTCCCGGTCGCCCATCCGGCGCCTCCCTGCGATTCGGACGGCACGTAGCCGAGCCGTTTGTCCACGACGTTCCAGAGCGGTTCCCCGGCGAGCCAGCGCCGGAAGTTCCCGGCGAACACCTCTACCAGCGTCCGCCGCCAGCCGAGGAAGTCCCCCGACATGTGCGGCGACAGCAGAACGTCCGGCATGGTCCACAGTGGACTCTCGGCGGGCAGCGGCTCGGTTTCGAAGACGTCGAGCGCGGCGCCGGCGATCTCCCCCGCCTGCAGCGCCGCGATGAGATCGGACGTGACCACCAGCTCGCCGCGGCCCACGTTGACGAACCGCGCGGACGGTTTCATCGCGGCGAACGCGGCGGCATCGAACATGCCCTTGGTCTGGTCGGTGAGCGGCGCGACCGCGACGACGTAGTCGAACTCGGGCAGATACCCCGTCAGCCCGGCGGATTCGCGCACGACGCCGAAATCCGGATCCCCGACCCGGGCCCGCCGCCCCGCCCCGGACACGCGCATCCCGGCCGCGCGCAGCATCCGCGCGATGGCCCTGCCGATCGGTCCAGTGCCGACCACCAGCACCTCCCGTCCGGCGATCCGCTCGGTCTCGCGGTGCTGCCACGTGCCGGCGCGCTGCAGGTCGAGCGAACGCGCGAAGTCCTTGGCGAACGACAGCACGACGCCGAGCACGTACTCGGCGATGGCGTCGTCGAACACCCCGCGCGAGTTCGTGAGCACGACGTCGCTCTCGCGCAGCCCCGGGAACAGCACCGGGTCGACGCCGGCGCTCGCGATGTGCAGCCACTGCAAGCGGTCCGCGGCGGGCCAGGCACCGGGGACGGCCCCGGACAGGAAGTCGTAGACGAAAAGCGCGTCGGCCCCGGCCAGCGCACCGGCGAGGCCGCGCTCGTCGGTGTAACGAACTACCGCCGCGTCTTCGATAGCGGCCATGTCCGGTGGATGGTCTGCCCCGCAGAGCACTGCCAGTACGGGGTTTTCCGGAGCGGTCACGATTGACACGGTAAAAGTGGCTCGTATGATTGTCAACAATCCGAGGACTACCCCCGGAGCACCGGACGGGCATCGGCACAGGCGTATTCCGGAGGCTGAACCTTGGATCTGGACTTCCTCGCGTTCGAGGGCCCGCTCGCCCAGCGCGGCATCGGCGTGATCGCGCCGTTCGACCTCGCGCTCGAGCGCGAGCTGTGGCGCTGGGTGCCGATGGAGGTGTCGCTGCATCTCGCCCGCACCCCCTACGAACCGGTTCCGGTGAGCATGGAGATGGCGCAGCTGGTGAGCGACAGCAGGCACCTCGCCGCGGCCACGCGCGACGTGCTGCACGTGGAGCCGGAGGTGGTCGCGTACCTGTGCACCTCGGGCAGCTTCGTGAACGGCATCGACTACGAACGCTCCCTCACCAAGGCGATCTGCGACGCGGGCGCGCCGGACGCGGTCACCACGTCCGGGGCGCTGGTCGAGGTGCTGCATCAGCTCGACCTGCACCGGGTCTCGGTGCTCACGCCCTACGACGCCGACCTCACCGGCAAACTCCACGATTTCCTCGGCGAGGTCGGCGTGACCACGGTGTCCAGCGACCACCTCGGGCTGGGCGGCGGCATCTGGAAGGTCAGCTACCGCACCATCGCCGAGCGGATCCTGGCCGCCGACCACCGCGACGCCGAGGCGATCTTCGTCAGCTGCACCAACCTCCCGACGTTCGACCTGATCGAACCGCTGGAAAAGGCGCTCGGCAAACCCGTGCTGACCGCCAACCAGCTGACGATGTGGGCGTGCCTGCGCCGGATGCAGCTGCCCATCGTGGGACCCGGCCAGTGGCTGCGGGAGGTGTCTTGACCAGTCCCGCTAATATTGTCGACAATTTGCGCATCCCGGAGGTTTCGTGACCACGATCGGCTTCATCTACCCCGACCACGCGGCCGAGGACGACTACCCGCTCGCGGAACAGCTTCTCGGCGGCTCCGACGGCGACATCAGCCTGCCGGTCGCGCACATCTACGGCACCGACCTGCACGCCGTGCCGGAACTGCTCGACCTCGGCAGCGAAGCCCGGCTCGCCGAAGGCGCGCGGCTGCTCGCGAAACACCAGCCGGAAGCGGTGGTGTGGGCGTGCACGTCCGGCAGCTTCGTGTACGGCTGGGACGGTGCGCGCAACCAGGCCGACCAGCTCGCCAAGGCCGCCGGAGTGCCGGCCTCGAGCACGTCGTTCGCCTTCGTGCACGCGGCGAAAGCCCTTGGCGTGCAACGAGTCGCGGTGGCCGCGAGCTACCCCGACGACGTCGCGCGGCTGTTCGTGGACTTCCTCGCCGCGGGAGGCGTCGAGGTGCTGTCGATGTCGAGCGCCGACATCGACACCGCCGCCGAGGTAGGCCAGCTCGCCCCCGAGGCCGTGGTGGACCTCGCGGTGAGCCACGACCACCCGGACGCCGACGCGGTCCTGGTGCCCGACACCGCGATGCGCACGCTCGGCGAGATCACCGACATCGAGGCCAAGCTCGGCAAGCCGGTGCTGACCGCCAACCAGGTGACCGTGTGGGAAGGCCTGCGCCTGACCGGCACGACCCGGCTGGTGCGTTCGCTGGGCGCGTTGTTCCGGACGAGGGGCTGACCCGTGGTCGCACTGCCGGACATAGAGCCGGTCAGCCGGGAATCGACCGCCGCCGTGATCGCGCGCCAGCTGCGCGACGCGATCATGACCGGCGCGCTGCCGCCGGGCACCCAGCTCGGCGAAACCGACCTGGCCGCCCGCTTCCAGGTCTCGCGCGGCCCGCTGCGCGAGGCGATGCAGCATCTCGTGTCCGAGGGTTTGCTGCGCAGCGAACGCCACCGGGGCCTGTTCGTGATCGACCTCGAACCGGAGGATGTCTTCGACATCTACCTCGCCCGCTCGGCGGTCGAACGGGCCGCCCTGCTGTGCGCGTTCCGCGGCGACCGCGAGGCAGTGGCGGCGATGCTGGAACAGAACGTGGCCGACATGGCGGCGGCCGCGGACGATCCGGCCGCGCTGTCGGAGGCTGACCTGCGCTTCCACGAGGCGCTGATCAACGCCTCCGGCAGCAAACGGCTGGTGCGCATGGCCCGGACGCTGCTGATCGAGACGCGGATGTGCCTGACCCTGCTGCAGAGCACGTATCAGGGCGTGGAGGACCGGCTGGAGGAGCACACGAGGATCATCGAAGCCCTTCGGTCGGACGACGAGGAGACGGCGCTGCACCTGCTGGACGCGCACATGGAGGACGCGATCAGCCGGTTGCTTCCGGGACGGAGCCTGAAGGGCGGGGTCGCGCTTTCGGAGTGAGGCGGGCGGGTTTTCCGGACGGCCGCTTCTCCTCCCCCGCACCGCAGGGAGCACGCCACTCACCCCGCGCTGCCCGATTACCGCATGAGCACACGCAATCCGCGCTCGGCGGATGGCGACGCGGTCGTCTCCGCACCTGACCGGACCGCTTGCCCCCGTGGTGGCGAACCGCACGGCAGTCCGTTCCTCGCGGGCGAACCGGTGCAGCACGAAGCCGGAAGCGCCGCCGGGCAATGCGAGCAGCAGCAACGGAATGGCAAAGTCCGCACCGCTCCGCCGTGGCGACCAGGAGGTGCGGCTCAGCTCGCCAACGGTTCCAGCGTGATCCAGTACCGCCGCACCGGTCCGTGGTCGGTCTGACGGGTTTCCGCCAGCACACCGCCCGCGCGTTCGATTGTCTTGGCGGACGCCAGGTTCTCCCCCTCGCACACCAAGAGCACACAACGCAGGTCCAGCCGCCGGGCTTCGGGCAGCATCTGGTGCAGTGCCCAAGAAGCGAGACCACGGCCGCGCGCGGACGGACGTAGGCCGAAGCCAAGGTGCCCAGCCCACCGAACGTACGAGGCCGGTCCAGCGCGCAGGGCGATTCCGCCGAGCACCTGTCCCTCCTCGACCACCCAGCGGTACACAGCGCGATCCGCGGCCAAGGAGCCGACCCAGGCGGCGAAGCCAGCCGGAGAATCGACCTGATCCGACGCGGACAGGCCGAAGCCGTCCTCGTGCAAGCCCGGACCCCACTCGCGATGCGCGTCCAGCCACGAGCGGTGCAGGCGGACGGTGGGGGCCAGCAGTTCCGGCATGCTTCGACACTACCGGCCAGCGGCGTAGAAAACCCTGCAACAGCAAGAAAAACTCACGCACGACGCACCCCCAGCACGGGCTGTCCGCCGCGGCCGGAGTTGTACTGCGGAGACCACGGAAACCAGCCCGCCGGGTCGGCGTACACCAGCTGTCTGGCTTCGATTCCCGTGCCATAGCAGCACACCGCGATGTCCAGGTGCGCCGCCGGAGCACTGAGCTGGACGATTTCCACTCGCGGCAACCGAGGCAGCAGCCACTGCTGCCCGGGCACCGGCGGGCCGGTGTGCAGCGAGTGTTCGGCCGCGGCGTTCAGCAGCCGTACCGCCTGGTGTGGCAGCAATCCCGTGACAACCAGCTCGGGCAGGCCCTGCACGGTCAGGCCCGCGGTGTACGCCCAGGGCGGCCGGGAACCTGTTCCCAGCACGCCCTGGACGCACCAGCCGTGCTCCCTGATCTCGTCGAGCACCTCGATCAGGTACTGCTCCTCCGGTCTTTCCGGTTCCTCGCACCTCTGGCACATCGGCTCCTCCTCCCCTCGGGGACCCGTCGGCGGGTCAGGGAAGAGTCAACCGCGCGGCACCGACGAAAAATCAGCGGAGCGAAGCGGCCACCGCGGTGCCGAGCGCGGTTGTGGTAGCGGTTCCGCCGAGGTCGGGGGTGAGCGTTTCGCCCGCGGTCAGCACCTCGTCGACCGAGGCACGGATCGCTTGTGCGGCAACGGTTTCCCCGAGGTGCTCCAGCAGCATCGCCGCGGCGAGGATCTGTGCGACCGGGTTCGCGATGCCCTGCCCGGCGATGTCCGGAGCACTGCCGTGGACCGCCTCGAACATCGACGGAAACTCACCTGATGGGTTGATGTTTCCGGACGGGGCCATGCCCAGTCCGCCGGTGATCGCGGCCGCGAGGTCGCTCAGGATGTCGCCGAACAGGTTCGACGCCACCACCACGTCGAGCCGGTCCGGGGCCTGCACCATCCGCGCGGCGAGAGCGTCCACATGGCACTGTTCCGCACGAACATCCGGGTACCGCGCCGCCACCTCGGCGAAAATCTCGTCCCAGTACGGCATCGAGTGGATCAGCCCGTTGGACTTCGTCGCCGACGTGACGTGCTGGGAACGCGTCCGCGCGAGTTCGAAGGCGTACCGGATGATCCGTTCCACCCCGACCCGCGTGAACACCGATTCCTGCAGCACGAACTCGTCCGGCCGCCCGGCGTTGTGCCGTCCGCCGATCTCCGAGTACTCGCCCTCGGAGTTCTCCCGGACGATCACCATTTCCAGCTCGTCGGCCTTCCGCCCGGCCAGCACCGAGGACGTCCCCGGCAGCAGCCGCACCGGGCGCAGGTTGACGTACTGCTGGAACGCCCGCCGCAACGGGATCAGCAGGCCCCACAACGAAACGTGGTCCGCGACGCCGGGGAAGCCGACCGCGCCGAGCAGGATGCCGTCGAACCCCGACAGCTGCTCGACCCCGTCCTCCGGCATCATCGCGCCGGTCTTCGCGTACCGCTCGCAGCTCCAGTCGAATTCGGTCCATTCCAAGGAGAATCCGTACTTGTCCGCGGCGGCGTCGAGGACCCGGCGCGCCTCGATCGTGACGTCGACCCCGATCCCGTCGCCGGGGATGCTCGCGATCCGATGGGTCACAGGTTCACCGCGATGTACTTGGTCTCCAGGAATTCCTCGATGCCGACCGTGCCGCCCTCGCGGCCGAGACCGGACTGCTTGACGCCGCCGAACGGGGCCGCCGGGTTGGACACGATGCCCTGGTTGAGGCCGATCATCCCGGCTTCAAGGCGTTCCGACACCCGCAGCGCGCGCTTCAGGTCGCTGGTGAACAGGTAGGACACCAGGCCGTATTCGGTGTCGTTGGCCTTCTCGACCGCCTCGTCCTCGGTGTCGAACGGCGTGATCGGCGCGACCGGGCCGAAGATTTCCTCGCTGGCCAGCCGGGCGTCGACCGGCACGTCGGTGAGCACCGTCGCCGGGTAGAAGTGTCCCGGTCCGTCGACCCGCGAGCCGCCGGTGAGCACCCGCGCGCCCTTGTCCGTGGCGTCCTTGACCAGTTCGGTCACCTTCTTCACCGCGGCCTCGTCGATGAGCGGACCGACCACGACGCCTTCGTCCGTGCCGCGGCCCATCGGCAGCGCCTGCATCCGCTCGGTGAGCCGGCGGGAGAACTCCTCGGCCACGCCGCGCTGCACGTAGAACCGGTTGGCCGCGGTGCACGCCTCGCCGATGTTGCGCATTTTGGCCTGCATCGCGCCCTCGACCGCGGCGTCCAGGTCCGCGTCGTCGAACACGACGAACGGCGCGTTGCCGCCCAGTTCCATCGACGTGCGCAGCACCTTCTCCGCGCACTGCTCCAGCAGCTTGCGCCCGACCGCGGTCGAACCGGTGAAGGACAGCTTGCGGGCGCGTCCGTCGCGGATCAGGGGCTCCATCACGCCGCCCGCGTCCTTGGTGGTGACGACGTTCAGCACGCCTTCGGGCAGCCCGGCGTCGGCGAGGATCTGGGTGAGCGCGAGCATCGAGAGCGGCGTCTGCGCGGCGGGCTTGATCACCATCGTGCAGCCGGCGGCGACGGCCGGGCCGATCTTGCGCGTGCCCATCGCCATCGGGAAGTTCCACGGCGTGATGAGCAGCGTCGGACCGACCGGCTGGCGCGTGATCAGGAACCGGCCGGAACCGTTCGGAGCCACCGCGTAGCCGCCGTCGATCCGCACGGCCTCCTCGGCGAACCACCGGAAGAACTCGGCGGCGTACGTGATTTCCCCGGCGGCCTCGGCCAGCGGCTTGCCCATTTCCAGGGTCATCAGCAGTGCCAGCTCGTCGCGGCGCTCGATGAGCTTGTCGTAGGCGCGGCGCAGGATCTCGCCGCGCTCCCGAGGGGCGACGGCGGCCCAGTCGGCCTGTGCCGCGCACGCCGCGTCGAGCGCCGCGAGACCGTCCTCCGGCCCGGCGTCCGCGACCTGGCACAGCACCTCGCCGGTGGAGGGGTCCTGCACGTCGAAGGTCTTCCCGCTGCGCGCGGAGACCCACTTGCCGCCGATGAAGAGTTCCTTGCCGACCGCGTCGACGACGCCGTTCTCGGTGATCCCGCTCATCCAGGTTGCTCCTGTTCCTGTTGTCCCGAACCCCATGCTATGGATATTGTCAACAATCGACAACCGTCTCCACCCGCATCCAGGAGGGCGCCGCATGGCCCAGCTTTCCCCGCTGCTCAAGCAGGCAACGCCCGTCGTCGTCGACCACGGTGAAGGGGTTTACCTCTACGACGTGGACGGGAAACGTCATCTCGACTTCACCGCGGGCATCGGGGTGACCAGCACCGGGCACTGTCACCCGCGCGTGGTCGAAGCCGCGCGCGAGCAGATCGGCAAACTCGTGCACGGCCAGTACACGACGGTGATGCACCAGCCGCTGCTCGAACTGACCCGCAAGCTCGGCGAAGTGCTGCCGTCCGGGCTCGATTCGCTCTTCTACGCCAACTCCGGCAGCGAGGCCGTGGAGGCAGCGCTGCGGCTGGCCCGGCAGGCGACGAAGCGGCCGAACGTCATCGTCTTCCAGGGAGGTTTCCACGGCCGCACGGTCGCCGCGGCGTCCATGACCACCTCCGGCACGCGGTTCAGCGCGGGCATCTCGCCGCTGATGTCCGGCGTGCACGTCGCGCCGTTCCCGTACGCCTACCACTACGGCTGGGACGAGGAGACGGCGACGAAATTCGCCCTGCGCGAGCTGGACTACCTGTTCCAGACCGTCTCCGCGCCGAGCGAGACGGCCGCGTTCTTCATCGAGCCGGTGCTCGGCGAGGGCGGCTACGTCCCGGCCAACACCGAGTTCATGGCCGGGCTGCGCGAGCGCGCCGACCGGCACGGGATCCTGCTGGTGCTCGACGAGGTGCAGGCCGGGTTCGGCCGCACCGGCAAGTTCTGGGGCCACGACCACTTCGACGTCCACCCGGACGTCGTGCTGATCGCGAAGGGCCTCGCCAGCGGCTTCCCGCTCTCCGGCATCGCCGCTTCGGAAGAGCTGATGGCGAAGGCGTACCCGGGTTCGCAGGGCGGCACGTACGGCGGCAACGCGGTGTCGTGCGCGGCGGCTATCGCGACGCTCGACGTCATCAAGGACGAAGGCTTGGTCGAGAACGCCGCGGAGCGCGGCCGTCAGCTGCTGGAGGGCGCGCGCCTCATCGCGGACAAGACGCCGGCTATCGGCGACGTACGCGGTCTCGGGCTTCTCGTGGGCACCGAGTTCACCACTGCGGACGGCGAACCCGACACGGCCACGGCGCAGGCCGCGCAGCAGGCAGCCGCGAAGAGCGGGTTGCTGTTGCTCACCTGTGGCGCGTACTCGAACGTCGTGCGCATGGTGCCGCCGCTGGTCGTCAACGCGGAACAGGTCGACGACGCGCTGCGCATCTGGGGCGACGTCGTCACTTCGGTTACGGGGAGCTGAGGCATGGCGCGCTACATCACCATCAGCCTCGACAAGCGCGGCGTCACCTGCCGCGCACGGCTGCTCGACGACGAAGCACCGCGCACCTGCAAGGCAGTGTGGGACGCACTGCCGCAGAGCGGTTCGGCCTACCACGCGAAGTACGCGCGCAACGAGGTCTACACGCTCGTGCCGCCCTTCGCGGAACCCAAGCCGGGCCGCGAGAATCCGACCATCACCCCGATCCCGGGCGATGTTGTCTACTTCGGATTCGAGGCGTGGGAAATCGGCAACCCGGCGTACGGCTACGACGAGGGCAGCGAGGCGCACAGCGACCAGGGTGCCACGGATCTCGCGATTTTCTACGGCCGCAACAACCTCCTGATCAACGGCGACGCGGGCTGGGTGCCCGGCAACGTGTTCGCGACGATCGAGGAAGGCCTGTCCGAGATGGCCGCGGCCGCGCAGGATCTGTGGCTGCGCGGCGTCGAAGGCGAAACGCTGTCGTTCGCGCGCGCGGACTGACGAGTCACCCGGCAAGGGCCGGTTCCTCCACTGCGGAGGGACCGGCCTTTTTCGCGATCCGATCGGGCGGATTGTCCCGCCAGAGTGAAGCCGGGTTAACCCTCCGCGATCATGGACGAGACCCGGATCCCCTGCCGGACAAGGGATCCCGGCCTGTTGATCACCCGGCGGTGTGAACCTCGGGAACTCACCAATCGTGGCTTCGCCTTCACCGGTTCGAGGGGCGACGCCGCCCGGTTGCCGCAGCGCGTTTCTGCTACCCACGGTGATCGGAGCCGGCGCCCGCTACGAACCGTGGCGAAGAGTCCACAGTGCACCCCCGGCGGCAAACACGAAAGCCTTACATGTTTAACATGGGAAGATTCCCCGGCCGCCGATTCCTTGCCAGCACAGGGAAATCCGCGTTTTGACACCGTGAGCGCGCCGGTGGAAATCTGCGTTCGCTCCTCGCGAGAGCACCAAGGAAGAACAATCCGAACAAGGAGCCCCTCAATGCAGATGTTCACCCAGCACGCGCACCACGGCCACGACCTGATCTCGGGTCTGCTCGCGCACCTGGCGCACGTGCTCGGCTGGCTCGTCTGACCGGCACCGAGGATTAACCCAGGGGCCGGCCTGTTGGCGCGGGCCGGTCCCTGCTTGGGTTCTCTCCCTCCTGGCCACGCGCGCGGCGTGGCCTTTTTCGCGCCCGCGTGCGCTAACGTGAAAACTATTCATGGCCAGCTCCGCGGCAGAGCGGCTAGGCTGCGGCCACGACGTACGCGCGCGCACGAGGGAGTGGCATGAGCGAGATCGCAACACAGCTGGCAGGTGCCGTCGGAGCGGGGAACCTGTTGACCGGTGACGCGATTTCCGACGACTACGCGCACGACGAGGCGCTCAGCACGCCGGGCCAGAAACCGGCGTACGTCGCGAAGCCAGCCAGCGCCGAAGAGGTCTCCGCACTGCTGAAGATCGCCGCGGCCGAGGGCATCCCGGTGACCGCGCGCGGGTCCGGCAGCGGGCTGTCCGCCGCGGCACGGCCGGTCGAGGGCGGGCTGGTCGTCTCGTTCGAGCGGATGAATTCGGTGCTCGAGATCGACACCGGCAACCACGTCGCCGTCGTCCAGCCGGGCGTCACGCTGGCCGAACTCGACGCGAAGACCGCCGAGCACGGCCTCACCTACCCGGTTTATCCCGGCGAGCTGAGCGCGAGCGTCGGCGGCACCGTCGGCACCAACGCCGGCGGGATGCGCGCGATCCGCTACGGCATCACCCGGGGCAACGTCTCCGGCCTGCAGGCGGTGCTCGCGACCGGCGAGATCATCCGCACCGGCGGCCGGATGTCGAAGATCTCCAGCGGCTACGACCTCACCCAGCTGATCATCGGCTCCGAGGGCACGCTCGCGCTGGTGACCGAGGTGACCGTGAAGCTGCAGCCCCGGCTGCCGCACGGCGCGACCGTGCTCGCCCCGTTCGACGACTTCGAGCAGGTCATGGCGGCGGTGCCGAAGATCGCCGCGAGCGGTCTCGCCCCGCAGATCCTCGAGTACATCGACAACATGACGATGGCCGCGATGGTCTACAACGACAAGCTCGAGCTGGGCGTCCCGGCGGAAATCCGGGACCGGACCCAGGCGTATCTGGCCGTGGCGCTGGAAAACCGGGTGGCCGACCGGCTCGACGAGGACGTCGAAGCGCTCGGCGAACTGCTCACCGAACTCGGCGCGGTCGACGCGTACGTGCTCGAAGGCGGGGCCGCGCGCAAGCTGATCGAAGCTCGCGAAAAAGCCTTCTGGAACGCCAAAGCCGCGGGCGCGGACGACGTGATCGACGTGGTGGTGCCGAGGACCGCGATGCCGCCCTTCCTGGCCAAAGCACGCGCGCTGGCGATGACGACCGGCGGCGGCGCGATCGGCTGCGGGCACGCCGGCGACGGCAACGTCCACCTGGCGATCTTCTGCAAGGACCCGGACACGCGCTCCCAGTTGCTGACCGACATCTTCGGCTACGCGTACGAACTGGGCGGCGCGATCTCCGGCGAGCACGGCCTCGGCCGCACCAAGACGAAGTACTACGAAAAGCTCGAAAACCCGGCGAAGCTCGATCTGCTGCGCCGGGTCAAGGACAGCTTCGACCCGACCGGGATCCTGAACCCCGGCGTTCTGTTCGCGCGAACCGGAAAGTGAGCACAGTGACCACGCTCAACGGCGCCCAGTCCCTCATCCGCACGCTCGTCGACAGCGGGGTCGACGTGTGCTTCTCCAACCCCGGCACGTCGGAGATGCACTTCGTCGCCGCGCTCGATTCGGTGCCGGAGATGCGCGGCGTGCTCGCACTGTTCGAGGGGGTCGTGACCGGTGCCGCGGACGGGTACGCGCGGGTCGCCGGCAAGCCTGCCGCGACGCTGCTGCACCTCGGTCCGGGTCTGGGGAACGGCCTGGCGAACCTGCACAACGCGCGCCGCGCGCACACGCCGGTGGTCAACGTGATCGGCGACCACGCCACCTATCACAAGCAGTACGACGCCCCGCTGGAGTCGGACATCGACGCCGTCGCGGGCTCGCTCGAAGGCTGGGTGCGCCGGTCCGGGCACACGAAGGACGTCGGCGCGGACGCCGCGGCAGCGGTCGCGGCCGCGCAGGACGCGCCGGGCCGGGTCGCGACGCTGATCCTTCCCGCCGACGCGTCGTGGGGCGAGGGCGGCGAAACGTGCGCGCCGATTCCGCCGCGCGTGCCGCAGACGGTCGACGCGACGACCGTGCAGAAGATCGCGGACGTGCTGCGCAGCGGCGAGCCCGTGGCGTTGCTGATCGGCGGATCCGCTTGCCGCGAAGCCGGTTTGCGCGCGACCAGCCGGATCGTCGCCGCGACCGGGGTGAAGGCGTTCGCCGAAACGTTCCCGGCGCGGCTCGAACGCGGGGCCGGCCTGCCGAACATCGAACGGCTGGGGTATCTCGCCGAACAGGCCAAATACCAGCTGGACGGGATCAAGCACCTGATCGTCGCGGGCACGAAGGCGCCGGTGTCGTTCTTCGCCTACCCCGGCATGCCGAGCGAGCTGACCCCGGAAGGCGCGGACGTCCACGTCCTCGCGACGGTCGGCCAGGACATCCCGGCCGCGCTGGAAGCGGTCGCCGCCTTGGTCGCCGCGGACACCGAACCGGTCCTGCAGGGGCCCGGACGGCCGGAGCTGCCGAGCGGTCCGCTCACCGTGCAGAACTGGGTCGACGTGATCGGTGCGCTGCTGCCGGAGAACGCGATCATCGTGGACGAGGCGAACACGTCCGGGCTCATGCTCCCCGCCGCGACGGCAGGCGCGCCGCGGCACGACGTGCTGACCCTGACCGGCGGCGCGATCGGCTACGGGATGCCGGTGGCGGTCGGCGCGGCGATCGCGGCACCGAAGCGGCCGGTGATCAACCTCGAATCCGACGGCAGCGCGATGTACACGATCTCGGCGCTGTGGACGCAAGCGCGCGAGAACCTCGACGTGACCACGGTGGTGCTCAACAACAACGCGTACGCGATCCTGCGGATGGAGTTGCAGCGCGTCGGTGCGTCCGGGGACGGACCGCGGGCGAAGGACCTGCTGGACATCGGCCGTCCGGACCTGGACTTCGTCAAGATCGCCGAGGGCATGGGCGTTCCGGCGACCCGCGCGACGACCGCGGAGGAACTGGCCGAACAGTTCCGGCGGGCAGTCGCCGAGCCGGGACCGCATCTGATCGACGCGGCTGTTCCGCCGCTGCTCTAGACGCGGGCGAGGTCCGGGCTGGCGGCATGGAACCGCGGCACCACCGAGGTCAACGCCAGCCCGGCCACCGCCGCGACCGCGGCGACCGCGAACGTCGCGCGGAAACCGGCGAGCGACGGCACGGTGAACGAGCCGACGGTGATCGTCAGATGGGCGAGCATCGTGGCCATCACCGCGCTGGAGGTCGAGGTGCCGACGGAACGCATGAGCGAGTTGAGCCCGTTCGCCGACGCCGTTTCGGTGACCGGCACCGCGCTCATGATCAGCGCGGGGATTGCGGCGTAAGCGATTCCGACGCCCGCCCCGATGATCACCGACGCGATGATCAGCTCGATCGCGTTGGCCATCAGGAAAATCGCGAAGAGGTACCCGACCGCGATCACGGTCGCCCCGGTCATGAGCGTGACGCGGGCGCCGTAGCGGTTGGTCAGCCGTGCGGACACCGGGGACAGCGCCATCATCACCAGACCGTTCGGCGCGAGGCACAGCCCGGCTTGCACCATGCTGAGCCCGAGGCCGTAGCCGGTAACCGACGGCGCCTGCAGCAACTGCGGGAACGACAACGACATCGCGTACATCGCGAAACCGACCAGGACCGACGCGAGGTTCGTGAACAGCACCGGCCGCCGCGCCGAAACGCGCAGATCGACCAGCGGGTCACGGCGGCGCAGCTGATGCCAGCCCCAGGCAGCGAGAACGACCACTGCCGTCGCGGCGAACCCGAGCGTCGCCGGGCTGCCCCAGCCCCACTCGCCGCCCTTGACGATCGGCAGCAACAGGCTGGTGAGGCCGACGATCAACCCGAGCGTGCCAAGGAAATCGAAGGGCGCGGGCGTGCGGACCGGCGATTCCGGAACGAACCGCAGGATCAGCAGCGCACAACCGAGCCCGAGCCCGGCCGCACCCCAGAACAGGACGTGCCAGTCCGCGTGCTCGGCCACGATCGCCGCGACCGGCAGGCCGATCGCGCCGCCGACGCCGAGCGTCGCGCTCATCAGCGAAATCGCGCCGCTGACGCGTTCCGGCGGCAGTTCGTCGCGCATGATGCTGATTCCGAGCGGGATGACGCCCATCGCGCATCCCTGCAGCCCGCGGCCGACGATCATCAGCGCGAGCGAGCTGGTGAGCGCCGAGACCACGGATCCGGCGATCAGCACCGCCAGGCTCACCAGCAGCACGCGGCGCTTGCCGTAAAGATCGCCGAGCCGCCCGGCGACCGGGGTGCACACCGCCGCCGCGAGCAGCGTGACGGTGACGACCCACGACGCGTCCGTCGGCGTGGTGTTCAGCAGTCTCGGGAACGCCGGGATCAACGGGATGACCAGCGTCTGCATGAACGACGCGACCAGCCCGCACGAGGCGAGCACCACGATGATCGGCCCCGAACCCGCCCGCGCCACCACGTCCCCCGCTCCGTATGCCGTACCGGATTCGCACGCTACCGGGCGCGGCGGGCAGAACGGGCGGTTCGTGATCGATCCGACTTAGCGGACTGGTCCGTTTGGCCCAATGCTCGCTGGGGTCGTCGGGTTCACAGCCACTGTTTGACGCCGCCGTGACCGGAGCAGGTGCCGGAACGGTGCTGGCTGTAGATGTAGGTGCTGTCGTTGCACTGGGCGGTCGCGCGGTCGCGCCGCCCGGCAGCAGGGCGAACGCGAAACTCAACCGTCGAGTCAGTCCTTCGCGAGCCGGGAGATCGTCGCCAGCATTCGCCGCACGCCGAAAACATGGCCGCCGCTTCCGACGACGAGCAAGCGGTAGCCCGCTCCGGCCACGCCGGGGAACCGGGCCCGGCTTTCGGCGCGGACCACGGTCTCTGCGGCGGAGACGGATTCGAGCCGGAAGGTGAGGCGGTACTCGGAAAACTGGTGTCGTCCGGCCAGTGCGAGCTGGTGCGGCGGTTCGGCGACCACGACTCGGAAGCCGGGCACGGTGGATCCTTCCGCGAGCGGACGCGGACCGGTTGCCTTCCAATCGGCGCAGCGGACCGCCCAGGCGTACGCGGTGGCCAACCTGCCGGAGAAGCGTTCGGCGACCTGATTGACCGCGCGCCAGGTGGTCTCGGCGTCGGCGGGCACGGTGACGCGATGTTCGTCCAGGACGGGCAATTGCTCTTCGGCGGTCATCGGCTCCTCCGCGGGCATCGTCTCACGCGCCCGCGGGCTCAGCCGTCCGCGGGACACCACGGGTCCGGGGCGCGCAGGACCGACTTGCCGCAGAAGCCCTGGAGCGCCGGGTCGACTTCTCCGCCTTGGACCTGCAGTACCGCGAGCGATTTGTCCTGTGGGACGTGCCTGCCGATGTCGCCGCCGTAGTCGATGGTTCCGCTCACTCCCTCGATGTATTTGTTGATCTGGTTCGCGTCCGGCCGCGAGGTGTGGATCGCGGCGATCTCCCGCCACACCGCACCGGGCGTGACCGGGATTTTCGACGACGTCTCCCGCAGGTACGCGGTCGCGGTGATCATCACCAGCGCGGCGTCGTAGGACAACGCCGCGTGGCCGTCGAACGAGCGGCCTTTTTCGGTGTGTTCAAAGGAGAATTTGGCATTGAGCGTGGAGTAGAAGTCACGCGCGAGACCTTTCGCCGGTGTGGCCGGCGCGTTCGCGAGCGCGAAATAGTAGTACGGCAGCGCGCGATGATCTTCTCGCGCAACGGAGTCGGCGACGAAACGCGCGACGTCGTCGTCGCCGATGATCGTCGCGGTGCTGCCGCATTGTGCGGCCCCAGCCAGGAACGCTCCGAAATCGGGGACGCCTCGGCCGGCGAAGAACGCGTACCCGTCGTAGGAGCAGCTGTCGCGCCCGGCCGCACCCGCGTTGCCCACGAGCCGGTCTCCGTAGCGGAGATGCGCGGACCTCGCTTTTTGCCCTTCGTCCGGGACGAAAGCGCGTGCTTCGACCGCGAAACCCTTGCCCTTGAACTCTTTCAGCAGATTGTCGCGAAGATTGGGACTGTAGAAGTCAGTGTCGTCGTCGGAGTAATAGATGCGAAGCGAGCGCGGGCCGGGGCGCTGGGCGGCAAAGGCCGCGGTCACCGCGGCTTCCCGGCGGTTTTGCGGTGCGACCTGGAAGTAGATCGGGTTCTGGTCCGCGAGCTGATCGGCGGTGAGGGTCGCGGCGACCATCGGGATGCCCGCGTCGCCGAGTGCGCGGATCGTGGTGGCGGTCGGCTCGCTGCTCATGTCGAGTCCGACCACGCCGACGATGCTGGGATCCTGTTTCGCCATCTCCAGCAGGGTGCGCGCGACCTGCGCGCCCTGGAGCATTCCCTTGCCGCCGTTGGCGATCAGCATGCGCACGATCGGTTCGGCCGCCGCGGTCGCGTCGAGCTGCCGCGACTGCGCGACCGCGAAGCCCTCCAGCGATTCGCGTTCCGCGGTGAGTCCCTCGGCGGTGCCGTTCGACGACGTCAGCGCCTCCAGGTCGACCAGCGTGATGTACGGCCGTTCCGGATGCTGCTGGTGCAGTTCCTCGGCCCGCCGGTTCTGGTCCGCGACCACGGCTTCGACCTGCTGGATCGTCCCCTCCTTGTCGACCGGGGAGAACAGCGTGAAGGTGCCGTCGGACACTCCGACGCACTGGTCGTCCACCCGGCTCAGCCACTCGCTCGACGTGCCGCAGTGACTGTCCAGAAAGGACTGATAACGCACCACGGCGAACGCGGCGACCAGCGCGAGCACCACCGCGGGCACCCCGGCGCGGATCCAGCGCGTCGTCCACCACGCCGCCCGCCCGCGTCCGCCGGACAGGTCGTAGTGCTCGCCGAGCGCCAGCATTCGCTTGCGTACCTCGGTTTCCTCGGCCTCCGTCTGCGGCACGTCGAGCCCGATCGGCAGGTACCAAGCGGTGGGGCGGCGAGCGCGCCGGTCCGCGCTGAGCCGGTTCTGCCACACCCGGTACGCACCGGCGGCGTCGGTCGCGTGGTACTTCGGCCGGTCCTCGCTCGGCGCGGCGTCCGGCGGCGGGGCCTGGCTCGCGCTCACCACGAGCAGCGGGTCGAAGAGGCCGACCTGGTTGCGGACGTCGTTCATCAGCCGGAGCAGCCGGTAACCGCCGTTGGCGGGACCGACCTCGTCGAGCAGCAGCACCGGATAGGTCATCCGGCGCCGTCGCCAGAACTGCCACGGCCGCAGCCGGTACTCGCGGCGCAGGTCTTCCAGGAACGCGTTGACCAGCAGCCGCGCGACGTACTCGGGCGATTCCTTCTGCCATTCGCCGTCGGTGAGCCGCAGCGCGAAGCGCACGAAACTGCCGGACATCTCCGGCGCGAGGTGCGGCTGGCGCAGGAACCACCGGTACCGCCCGGACAGCCCGGGCACGCGCCCGGTGACCGCGAGCCGGAAGGTGCCGAACGTCAGCAACCGCAGCAGCAGCAACGGAAATCGCCACGCCGGATGCTGCGGCACCAGCTCGCGGCTGACACTGTCGATGGCCGAGCGGAAGCGGACCAGCAGGCCGTTCTCCTGCAGCTCGCGCAACAGGGTGCGTTCGGGATCGGTGTCGCCGTCCGGAAACTGCTTCGCCATGAGCTGATCGACCAGCGTGAACAGCCGGAACCGCAACCGGCTTTCCCGGGTGCGGCCGCTGCGGACGAGGCTGTTGCGGACGTGCCACAGCAGGTCGCGTACGGCGTCGACGCTCTCCTTGGTCGCCTCGGCGGCGGAATCGGTGTCCGGCCGATCGGCGAGGGGCAGATAGACCGAACGCACGGTGCCCGCCGGTTCCGCGTTCTGCAGCCGGGACGCCAGCTCCTTGAGCACGCCCGCACGCGCGTCGCCGACGAGGCACACCATGGGCAGCCCGCGCCGCCCGGCGCGCTCCCGGTGATAACCGGGACGCCATTCCCCGTCGTCCAGCAATTCCCGCGGCCGGTCGCCGCTTCGAGGTCGTTGGTAAAGCGCCCCGATGAGCTTGACGAGCCGATCCGCACCAGCGAACGCGAGCTGCTCCCCCGCGACTGCCACCGTCTGGTCCATGCCGAAGTAAACCACGCGGCTCAGGGGAGGGGTCCCGGAATTATGCCGCCATGCCAAGGATTTCCGCCCTCGGACAGCGGCCATTCGAGTAGTCCGGGTTCAGCCTTCCGGGCGACCCGCGTTCACGCTCAGCGACCGCGGACCACCATTCCTTGATCACCTTACGAAAACAGCAGAAATCGTCCTGAATAGACATGAAAAACGGGGCCGCCCCGGAAAAACCGGAGCGGCCCCGCCGAGAATATTCTTTTTTACTCGTAAATCTCGCCCTTGGCGGCCTTCTCCACCAGCGACTGCGGCGGCTCGAAGTGGCTGCCGTACCGCGCCGCCAGTTCGCGGGCCCGGTCCACGAAGCCCTGCAGGCCGCCCTCGTACTGGTTGATGTACTGGATCACGCCACCGGTCCAGGGCGGGAAACCGATGCCGAAGATGGACCCGATGTTCGCGTCCGCGATCGAGGTCAGGACGCCCTCGTCGAAGCACTTCACCGTTTCCAGCGCCTCGGCGAAGAGCATGCGCTCCTTGAGGTCCTCGAACGGCACGTCCGCCGAACCCGAGTTGAACGCCTCGCGCAGGCCCGGCCACAGACCGGTGCGCTTGCCGTTCTCGTCGTACTCGTAGAAGCCCGCCCCAGTGGAACGGCCCTTCCGGTCGTACTTGTCGAGCATCGTGTCGATGACGGCCTCGGACGCGTGCGCGTTCCAGGTGCCGCCCGCGGCCTCGATCGCGGCACGGGTTTCCGCGCGGATCTTGCGCGGCAGCGTCAGGGTCAGCTCGTCCATCAGCTGCAGCGGCGGCGCCGGGTACCCGGCCTGCGAACCCGCCTGCTCGATCGACGCCGGCTCGACGCCCTCGCCCAGCGCGGCCACGGCCTCGTTGATGAAGGTGCCGATGACCCGCGAGGTGAAGAAGCCGCGGCTGTCGTTGACGACGATCGGGGTCTTGCGGATCTGCAGCGTGTAGTCGAAGACCTTCGCCAGCGTGGCGGGCGACGTCTTCTCGCCGCAGATGATCTCGACCAGCGGCATCTTGTCCACCGGCGAGAAGAAGTGGATCCCGATGAAGTCCTCGGTGCGCTGCACGCCCTCGGCGAGGGTGGTGATCGGCAGCGTCGAGGTGTTGGAACCCAGCACCGCGTCCGCGTTGACGATGCTCTCGATCTCGCCGAACACCTTGTGCTTCAGCTCGACGCTCTCGAACACGGCCTCGATGACGAAGTCGACGCCGGCGAAGTCGGCCGGGTCGGCGGTCGGCTTGATCCGCGCCAGCAGCGCGTCCGACTTCTCCTGCGTGGTCTTGCCGCGCGAGAGCGCCTTCTCCTCGAGCTTGACCGCGTAGCCCTTGCCCTTGTCAGCCGCCTCCTGCGAGACGTCCTTGAGGACCACGTCGATGCCCGCCTTCGCGGACACGTAGGCGATCGCGGCGCCCATCATCCCGGCGCCGAGCACGCCGACCTTCTTGGCGGTGAACTTCTCGAACCCGTCCGGACGCGAACCTCCGGAGTTGATCGTCTGCAGGTCGAAGAAGAACGCCTTGGTCATGTTCTTCGAGACCTGCCCGATCGCCAGGCTCACGAAGTAGCGCGTCTCGACCTGGATCGCGGTGTCGAAGTCGACCTGCGAACCCTCGATCGCGGCGGCGAGGATCGCGCGCGGCGCGGGCATCGGCGCGCCCTTGAGCTGCTTGCGCAGGTTCGCCGGGAACGCGGGCAGGTTCGCCGCGAAGCTCGGGTTCGACGGGGTGCCGCCCGGGATCTTGTAGCCCTTGACGTCCCACGGCTGCACGCCGCCCTCGGGGTTGGCCTTGATCCACGCCTTCGCGGCGGGCACCAGCTCGTCGACGGTGTCCACGACCTCGTGCACCAGGCCGATCTCCAGCGCCTTGCGCGGCTTCATCCGCTGGCCCTGCAGCAGGACGTTCAGCAGCGCGCTCTGGATGCCGAGCAGCCGCACGGTGCGGACCACGCCGCCGCCGCCGGGCAGCAGGCCGAGGGTGACCTCGGGCAGGCCGATCTGGCTGCCCTTGACGTCGGCCGCGATGCGGTGGTGCGTCGCCAGCGCGATCTCGAGGCCGCCGCCGAGCGCCGCGCCGTTGATGGCCGCGACGACCGGCTTACCGAGCTGCTCGAGCCGGCGCATCTGGCTCTTCATCGCGCCGCTGGACGCGGTGATCTCGGCCGCGTGCTCCGGCTTCGCCTGGATCAGGTCGCGCAGGTCGCCGCCGGCGAAGAAGGTCTTCTTCGCGGAGGTGAGCACGACACCGGTGATGTCGTCCTTCTCCGCCTCGAGCCGGTCCACGGTCGCGGCGAGCGACTCGCGGAAGGCCTGGTTCATCGTGTTGGCCGACTGGTCCGGGTCGTCCAGGGTCAGCGTGACGATGCCGTCGGAATCCTTGTCCCAGCGGATGGTCTTGCTCTCGGTCATCTCGGTCCTCACACCCGCTCGATGATGGTCGCGACACCCATGCCGCCGCCGATGCACAGCGTCACCAGCGCCCGGCGCGCCTCGCGGCGCTCCAGCTCGTCGACCACGGTGCCGACCAGCATCGCGCCGGTGGCGCCGAGCGGGTGGCCCATGGCGATCGCGCCGCCGTTGACGTTGATCTTCTCGTCCGGAAGGTTCAGGTCCTTCTGCCACTTGAGCACGACGGACGCGAACGCCTCGTTAAGCTCCCACAGGTCGATGTCGTCCGGGGTCAGGCCCGCGGTCTTCAGCACCTTCTCGGTGGCAGGCGTCGGACCGGTCAGCATGATCGTGGGCTCGGAGCCGATCGAGGCGGTGGCGACGATGCGCGCCCGCGGCGTGAGGCCGAAGGTCTTGCCCGCCTGCTCGGAACCGACCAGCACGATGGCCGACCCGTCGACGATGCCGGACGAGTTGCCGCCGGTGTGCACGTGGTCGATCTTCTCGACCTGGTGGTACTTCTGGAGCGCGACGGCGTCGAAGCCGCCCATCTCGCCGATCGTGGTGAAGGCGGGCTTGAGCTTCGCCAGACCCTCCACAGTGGACCCCGGACGGCGGTGCTCGTCGTGGTCGAGGATCGTGACGCCGTTCATGTCCTTGACCGGCACCACGGACTTCGCGAAGTAGCCGCCGGACCAGGCCGCCTCGGCTTTCTCCTGCGAGCGGACCGCGAAGGCGTCGACGTCCTCGCGGGAGAAGCCCTCCATCGTCGCGATCAAGTCCGCGCCGATGCCCTGCGGGGCGATGTAGTGGTCGTACGCGGTGGCCGGGTCCATGAACAGCGCGCCGCCGTCGGAACCCATCGGCACGCGCGACATCGACTCCACGCCGCCCGCGATGACCAGCTGGTCCCAACCGGAGCGGACCTTCTGCGCGGCGACGTTCGTGGCCTCGAGCCCGGACGCGCAGAACCGGTTGAGCTGCACGCCCGCGACGGTCTGCGGCAGGCCCGCGACGAGCGCGGCGGTGCGCGCGATGTCCGCGCCCTGCTCGCCCACCGGGGACACGACGCCGAGCACGATGTCGTCGATCGCCTGCGGATCGAGGTTCGGGTGGCGGACCTTCAGCTCCTGGATGAGGCCGACCACCAGGTCGACCGGCTTGGTGCCGTGCAGGGCACCGCCCTTGTTCTTGCCCCGGGGCGTGCGCAACGCCTCGTAGATGTAGGCCTCGCTACTCACTGAACAACTCCTCCGCGAAGCGGCATGGATGGACACTGCGGTGTATCTCGCGGCCGACTATACCGGCCAGTAGGTGCTAATGGCCATTAACATAAGCCCGATGAACCCCATGGTGTCAATGGGTTGCCGTAGTTTCGATTAGCGCTATGGTCAGTTCACCATGAGTACGTATCCCGCCCGCGGCACGCGCCCTCGCGACCGCAAGGCCCAGCTCGCTGCCGTCGCGGCCGAGCTGTTCCGCGCGCGGGGGTTCCACGGCGTCGGAATCAATGACATCGCCGCGGCGGCCGGGGTCACCGGCCCCGCGCTGTACCGGCATTTCGCCGACAAGCAGGCGATCCTCGCCTACGTCGTGCTCGCCGGGATCGACGACATGGAGTCGGCCACCGCGGCCGCGCTCGCCGATTCCGCGCCGCCGCTCGCCCAGCTGGACGCCCTGCTCACCGGCCTCGCGACGCAGGCGGTCGAGCGCCGGGAGATCGCCGCGCTATGGCGCTGGGAGGGTCCGCATCTGCCGCGCGAGCAGCGCCGGGAGATCCGCCGCCGGTCCGGCGCCGTGCTCGACGCGTGGACGAAAGCCCTGCTCACCCTGCGTCCCGAGCTGTCCGCGGACGAGGCCGAACTGCTGTGCTGGGCCGCGCTGTCGGTGTTCGGGAGCGTCGCGGTGCACCACACGTCGGTGGCGCGCAAACGCTTCGTGCCGCTGCTGGTCGAACTGGCGCAGACTGTGCTCAACGCCTCACTCCCGGTCCCGGACGAACCCGCGCCGCCGGTCGCGAGCAGCCTCGGCACGCCGTCCCGCCGCGAGCAGGTGCTGACCGCCGCGACCGGGCTCTTCGCCGAACGCGGCTTCCACACGGTGAGCATGGAGGACATCGGCGCGGCGGCAGGCATCGCCGGGCCCAGCGTGTACCGGCACTTCCCCAGCAAGGCCGCGCTGATGGTCGCGATCGGACACCGCGCCGCCGACCGGCTCGCACTGGCCGCCGAACAGGCACTGCAGGCCCCGGACGAACGATCCGCACTGGGCCGGCTCGCCGCGTCGTACGTGCACATCCTGCTGCGCACGCCGGAACTGCTGGTGTCCTTCACCGCGGACCGCGCGACCATGCCGCAGCGGGACAAGGCCGATCTGCGCCGCGTCCAGCGGGACTACGTCGACCAGTGGGTTTCCTTGCTGTGCGCGGTGTTTCCGGAGCTTCCGGCGCGCGAGGCGAAGATCCGGGTGCATGCCGCGCTGACCATCGCGAACGACCTCAGCCGGACCGGGCGGATCAAGAACAGGCCGCATCTGCAGACCGAGCTGACGGCGGTACTGCACGCGGTTCTCGGGCTCGGCTGACGGCGGTCGCGGCGGGCGGGCAGACCACTTCGCAAGTGGTTCTCTCTCAAAAGTTGTTGCAACTTCACTAGTGAAGTACTTCAGAGGTGAAGTCACAACTTCTGAGAGAAGAGAACCTCGCGAGGTCGGTCGCACGCTGTCAGCGAAACCGCCCCGATCGGTCGCCCATCCGTGTCAGCATCGGCCGTGCCCACGAGACTGCTGCATCTGGTTCGCGCGGACGAAGACCACCGCGTCACGACCCTTGAGCTTTTCTTCGATCTGGTCTTCGTCTACGCCATCACGCAGACGACCGAACTGATGGCCGGACACCTGAGCCTCCTCGGCGTCGGCGAGGGACTGCTGGTGCTGATGGTGCTGTGGTGGTGCTGGTGCAGCTACGCGTGGCTCGGCACGACCATCCACGTCGACCACGGCATCGCCCGGCTGGCGATGTTCGGCGCGATGGCGGTGATGTTCCTCGTCGCGCTCACCGTGCCGCAGGCACTCACCAGCCAACCGGGCGGGCTCGACGGGCCGTTGCTGTTCGTCGCTTGTTACGGCGTCGTGCGGCTGCTGCACATCGTCGCGTACGCCGGGGCCGCGCGGCACGACGCCGAACTGCGCCTGGTGCTGCTGAAGATGCTGCGCGGACTGCTCCCGAGCCTGGCTTTGCTGGCCGTCGCCGATGTCGTGGGCGGGCCGTGGCAGCCCGCGTTGTGGGTGGTCGCGCTGGCGGTGGACTATCTCAACGTCTATCTGACCGGTCCCGCCGGCTGGCGGCTGCACTCGCCCGCGCACTTCGCCGAGCGGTTCGGGCTGATCGTGATCATCGCGCTGGGCGAATCGGTCGTGGCGATCGGCATCGGGATCGGGCACGTGCCGATCACCGGGCTCGTCGCCGGGTCGGCGATCTGCGGGATCGCGCTCGCCGCCGGGATGTGGTGGACGTACTTCGATCTGGTCGCCAACGTCGCCGAACGCAGGCTCGCCCAAGCCGAAGGCCTCGCGCGGACCAAGATCGCCACTGACTCCTACACCTATCTGCACCTGCCGCTCATCGCCGGCATCGTGCTCGTCGCGCTCGGGTTGAAGACGACGTTCCTGACCCTGGACCACAGTCCGGCGGACGCACTGCACGGCGTCGCGCTGTGGGCGCTGACCGGCGGGCTCGCGCTGTATCTGGTCGCGCTCAGCTCGCTGCGGCGGCGCAACCTCGGCAGCTGGAACCGGCAGCGGCTCGTGCTCGCGGCGCTGCTGCTCGCCCTCACCCCGCTGCTGGGACACGTGCCCGCGACCTTGCTGCTGCTGATCGTCACGGCCTCGGTCCTGCTTCTCATCGCCTTCGAACGCACGTCGCTGGCCCGGCGGCCGGTCGTCGGGTGAGCCGGGCCGCACTGGCGGATTCCGCATCGCCGCGCTAACCTACTCGTGAGTAGGTAACGCGAGGGAGATGCTGCATGGCTGCGCCAAGGAAACGAGACGCGATGGGCCTCGGCCTGGCCGCGCTCACCCGGTTGGCCGGGAGCAAGGCGATCGACCGGGTCGGGCTGCGCGGGCCGGTGCAGAACCTGGTCAAGACGGGGACCCGCAGCGGGTTCCGCGCGGCGGGGGCGGCGACCAGGTCGTTCACCTCGGTCCAGCGGCTGGGCAAACCGGCGCGGCTGGCGAAGCCGGACGACCGCGGGCTGTTCGACCTGACGCCGGACGAGGACCAGAAGCTCATCGTCGAGACGGTCAGCGAGTTCGCCGCCGAACAGCTGCGTCCGGCCGCCGCGGACGCCGACGAGAAGCTCGCCGCGCCGGAGGGTCTGCTGAGCCGCGCTGCCGAGCTGGGCGTCAGCCTCGTCGGGATTCCGGAAGAGCTGGGCGGCGCGGGCACTGAGCGTTCGGTCGTGACGAACGCGCTGGTCGCGGAGACGCTCGCGCACGGCGACCTCGGACTGGCGGTGGCCGTGCTGGCCCCGTCCGCGGTGAGCACCGCGCTGGTCGCGTGGGGCGACGAGCAGCAGCAGGCCGATTACGTGCCCGCGTTCACCGGCGAGCAGGTGCCCGCCGCGGCGCTCGCGCTGCTGGAGCGGACGCCGTTGTTCGACCCGTTCAAGCCCGCCACCAAGGCGAAGCGCACCCCGAAGGGCTACCAGCTCGACGGCGTGAAGTCGCTCGTCCCGCGTGCGGCGGAGGCCGAGCTGTTCATCGTCTCTGCCGACCTGGAAGGCCGCGGACCGGCGCTGTTCCTGGTCGAATCGTCCAACGCGGGCGTGACGATCGAGTCCGAACCCGCGATGGGCCTGCGCGGCGCGGCCACCGGGAAGCTGCACCTGGAGAAGGTTTCGCTGCCCGCGGGCGCACTGCTCGGCGGCGGCAAGGCGGACGTGTTCACCGAGGTGATCCGGCTTTCCCGGCTCGGCTGGGCGGCGCTCGCCGCCGGTGTCGGCAAGGCCGTGCTGGACTACGTGGTGCCTTACGTGAACGAGCGCACCGCGTTCGGCGAACCGATCAGCCACCGGCAGGCGGTCGCGTTCTCGGTGGCGGACATCGCGATCGAGCTGGAGGGCCTGCGCCTGGTCACGCTGCGCGCGGCGGCCCGGGCCGAACAGGGCAAGGAATACGCGCGGGAAGCGGCGCTCGCCCGCAAGCTCGCGACGGACAAGGGCATGCAGATCGGCAACGCCGGCGTGCAGCTGCTCGGCGGGCACGGGTTCGTGAAGGAGCATCCGGTGGAGCGCTGGTACCGCGACCTGCGGGCGATCGGCGTGATGGAAGGCGCCGTCCTCCTCTGATCCTTTTTCTTGCTCCGAAAGGCAACTCATGATCAACCTGGAAGCTCCGAAGAAGGCCGGCGCGCTGATCAACCAGGCGTACCAGGCCGCGGCCGAGGTGTTCCGGCCGATCTCGCGCAAGTACGACCGCGCCGAGCACACCTATCCGTCCGAATTGGACATGTTCGCCGCGCTGCTGGACGGACTCAATTCCTCCGGCGAAGGCGGAGCGGGCGCGGCTGGCGTGCGCCGGTCCGAAAAGGACGACGGCCCCAAGGGAAACCGCAACGGCGCCAACCTGAACGTGGTGCTCGGCACGATCGAAATGTGCTGGGGCGACGTCGGCCTGCTGCTGTCCATGCCGCGCCAGGGACTCGGCAACGCCGCGATCGGCTCGGTGGCGACCGACGAGCAGCTCGAGCGGTTCAAGGGCCTGTGGGCCGCGATGGCGATCACCGAACCCGGCTGCGGTTCGGACTCGGCCGCCATCACCACGACGGCCACCGAGGACGGCGACGACTACATCCTGAACGGCGAAAAGATCTTCGTGACGTCCGGCCAGCGCGCCGACGCCGTCGTGGTCTGGGCGACGCTCGACCGCACGAAGGGCCGCGCCGCGATCAAGTCGTTCGTGGTGGAGAAGGGCACGCCCGGCTTCGAGGTCGTGCGCGTGGAACACAAACTCGGCATCCGCGCGTCCGACACCGCCGTGCTGCGCTTCGAGAACTGCCGCGTGCCGAAGGAAAACCTCCTGGGCACACCGGAAATCGACACGGCCAAGGGTTTCGCCGGGGTCATGCAGACCTTCGACAACACCCGCCCGCTGGTAGCCGCGATGGCAATCGGCGTCGCCCGCGCCGCGCTGGACGAAACCCGCCGCATCCTCACCGAAGCAGGCGTGGTCATCGACTACGACCGCCCGGCCCTGACCCAGCACGCCGCGGCCGCGACCTTCCTGCAGTTGGAGGCGGATTACGAGGCCGCCTACCTGCTGACGCTGGAATCGGCTTGGATGGCGGACAACCGTCAGCCGAACTCGCTGCAGGCTTCGATGGCCAAGGCGAAGGCTGGGCGGACCGTGGTCGATGTGACGCTGAAGTGCGTCGAACTGGCCGGATCGTATGGGTACACGGAGGAATCGCTGCTGGAGAAGTGGTCCCGGGATGCGAAGATTCTGGACATTTTCGAGGGGACGCAACAGATCCAGCAGCTGATCGTGGCTCGGCGGGTGCTGGGGAAGTCGTCGGCTGAGCTGAAGTGATCGAGACCGCTCGGCCCGCTCGCCGGTAGCGGGCCGAGCGGTCTTCTCAGTCGACGCCGTCACTCAACTGTTCTGTTGAGCCGAATCCAGCGCATCCAAAACGGCGTCCCCATTAGCCCGAGCCCACTCCGTCAGCGTATGGATGGGCTCGATCAACGTAGCTCCCAGCGACGTCAACTCGTACTCGACCCGCGGTGGTGCCTCCGCATACGCCTGGCGGCGAACGAGCCCGTGTGCTTCCAGCCGGCGCAGCGTCTGGGTGAGCACCTTCCTCGAGATGCCGCCGATCAGCTCGACCAGGTCACCATGCCGGACCGGGCCCTCGCTGAGGCCCGCGAGCACGACCACGGTCCACTTGTCGGCGATCAAGTCGACGGCCAAGCGCGCTGGGCAATCGGCGAGGAAGATGCCGCGGGTACCGCTCATGGAGTCCAAGGTACCCGCAGGTACCTATCGGATTCCTAGCCTGGTTTTCGTACCCCTCCAGAAACCAGGAGAGTCATGCGAATCATCACCCAGAAAGAGCTCGGCGGTCCCGAAGTGCTCACGATCGTGGACGCGCCGGAGCCCCGGGCCTTGCCTACCGAAGTCCTCGTGCGCGTCAAGGCGATCGGGCTCAATCCGTTGGAGGCGCGGCTGCGCGAGGGCGAGTTTCCGTTGCTCGGGCAGCCGCCGTTCGTGCTCGGGTGGGACGTCAGCGGCGTGGTCGAAGAGGCGTTGAGCTGGCGGTTCCGGCCTGGCGACGAAGTGTTCGGGATGCCGTTGTTTCCCCGCGCGGCCAACGCGTACGCCGAGATGGTGGCTGCTCCGGCCTTGCATCTCGTCAAGAAGCCGAAGGAGCTTTCGCACGTCGAGGCCGCGGCGTTGCCGGTCGTCGGGTTGACGGCGTGGCAAGGGTTGGTCGACCTTGGCGGCGTGACGGCGGGCGATCGCGTTCTGATTCACGGCGGTGGCGGCGGGGTCGGGCATGTCGCGATCCAGCTTGCCAAAGCCCTTGGCGCGCATGTGATTACCACCGCCAGTGAGAGCAAGCGGGAGTTCGTCGAGGGGCTCGGTGCTGACGAAGTCATCGACTACACGAAGGTCGATTTCGCTGAAGCTGCCAAAGATGTCGACGTTGTGCTCGACACGCTTGGCGGCGACGCGGCTGAGCGTTCGCTGGGGGTGCTCCGGCCAGGCGGGCACCTGGTGACGGCGGTCGCGGAGGAGGACACCGCGCTGATCGCGAAGTTCGAGGCGGCCGGGATGCGGTTCAGCGGCATCGCGGTCGAGCCTGATCCGATCGCACTGCGGGAACTGGTCGCGCTCGTCGAGCAGGGCAAGCTGCGGGTCCACGTGCAGGAGACGTTCCCGTTCGAGCGCATCGCCGACGCGCATCGGCTGCTCGAAGGCGGTCATCTGCGGGGCAAGGTCGTCCTCACCGTGTGACGTCGCGGGATTAGACCTCCAGCACGATCCGGCCTCGCGCCTCGCCTGACTCCTGCAACCGGTGTGCTTCCGCCGCCGAGGCCAGGGGCAGGCGAGTGCCGATCCGGGGCCGGAGGATTCCGGTGGACAGGCCCCGGTTGATGACGCGGGCAGCGGAACCCAGCGCGGTGACACCGGCGTTGCTGATGGCGAAACCGCGGATGCTGGCGTCGCGGGTGTACAGCTCGCCGATCGGCAGCGTCGGTTTCGATTCCATTCCGGCCATCGCCACGATGCGGCCGCCGCGGGACAGGAGTGGCACCGCCGAGACCAGGTCGTGCTTTCCGGCGTTGTCCCACAGCAGATCCACCACGGGGAGTTTGCGGTAGAGGTCAGGATCGGAATAGTCGAAAACCTCTTCGGCACCGCATTCCCGGCACCATTCCGCGTCCTCGGCGCGGGCGGTCGCGACGACGCGCAGGCCGGCGGTCGAAGCAAGTTGGACGACCGCGCTGCCGACGCCGCCCGCCGCGCCGAGGACCGCGATCGTCTCGCCGTACCCGGCGCCGGCGTGTTCGAAGAGGCCCAAATACGCGGTGGCGGCGGTGTGCAGGACCGCGACGGCGTCGTCGGAAACCCCGTCCGGCAAGCGATAAAGCCGTTCCTCGGGCACCGCGCAGTACTCGGCGAAGGAGCCTTGCCGACCGTCGTGGCCGAGGCTGTTGCACCACACTCGGTCGCCGGGAGCGAAACGGTCTACTGGCGACGAGACAACAGTGCCCACCAGATCCCGGCCGATGACGAACGGATACGAAAGGGCCGTGGGATAAGCGCCGGAGCGGATGAAGGTGTCGACGTGGTTCACCGTCACCGCGGAGACTTTCACCAGCACCTCGCGCGGCCCCGGCTCGGGGTCCGGGAGCTGCCCGACCCTGATCTGGGAACTGTCGCCGAGCGACGTCACGTATGCAGCGATCACCGCTTCACGGTACCGCCGGTTTTTCACCGACTTCGCGCGGATATCGGATTGATCTCCGCCGTCCGCAATTCACCCGGAAAGCCGCGGAAATGCCCTAATCTGCCCGGCATGACCGCTCCGGTGGCGCCGGCCGACCTCAAACAGGCCCGCATCTTCATGTGGATCCAGGTCGCGCTGAGCGCGATCGGCCCACTGCTGCTGGCCGGGATGGCCGGGGTTTCGCTGATCGAGCTGATCAGCCTCACGCAGCTCTACATCGCGATCACCTACGCGACCGCTATCGCGCTCGCGGTGTGCGCGGTCGTATTGCCCAAGCGCCAGCAATGGGCCTACGTGACCGCAGCGGTCATCGAAAGCCTCCTGGTGCTGAACAGCGTCGTCACGCTGCTCAGCAAGGGCTTGCCCGGGCTGCTGCCGCTGATTTTCTCCGGGCTCGCGCTGCGGGCGCTGCTCACCCGCGACGTGCGGACGTGGTTCTTCCCGGCGCAGCCCTCGGCTAGCTGACCCGGTCGTCCAGGAACTCGTCCAGGTACCGCCAGGTCGTGCCCCGGGCGCGGCGTCCGGTGAGCACGCCGAGGTGCCCGCCGGGCGCGGTGCGGAACCGGACCTCCGGTGCGTTCTCCAGCAGCTGCACCACGCGTTCCACCGACGCCCGCGGCGCGATGGTGTCGTTTTCGCCCGCCACCACCAGCATCGGCGTCTTCACGTCGGACAGGCTGATCTTGCGCCCGTTCAGGTCGACGGTGCCCTCGGCGAGGTCGTTGGTACGGAACAGGCGGTGGTACAGCTGGCCGAACGTGCGCCCGGGATAGGCGTACATGTTGTCCATGAAGTGGTCCACGGCCTCGATCTGCGCGAGGTAGTCGCGGTCGTCGAGGTTCTTCAGGATCGCCAGCGGTTTCGTGATCTCCTTGGAGATCCCGGTGGCGCGGAAGACCCGGGTGACCAAATAGGACGGTGCGCCGCCGAACACCCGGTACACCGGGGTGAGCAGGTGCCCGCCGGTGAGGTCCACGAGCGGGCGGAACGGCGCGACGATCGGGATCGCGGTGAAATCGACCGGCGAGCCGACCGCGGTGATCGATTCGATCGGCAGGCCCGGCTGGTCCGCGCTGACCAGCATCGAGAAGATCCCGCCGAGCGACCACGACACCAGGTGCACGCCCTGTCCGCCGGCGTCCTCGCTGACCTTCCGGATCGCCCTCGGCAGCACCTCGTCGATCCAGTGCTCGATGCCGAGCCTGCGGTCGGAGAACGCGACCATGCCGTAGTCGACCAGGTAGGTCGGGCGTCCGCCCTCGACCAGGTGCTCGATGAGGCTGCAGCCGCGGCGCAGGTCGAAGCACAGCGCGGGCGCGGCCAGCGGCGGCACCAGCAGTACCGGCGGGCCCGAGGTCGTGGCCGCGCCGTGCGTCATCCGGTACACCGACCGGTTGGGCCCCTGGTCGATCAGCACCCTCGGCATCGGCCGCAGATCGGCGACCCCACCCTGGAAAACCTTGCCCACGACATTGGCCGCCGCGGCAGCCAACCGGGCCGGTGGGGAAACCATGCTGCGCCTCCTGGAACTCGTCGTCTGCCGGGCATCTTGCCGTGCGCGCGGGCACGGCATCAACACGCCACTCCCGCAAGCACCCGGCAAGCGCACGTCCGCCTCAGCTGCTCCCACCAGGCGGGACGGCCGACGGCGCGCTCCGGGCGGCCCTGCCCTCGTACTCGGCGCGCTCGGGCGAATGCGCGGCCGACGCGAGCAGTTGGTCACCGCCGAGGGCGCGCACCAGCCATTCGCCGAACGCGCGCGGCAACAGCCGGGTGATCCGGCCGGTCAGATCGAGCGATTTCGGGACGAAGACGTCGAACTTCGGCCGCTCCAGCGCGTCGACGATCGCCGCCGCGACGTCCTCGGGCCCCACTGACTTGATGAACCGCGCCTCGCCCAGCCCGGACGCGAGTTCGGTACGCACCACCGCGGGCATCACGCACGACACCTCGACACCGGTGCCGCGCAGCTCCAGCCGCACCGACTCGGACAACCCGACCACGGCGTGTTTCGTAGCGCAGTACGTGGCCGCTCCGGAGAATCCGGACTTTCCGGCCATCGACGCCACGTTCACGATGTGCCCGCGACCGCGCGGCTTCATCCGCATGACCGCCTCGCGCGTGCCGTGCACGACCGCGTGCACGTTGATCTCCAGCAGCCGCCGCGTGGCCGCGTCGTCCTCCTCGTCCAGCGGCGAAAGCGGCATGATGCCGGCGTTGTTGATCAGCACGTCGATCGGCCCGATGGTGCGTTCGACGTCGTCCAGGAACGCGGTGAAGGCGGCCGTGTCGGTGACGTCCAGCGGCGACGCGACCACGTCCGGGCCCAGCTCGCCGGCGGTTTTCTCGGCGCGGATCCGATCGAGGTCGCCGAGCACCAGCCGGGCGCCGCGCCGGTGCAGCGCGGCGGCGGTGGCCGCCCCGATGCCCTGCGCGCCGCCCGTGACGACAACGACCTTTCCGGAGAGCGACTGCCTCGCCATGGCGGACTCCTCAGTCTATTGACACTGTGCCAATATCGTCCTCCGGATCAGCCCGGGCCGCTATCCCCCAACCCGTTGCTCAAGGACCTGGCCGAGCCAGCCGTTGACAGTGAACTGCTCGGTCGGCTTGAAGCCCTGGCTCTCGTAGTAGCGCGGCAGATCGCCGTCGCCGCCCGCCCAGCAGTCGACGCGCACGAGGTCAATCCCGCGCCGTTTCGCCTCGTCCATCGCGTGCTCCAGCAGCCGCGAGCCGACCCGGTGCCCGGTGAACCGGCGGGAGGTGATCAACAGCCGCACGTACAGTTCAGGCTCGTCGACCTGCGGGGTGTACGGCATCGCCTGCCCGAGGATCAACGCGCCCGCGGGCTGTCCGTCGATCTCCGCCATCCGGAACCCGGGCTCGGCCGCGAACTCGTGCACGCGTTCGACGCGTTTCGGGTTCGTGCTCCACGGTTGCGTGCCCCATTGGCCCGCGCTGCCCCGCGCGACCAGCCATGCGACGGCGTCGTCGAAAAACCCCAGCAAAACGTCTGCGTCTCCGGCGGCCCCAGGCCGGATCGTGAACTCCATATCCCCACCATAGGGACAGGTGAAGCAGCGCCGCCGGGACTCCGCCCGGACGCCCCGGCGGCGCTGGGTCTCAGGCGCCGACCCCGAGGTGGCGCGCGATCAGCATCTTCTGGACCTCGCTGGTGCCCTCGCCGATCTCCAGGATCTTCGCGTCGCGGTAGAAGCGGCTGACCGGGAATTCGTTCATGAAGCCGTATCCGCCGAAGATCTGCGTCGCGTCGCGGGCGTTGTCCATCGCCGCGTTCGACGCCACCAGCTTCGCGATCGACGCTTCCTTCTTGAACGGTTCGCCGCGCAGCATCTTCGACGCCGCCTGGTAGTACGCCAGCCGGGCCGTGTGCGCGCGGACCTCCATGTCCGCGATCTTGAACTGGATCGCCTGGTACTCGCCGATCCGGTGGCCGAACGCGACGCGGTCCTTCGCGTACTTCAGGCATTCGTCCACGCAGCCCTGCGCGAGACCGACGCTCAGCGCGGCGATCGCCACCCGTCCCTCGTCCAAAATGGACAGGAACTGCGCGTAGCCGCGCCCGCGCTTGCCCACCAGGTTCTCCGCGGGCACCCGGACGTCCGAAAAGGACAGTTCGTGGGTGTCCGAGCAGTTCCAGCCGACCTTCGAGTACTTCGGGGCCACCGAGAAGCCCGGCGTGCCGGACGGGACGATGATCGCCGAGATCTCCTTGCGGCCGTTCTCCATCACGTCGGTGACCGCGGTGACGGTGACCAGTTTCGTGATGTCGGTGCCGGAGTTGGTGATGAACGCCTTGCTGCCGTTGATGACCCACTCGTCGCCGTCGAGCCGGGCGCGCGTGCGGGTGGCCCCGGCGTCCGAGCCGCCGCCGGGTTCGGTGAGGCCGAACCCGCCGAGCGCCTCCGCCGTGGTCAGCATGGGCAGCCAGGTTTCCTTCTGCTCCTGGGTGCCGAAGCGGTAGATGGGCATCGCGCCGAGCGAAACCCCCGCCTCCAGCGTGATCGCGACCGAGGAATCGACCCGCGCCAGTTCCTCCAGCGCGAGGCACAGCGCGAAGTAATCCCCGCCCATGCCGCCGAATTCCTCCGGGAACGGCAGGCCGAACAGGCCCATCTCGCCCATCTTGGCGACCAGCTCGTACGGGAATTCTTCCTTCTCGTACAGCGGCCCGATCACCGGTGCGACCTCCGCCTGCGCGAAGTCCTCGACCGTCTTGCGAAGCGCTTCGTACTCGTCGTCCAGCCGGAAGTCGATCACTGCTTCTCCTCCGCCGCGCTCACCACGGCCAGCGTCTCGTCGAGCGCGACCTGCTGGCCGACCCGCACCGAAAGCTCAGTCACCACACCGTCGATCGGCGCGGTCACGGTGTGCTCCATCTTCATCGCCTCGACGACCAGCAGCGGCGTCCCCGCGCTCACCGCGTCGCCTTCGGCGGCCTTCACCACCAGCACCGTTCCCGGCATCGGGCTCTTCACCGGACCGGCTCCCGCCGCCTCGCCGCGCGAGGACAACGTGAATTCCTGGTCGGCGAAGGCGAACGAACGTCCTTCCCTCGCCAGCCACACTGTCCGTTGTGGACCGTCCGCACAGCGGTACCGCTCCACGCCGTTCGCCCGGCGCACCTCGAGCAGGTCACCCTCGCGGCGGGCGGAAACGCGCACCGGCTCGGCGTCGTCCACCCGCACCGAAGCATCCGACGGCGTGCCCTCGACCCGCACCACGGCCTGGTTTTCCCCGGTACGCAAGCGGAAAGTGATCCCGCCGGGACCGCTGAGCCGCCATCCGCTCGGGATGTCCCACGGGTCCACGACCGCACCGGTCGGCTGCAGCGAGATCAGCCGGTCCATTGCCGCGGCGACGAAAAAGCCGGCCGGGACTTCCGAGGAGACCAATTCGGACAGTCGCCGGTCCACCAGTTCGGTGTCCAGCCGTCCGGCGCGGACGTCCTCGTCGGCGAGCAGGCCACGCAGGAACGCGATGTTCGTGCCGAGCCCGAGCAATGCGGTGTCGGCGAGCGCGCGGTCGAGTTTCTGCAGCGCCGACGCGCGATCGGGGCCGTGCGCGATGATCTTCGCCAGCATCGGGTCGTAGTTCGACCCGACCACCGCGCCGACCGACATCCACGAGTCCACCCGCACGCCGTCGCCGGAAGGCTCGTGCACGGCGAGCACCGTGCCGCCCGTCGGGATAAACCCGCGCGCGGGATCTTCGGCGTAGACCCGGGCCTCGACCGCGTGCCCGTCGAGGCGCACGTCGTCCTGCGTCAGCCCGAGTGGCTCCCCTGCCGCCACCCGCACCTGCCAGGACACCAGGTCGAGGCCGGTCACCATTTCCGTGACCGGGTGCTCGACCTGCAGCCGGGTGTTCATCTCCATGAAGAAGAACTCGTCCGGGTTGTGCGCGGACATGATGAACTCGACCGTGCCCGCGCCGACGTAGCCGACCGACCGCGCGGCTTCCGCGGCCGCCGCGCCCATTTTCGCCCGGGTGGCCTCGTCGAGCAGCACCGACGGCGCTTCCTCGATGATCTTCTGGTGCCGTCGCTGCAGGCTGCACTCGCGTTCGCCGAGGTGCAGCACGGTGCCGTGGGTGTCGGCCAGCACCTGGATCTCGATGTGCCGCGGCGTGGTGACGAACCGCTCCATGAGCAGCGTGTCGTCGCCGAAGGAACTCTTCGCTTCCCGGCGTGCGGACTCGACCGCAGCGGCCAATTCGGACTCTTGGTGCACCAGGCGCATGCCCTTGCCGCCGCCGCCCGCGGACGGCTTCAGCAGCAGCGGATAGCCGACTTTGGCGGCGGCTTCAGCGAACCCGCCCTCCGGAATGTCCATATCGGACGCCCCGGGCACGACCGGAACCCCGGCCGCGGAGACCGTGGCCTTCGCCCGGATCTTGTCACCCATCTTGTCGATCGCTTCCGGCGGCGGGCCGATGAACACCAGCCCGGCCTCCGCGCAAGCCCGCGCGAACGCGGTGTTCTCGGCGAGGAAGCCGTACCCCGGGTGCACCGCCTGCGCGCCGGTTTCCTTTGCCGCGGCGACGATCGCCGGGATCGACAGGTAGCTCTTCGCCGCTTCGGCCGGGCCGAGGCGCACCGCGGTGTCGGCCTCGCGGACGTGCCGGGCGTCGGCGTCCGCGTCGCTGTACACCGCGACCGAACGGATCCCGAGCGCACGCAGCGACCGGATTACGCGAACCGCGATCTCTCCGCGGTTGGCGACCAGAACAGTGTTAAATAGAGAACCCTCGAACATGCCCTATCACATCCGGAAAACGCCGTAGTTGACCTCGGGCAAGGGCGCGTTGGCCGCGGCCGAAAGCGCGAGGCCGAGCACCGTGCGGGTGTCCGCCGGGTCGATCACGCCGTCGTCCCACAGCCGCGCCGTGGAGTAGTACGGGCTGCCCTGTTCCTCGTACTGTTCGCGGATCGGGTCCTTGAAGGTCTCTTCGTCCTCTGTGGACCATTCGCCGCCGCGGCCCTCGATCGCGTCGCGGCGCACCGTCGACAGCACCGAGGCCGCCTGCTCGCCGCCCATCACGGAAATCCGCGCGTTCGGCCACATCCACAGGAACCGCGGCGAATACGCCCGGCCGCACATGGAGTAGTTGCCCGCGCCGAAGGAGCCGCCGATGATCACGGTGAACTTCGGCACCCGCGCGCACGCCACCGCGGTGACCATTTTCGCGCCGTGCTTGGCGATGCCGCCCGCCTCGTACGCGCGGCCGACCATGAAGCCAGTGATGTTCTGCAGGAACACCAACGGGATCGAGCGCCGGTCGCACAGTTCGATGAAGTGCGCGCCCTTCATCGCGGACTCGGCGAACAGCACGCCGTTGTTCGCGATGATGCCGACCGGGTGGCCGTGGATGTGCGCGAAGCCGGTGACGAGCGTCGAGCCGTATTCCTTCTTGAACTCCGCGAACCGGCTGCCGTCGACGACGCGGGCGATGACCTCGCGCACGTCGTACGGGGTGCGCGAATCCGTCGGCACCACGCCGTACAACTCGCGTTCGTCCGCGGCGGGCGGCTCGATCGCCTTGACGTCCCACGGCCGCGGCGTACGCGGGCCGAGCGTGGAAACGATGTCGCGGACGATGCGCAGCGCGTGCGCGTCGTCGTCCGCGAGGTGGTCGGTGACGCCGGACTGCCGCGAGTGCACGTCGCCGCCGCCCAGCTCCTCTGCCGTGACGACCTCGCCGGTCGCGGCCTTCACCAGCGGCGGGCCGCCGAGGAAAATGGTGCCCTGATTGCGCACGATGACCGCTTCGTCGCTCATCGCCGGGACGTACGCGCCGCCGGCGGTGCACGAGCCGAGCACAGCGGCGATCTGCGGGATGCCGCGAGCGGACATGGTGGCCTGGTTGTAGAAGATCCGGCCGAAGTGCTCGCGATCCGGGAAGACCTCGTCCTGGCGCGGGAGGAACGCGCCGCCCGAGTCGACCAGGTAAATGCACGGCAAGTTGTTGTGCAGGGCGACTTCCTGCGCCCGCAGGTGCTTCTTCACCGTCATCGGGTAGTAGGTGCCGCCCTTGACCGTGGCGTCGTTGGCGACGATCACGCATTCGCGGCCGGACACCCGCCCGATCCCGGTGATGATGCCCGCCGACGGGGCCTCGTCGTCGTACAGCCCGGTGGCCGCGAGCGGGGACAGCTCGAGGAACGGGGATCCCGGGTCCAGCAGCGCGTCCACCCGGTCGCGGGGCAGCAGCTTGCCGCGTTCCACATGGCGGGCGCGCGACTTCTCCGGCCCGCCGAGGCGAGCGGCGGCGAGCCGCTTGTGCAGATCCTCGACCAATTCTCCGTGCGAAGTGACGCTGCGGGTGAAGGTGTCGCTGTTCGGATCCGCGGAACTGCGCAGTACCGGCGTGTCCATGGCTCTCCGTCGAGACGTTAGCGGTCGTTAACTCCGCCGGAGATGTTAGTGCTCGTTAACCGCCGTGTCCAGCCCAGTCCTCAGCACCACGGTGTGACATTGGGTGCAGGTGGGAGACCCAGTGAGGCTTTCTCGGTAGCGCGGGTGTGCTGCGGGCCCCGGCCGTCGACGCACGGTGCTCTCGGTCGATGAGCGCGACTGGGTTGGCGCTGAGGTCGCGAGACGAGACAGTCAGCCCGCGACCGCGTCCGAGATCCAGCCTGCCACCGGCAGATCCCGTTCGAGGCATTCGACCGACAGCCGGATCGTCCAGCGCAGTGCCTGCAGCAGGAGGCTGTCCACCTCGTTCGGCGCGGCGCTCGCCAGCGCGATCTCGACCTGTTCGCGCGCGGCGGCGGTGTTGCCGTGCACCTCGGCCAGCAGCGTGCGGACGGCGGTGCGGACCGGCGGGTCGGCCTGGTCGATCGAAACCTCTTCGCCCGCCTCGTCGAACACCTGCACCTTGACCGGGGCGGTGCCGCCGTCGCCGAGGGTCGACACCATGGCGCTGCACTCGCCGAAGAGCAGCAGCATCAGCTCTTTGGTTTCCTCGTCGCGTTCGCCCGGCTCCTGCGACGTGGGCGTGACCTCTTCCAGCGCCTCCGTGTCCTCGCCAAGGCTGATGGCGACGAGCGCGCGCTGCGCCTTCTCGACGAGCCGCTGCTCGCCTTCGCTCCGGTCCGCGGTCACGTGCCTATCAAACACCAGACCGGCGGTCGGCGGGATACCCCGGATCGCGGGCTCAGCCCGCCGCGGAAAGGGCGCCCAGCGCGAGCCGGCACAGCAGATCGGCGAGTGCCCCGTCACCGAGATGGCGGTTGTAGGGCGTCGAGTTGATCAAGCCGAACACGGCGTGTGCCGCCGAGCGCGCCTGGCGTTCGCCGAGGCCGGGCACAGCTTCGCGAATCGCCCGCACCCACACCTCGACGTACTGCCGCTGGAGCGCGCGCACCTGTTTCCGGTCACCGTCGGTGAGATTCGCGAGATTGCGCTCCTGCACGGTGATGAGCGCCGGATGGTCGAGCGCGAAGTCGACGTGGAACCGCACGAGCGCGGCCAGCAGCTCGTCCGGCGTGCCGCCCGCCGCGGCGCGCGCGGTGCCGCCTTCGAGCAGGAAGTGGCTGATCGAGTTCAGCATTTCCCCGAGGATCGCGTCCTTGCTGCGGAAATGCCGGTACAGCGCGGGACCGGAGATGCCGACGGCCGCGCCGATGTCGTCGATGCCGACGCCGTGGAAACCGTGGTGGGCGAACAGCTCGGCGGCGGCGGAGAGGATCTGTTCCCGCCTGTTCGGCTTCGCGCCGTTCACCAGTGGGAGGGAATTCGCCGGCATCCGCACATAGTAGGTCCCGTGGTTAGCGAGCGCTAACTTCCGGTCCTACTTCCTGCTTGAGCCAAGTGGACGCACCCGGATTTCAGGGGTGTCTCGTGGGGATTGCACCTGGTAAAGCTTTACCGCGTCAAGCTGTCACGACAGGAGTGACCTATGGCTGCAAACACCCGTCAACCATCACGACGCATCCTTCGGATGTGCGCGGCCCTGGGGGTCGCTCTCGCTGCCTCGCTCGGCTTCGCCACCGGTGCGAGCGCTGCGTCGCAAAACTACGTCGCGCTCGGCGACTCCTACTCCTCCGGAGTGGGAGCCGGGAGCTACGGAGATTCCGGCAGCTGCAAACGCAGTGCCAACGCGTACGGCCAGTTGTGGGCCAACGCCCACTCCGGCACCAATTTCACCTTCCTCGCCTGCTCGGGCGCGAAGACCGGCGACGTGCTGAACCAGATCAGCTCGATGCCGTCCAACGCCACCTTGATCACGCTCACCGTGGGCGGCAACGACGCCGGGTTCACCGACGTGATCAAGACGTGCACGCTGGGCAGCGACCAGACCTGCGTGGACCGGGTCAACACGGCCAAGACCTACGTCCAGAACACCCTGCCCGGGCTGTTGGACAAGGTGTATTCGGCGGCCAAGAGCAAGGCCCCTGGGGCGAGCCTGGTCGTGCTCTCGTATCCGCGCTTCTACACCGTGCCGGGTTCGTGCAACGTCGGGCTGAGCGACACGAAGCGGTCGGCGATCAACTCCGGGGCGGACACGCTGGCCTCGGTGCTGTCGTCGCGGGTTTCCGCCGCGGGCGGGAAGTTCGTGGACGTCCGGTCGGCGTTCGTCGGGCACAACATCTGCTCGGCGGCCAGCGACTACCTGCACAGCTTGACGTGGCCGGTGGACGAGTCGTACCACCCGACTGCCGCTGGGCAGCGGGGCGGCTACTACTCGCCGCTGACCTCGGCGATCGGCTGACGGTTCGCAAGACTGGGTGAAGGCCGCCTCGAGTTCGCTCGAGGCGGCCTTCACCGCGTCTCAGCCCAGCAGAGTCTTGACCAACGCGGCGATCTGCTCGGTCTCGATCAGGAACGAGTCGTGGCCGTACGGCGAGGTCAGCACCGTGGCCTCGCCGCCGACTCCCGCCGCGATCTCGTGCGACTGGTACGGCGGGTAGAGCCGGTCGCTGTCCACCGCAGCGACCACGGTGCGCGCGGTGACCCGGCCCAGCGCAGCGGCCACCCCGCCTCGGTCCCGGCCGACGTCGTGGGTGTTCATCGATTCGGTGAGCACCACGTAGGAACCCGCGTCGAACCGGTGGGCGAGCTTGTCCGCGTGATGGTCCAGATAGGACTCGACCGCGAACCGGCCGCCGGCCAGCGGATCCTCGTCCCGCTGCGGACGGTTCCCGAAACGCGTCTCCAGTTCGGGTTCGCAGCGGTAGGTGACGTGCGCGATCCGCCGGGCCACGCCCAGTCCGCGGTACGGGCCTTCGGCCGCGGTGTAGTAGTCGCCGCCGTGCCACGCGCGGTCGCCTCGGATCGCGTGCAGCTGAGGGGCGGCCCAGGCGATTTGCTCGGCGGACGCGCGAGCGGTCGAGGCGAGAACGAGCGCGGAGGCGACCCGATCGGGTTGACTTACGGCCCATTCGAGTGCGCGCATCCCGCCCATCGAACCGCCCGCGACGGCGGCCCAGCGGTCAATGCCGAGCGCGTCCGAGAGTTCCGCTTCGGCCTTGACCTGGTCCCGGACGGTCAAAACCGGGAATCGGCTGCCCCACGCCTTGCCGTCCGGAGCGGGCGAGGACGGACCTGTCGACCCCTGGCAGCCGCCGAGCACGTTGGGCGCGACGACGAACAGCTCGTCGGTGTCGAAAGCCTTGCCGGGACCGATCAGTCCGTCCCACCATCCGGGACTCGGATGTCCGGGTCCGGCGAGCCCGGCGACGTGGCTGTCGCCGGTGAGAGCGTGCTCGACGAGGACCGCGTTGGACGCGTCGGAGTTGAGCGTTCCCCACGTCTCGTACGCGAGGGTGTAGCCGGGCAGGGTCGCACCGGCCTCCAGCGCGAGCGCGCCGGGACCGGTGAACCACTGCCGCCTGCCGGGTGGGTCGCCCGCCCGCCACGCGCCGGTGACGGGCGGAAGACTCGCGCCGGGATCCGTCACAGCGCCGCCTTGGCGGCCCGGAAGCCCGCCTCGAGATCGGCCTTCAGGTCCTCGATTCCTTCCAGTCCGACGGCGAGCCGCACGAGACCCGGCGTGACGCCCGCGGCGACCTGCTCCTCGGGGCCGAGCTGGCTGTGCGTGGTCGAAGCCGGGTGCACGATCAGGCTGCGCACGTCGCCGAGGTTCACCAGCTGGCTGTGCAGTTCGGTGCCGTCGACGAACTTCCGGCCAGCCTCGACCCCGCCGCGCAGCTCGAACGACAGCACCGCGCCGACGCCGCGCGGCAGGTACTTCTGCGCCGCCGCGTGGTACGGGCTCGACGGCAGCCCGGCGTAGTAGACCTTCTCGACCTCGTCGCGCTCTTCCAGCCATTCCGCGAGCGCCTGCGCGTTCTTGGAGTGCCGCTCGACGCGCAGCGACAGCGTCTCGATGCCCTGCAGGATGAGGAAGCTGTTCAGCGGAGCGATCGCCGCGCCGGTGTCGCGCAGGATCTGCACGCGCGCCTTGGCCGCGAACGCGCCCGGGCCGAGCGCCTCCCAGTACTTGAGGCCGTGGTAGCTCGGGTCGGGCTCGTTGAAGCCGGGGAACCGGCCCGGGTCTTTGCCGAAGTCGAACGTGCCGCCGTCGACCAGGACGCCGGCGACGGTCGTGCCGTGGCCGCCGAGGTACTTCGTCGCCGAGTGCACGACGATGTCGGCGCCGTGTTCGATCGGGCGGACCAGGTACGGCGTCGGCACGGTGTTGTCCACGACCAGCGGGACCCCGGCCTCGTGCGCGACGTCGGCGACCTTGCGGATGTCGAGGACGGCGCTGCTCGGGTTGGCCAGCGTCTCGGCGAAGAACAGCTTGGTGTTCGGCCGGACCGCGGCCCGCCACTGCTCGGCGTCGTCCTGGTCGTCGATGAAGGTGACCTCGATGCCGAGCTTCGGCAGCGTGTAGTGGAACAGGTTGTAGGTGCCGCCGTACAGCGACGGGCTGGTGACGAAGTGGTCGCCCGCGTTGGCCAGGGTCAGGATCGCCGCGGTGACCGCCGCCGAGCCGGAGGCGAACGCGAGACCGGCGACGCCGCCTTCGAGCGTGGCGACGCGCTGCTCCAGGACGTCCTGGGTCGGGTTGTTGATGCGCGTGTAGATGTGGCCGGGCTCGGCGAGGCTGAACAGATCCGCCCCGTGCTGCGTGTCGCGGAAGACGTACGACGTGGTCTGGTAGATCGGCGTCGCACGGGCTCCGGTGGCCGGATCGGGCGCCGCCCCCGCGTGGATCTGCTTGGTCTCGAAGGACCAGCTCGTGGTGTCTTCCGGCATCTGCTCGCTCCTAGCGGTCGGGATCGGGTCGGCTGGCGCGACGCTAACCAGCCCGGACGAAACGCCCAACAGCTCTCACGGGATGAGAGTCCTACGCACCCGGACGTAGGAACAAGTGCCGAGCGCTGACGGACGACGCGACGATGCGGTAACGCGCACGCTCAGGGGCATGGACTGGAGAATGCGGCCGTCGACCCGGAAGTGGTTCCTGTTCGGCCACGTCGTCGCGTCGGTCGGCTGGATCGGAGCCGAGCTCGCGGTGCTGATCTGCAGCGTTCTCGCGATCGCCGGCTTCGATCCGGTGACCACGCGCAGCGCGAACGTCATCGCCGGGATCCTCGCGGGCGCGCTCTACTTCCCGGCCAGCCTGCTCGCGCTGGCCACCGGTGTGGTGCTCGGCCTCGGCACGAAGTGGAAGCTGGTGCGCTACCACTGGGTGCTGTGGAAACTGGTGGCGACGCTCGCCCTCTTCGTCGGCGGCAACCTGCTGGTGGTCCCGTCTTTTGTCGAGCACGGCGAGCAGGCTTCGCGCGGGGAGCTCGTCGGGGCGAGCGCGGTGTCGGGCACCGGGGCGATGAGCGTCGGGCTGACGTTGCTGCTGGGCGCGACGCTGGTGTCGTACTTCAAGCCGTGGCCGAAGGTGTTTCGCGCTAACTAGTGCCGCGGGTGGCGAAACCGGTGCAGTCTTCTACCGTTCCAGCAAGAACGTCAGGAGCGCTGGAGGTAGCTGTGGTTTCGGTGCGCAGCGTCGTGGACCGGGTCGGTCCCACGCTGCTCCACGCGCTTCTCGTGCCCGAAGGCTGTCCGGCGGTCGGCGACGTGGTGATCGCCGAACCGGGCGCGGAGTCCGCCATCGCCGCCGGCGACCTGGTGCTGGGCGTCGCCACGATCGGGCAAGCCGACGCCGCGGCACTCGTCCGGGTGAGCGCCGGACGGGGTGCGGCAGCGGTGCTGCTGAAACCGCCGCTGGCGGCGAAACAGTCGGTGCGGCGCGCGGCGAAGTCGGCCGGGATCGCGTTGATCCAGGTACACGCGGCGACGTCCTGGGCTCAGCTCGTCTGGCTGTTGCGCACGGTGCTGGACGCGCTCGCCGACGAATCCGAAGCGCTCGAAGAAGGCGGCGACCCCGGTTCCGGCGACCTCTTCCGGCTCGCCGACGCGGTGGCCGCGGTGGTCGACGCGTCGGTGACGATCGAGGACACCAACTCGCGCGTGCTCGCGTACTCCGCGCGCCAGGACCTCACCGACCCGGCGCGCGTCGCGACGATCATGGGCCGCCGCATCCCGGACGACGTACTCGCCCGGTTCCGCTCGCGCGGCGTGTTCCGCGAGCTTTCCCGCGGCAGGCAGACGATCTTCGTCCCGGCCCAGCGCGACGGCACCCTGCCGCGGCTGATCGTGCCGATCCGGATGGGCGGCGAACTGCTGGGCTCGATGTGGGCGGTCGTCCCCGGCCCGGTTTCCGAGGAACGCGCGGCGGCTTTCGCGGATGCGGCCCCGGTGGTCGCGCTGCACCTGCTGCGGCGGCGCGCGCATACGGACGCCCAACGCCGCGCTTCCGCCGAATTGCTGCGCGCGGTCTTGGAAGGACAGGTCCCGCCGCGTCGAGTAGTCGCCGAACTGGACCTGTCCGACGAGCCGCACCGGGTCGTCGTCGTGGACGTCAGCGGTGGCGACAGCCGGGACGCCGAAGGACTGTTGCTGGCATTGTTGGAACGGATCTCGCAGGGTTTCGGACGCCGTCCGGTCGCGGCGGAACTCGGCGGATTGCTGTACGTCGTGGTTGCAGACCGCCCCGGCGAGGGCGGCTGGCCGGAACTGCGAGAGGCGCTGCTCGCCCAACCCGCGTCCCGCCGAGGCGGCCTACCGCGCGCGGCTGCGGGTGCACCGGGCGACCCGACCGCGCTGGCCGCGTCACGCGCCCAGGCGGACGAGGCACTGGGCCTGCTGCGAGCCGGGCTGGTCGAGGGCCGCGTCGTGGCTTACGACGAGGCCTGGACCGCCCTGGTCCTGCACCGCGCCGCCGCCGGAGCAGCGGCGGCGCAGGTGTCGGAACTCGGCCCGCTCGGCGTGCTGCGCGCACACGACGACGCGAGCAATGCCGGGTACGTCGACACTCTCTACGAATGGCTCCGACACCCCGGCGACCCCCGCGCTGCAGCGGAACGGTTGCGCATTCACCCGAACACGTTGCGGTACCGGATGAAACGGCTGTTGGAACTTGTTCCGTTGAACCTTGATGATCCTGACGTACGGCTCGCTTTGCTTACCCAGCTGATCGCACTCCGCTGGAGCTGACCTGGTAGCTGAGGTCGTTGGCGCGCAACGATTCCGGCTCCATCCGGACCCACACCGTGCCGCGTTCAGCCGGATCGTCCAGCAGATATGCGCGGAACCGCGGATCCCACGCGGACTCATCCGGGCCCAGGTAGCGCACCAGTTTCCGTCGTCCGCGCGGCACGTCGAACGGTTCGAGGGCGGCTGACCCGCGCGCGATCACCTGACGCACCAAGCCGGTCGCGAGATCGCAGACGTCCACCGTCACCGCGATCCGCGGCTCCTCGCGCACCCGAGCGGGCAGCCGCGACCACGGGCCGCTGAGGATCCAGAACGCCCTGTCCTCCCAGAGATACCAGGTGGGCCGGACGGTCGGACCAGCGGTGGCGACCCGTGCGGTCAGCGGCTGCGCGAGGAAACTGTCGACGTCGAAACCGGTCACGCGACCAGCAGCGTCTTCCCGATCGTGCCCCGAGATTCGATCGCCGCGTGCGCGTCAGCCGCCCGCTCCAGCGGGAACCGCTGCCCGATCACCGGAGTGAGCTGTCCGGACGCGGCGGCCGCCAGTGCCGATTCGGTGTAGCCGCGCATCTCCGCCGCGTCGCCGATCGACCGGATCAGCTTCACGCCCCGCGCGGCAGCGTCCTCTTCGGACACTTCGGTCCAGGAACCGCTTGCCAGACCGTAGATCGCCATCCGCCCGCCGGGCCGCACCAGTCCGAACGCCGCGGTGCCGACCGCGCCTCCCACGCCGTCGAACACCACGTCCACCTCCCCGGCCTCCTCGGTCCACTGCGGATCGGTGTAGTCGACCGCCAGGTCCGCACCCAATTCCCGGGCGCGGGCAAGCTTTTCCGCCCCGCGCGCCGCCGCCACGACCTCCGCGCCCGCGGCCTTCGCCAGCTGCACCAAGAGACTGCCGACCCCTCCGGCGGCAGCCTCGACGAGCACCCGTTCCCCCGGCGCCACCGCGGTCGCGTGCACCAGCCCGGTCGCCGTGCGGCCGTCGGCCAGCAGCGCGACGGCCGCGTCGAGGCTCAGCGCGTGCGGCACCGGGAACACCAACGCCGCGTCCACGACCACGCGCTGCGCGTAACCGCCGCTGCCGCCGGTCGACGTCACCACGCGTTTCCCGACCAGAGCCGGGTCGACGCCCTCCCCGGCCCGGCTGATCACACCCCCGACGCCGTTGCCGGGCACCATCGGAAGCGTGCTGCCGAACGGCCCCGTCCCCGTCGCCCGGAACTGCGTTTCCACGAAGGTGACGTTGGCGAACGCCACCTCGATCAGCACCTGTCCCGGCCCGGGAGCCGGATCGGGGGCCTCCCCCGCCTGCAGCACCGCCGGCCCGCCGAACTCCCGCAGCCACACCGCTCGCATGTAAGCCCTTCCTCGAGGTCTCCGCCGGGTGCCAGCCAACTACCTCGAGTGCGGTCGAGGTCAAGTGCGTTGTCCTGGGAGCACTACTGACCCGGCGCAAGACTGTGGCGGCGGGATGATGACACCGCCGTCCGGGTAGATCACCGTGAGTGGCAACACCTTCGACAGAACCGCCGCCAGGAGGCAGGACAGTGCGCATCGCCGTTCCCCGTGAGATCAAGAAGCACGAGTACCGGGTCGCGTTGACCCCGGCAGGCGTGCACGAACTGGTCGGTCGCGGGCACGACGTCTTCGTCGAGACGGGTGCCGGGACCGGGTCGTCCATCACGGACGAGGAGTACGTCGCCGCGGGCGCGAAGGTGCTCGCCACCGCGGACGAGACGTGGGCCGAGGGCGAGCTCGTGCTGAAGGTCAAGGAGCCGATCGCCGAGGAGTACCCGCGCCTGCGCAAGGATCTGGTGCTGTTCACCTACCTGCACATCGCCGCGGACCGTCCGCTGACCGACGCGCTGCTGGCCGCGGGCACCACCGCGATCGCTTACGAGACGGTGCAGAAGCCGAACGGCGCGCTGCCGCTGCTGGCCCCGATGTCCGAGGTCGCGGGCCGGCTGGCCCCGCAGGTCGGCGCCTACGCCCTGATGAAGCCGAGCGGCGGCCGCGGCGTCCTGCCCGGCGGCATCCCCGGCGTGCACCCGGCCCGCGTGGTCGTCATCGGCGGCGGCGTGGCGGGTCTGAACGCCGCCCGGGTCGCCCTTGGCCTCGGTTCCGACGTGGAGATCCTGGACACGAACGTCGACCGCCTCCGCCAGATCGACAACGACTTCGGCGGCCGCATCCGCACCGTCACCTCGAACCGCCTGTCGGTGGAAGAGTCGGTTCTCGAAGCGGACATGGTCATCGGCGCGGTCCTGGTCCCGGGCGCGAAGGCCCCGAAGCTGGTCTCCAACGACCTGGTCTCCCGCATGAAGCCGGGCAGCGTCCTGGTGGACATCGCCATCGACCAGGGCGGCTGCTTCGCCGACTCGCGCCCGACCACGCACGACGACCCGACCTACACGGTCCACAACTCGGTCTTCTACTGCGTGGCGAACATGCCAGGCGCGGTCCCGCGCACGAGCACCTACGGCCTGACCAACGTCACCCTGCCCTACGCCGTGCAACTGGCAGACAAGGGCTGGAAGGCCGCCCTCTCCGCCGACCCGGCCCTGGCCCTTGGCCTCAACACCCACGCCGGCGCCCTGACGAACGCCCCGGTAGCCACCGCCCACGGCCTCCCCCACACCCCCGTGGAAACCGCCCTGGCGTAACCCAGCCACCACAAAGCGGCGAGGGCCAAAGGCCCTCGCCGCTTTGTTATGCCCCAACGCTTTTTGTTCCACCCAACCCCCCACCCAACCGCCACCGAACGCACCGTGGGGGTCCGGGGGGCTCGGCCCCCCGGGCAATACGACGCCCCTTCCTGGGCGAAGCGCCGCCAGGCGCGAGCAGAGGAAGGGAAGAAGGGGCGACCCGCTCAACCAGCCTGGGGGTCACTGGGAGCGGGTCGCCGGGTACTAGCTTAAAGAACATTGGGCGGGAGCGCTCGTTCGGGGGTGGATTTGGCCGGGGTTCTTCCCCGTGACCAGGTGAACGTTCAACCTTTCACCTGTGCCGTCCGGACCAGGGTTTCCCTGCTCCGCAGGGCTTCCAGGGTCCTGCGGAACCCGCTGGCGTGCCGTTCGCCACCTCTGTCCGGCGGAGCGCCGGTTGTGCCCGTTTGGTCCGGGCCGGCGGCTTGCTCGGGAATAAATTGTCGGTGCCGCTCCCTAACCTTGTGATGTGACCACCACTGCGACGCCTGCGCGTCAAGACCGTCCGATCGTTGAGACGGCGCCCCGACCGGTCGGCTGGGTGCGCCGGTTGTCCGCTGCCTGCTGGGAGCACCGCGGCGTTGTCGTGCTCGCGATGACGGCGGCGGTGCTGAGCGTCGGGGTGCAGGCGGCGAGTCCGTTGCTGGTGCGGTCGGCGGTGGACGACGCGGTGGCCGGGCATACGGCGCAGCTGGCCGGGCTCGCGGTGGGGCTGGTGGCGTTGCAGGTCGTCGCGTTCGGGTCGGCGTTCCTGCGCCGGTACGTGGGCGGGCGGCTGGCGCTGGACGTGCAGCACGATCTGCGGAACCGGGTGTTCGGCGCGGTCTCGCGGCTGGACGGCGGGAAGCAGGACGCGTTGCGCACCGGGCAGGTGGTGTCGCGTGCGATTTCGGATCTGCAGCTGGTCACCGGGTTGCTGATGCAGGTTCCGCTGTCGGCGGGGTCGGTGATTTTCGCGGTGCTGTCGCTGGGCGCGATGTTGTGGATGTCGCCGCTGCTCACGCTCATCGCGCTGGTGGTCGCGCCCGCGGTCGGGATCGTCGTGGCGTTGAGCAGGCGGCGGTTGTTCCCGGCGACCTGGTCGGCGCAGCAGCGCGCGGCGGATGTCGCGCAGCACGTCGAGGAGACCGTCACCGGCGTCCGCGTGGTGAAGGGGTTCGGGCAGGAGGCGCGCGAGGTCGCGCGGCTGGAGCGCACGGCACGGAAGCTGTTCGCGGAGCGGTTGCGCGCGGCGAAGCTGTCCGCGTTGCCGACAGCGACCACGTCGGCATTGCCTGCCGCGGGTCAGGTCGCGGTGCTGGCGATCGGCGGCGTGCTGGCGTTGAACGGGCAGATCAGTCTCGGCACGTTCCTCGCGTTCGCCACGTATCTCGCGGCGTTGATCGGCCCGGCGCGGTTCCTGTCCGGGCTGGTCGTTCAAGCGCAGCTCACGCGGGCCGGCGCGGAGCGGGTGTACGAGCTGATCGACGCGCAGCCGGAGGTCGCCGACAGCCCCGATGCGCGGCCGTTGCCGCCCGGCACGCTGGGCGTCGAGCTGACCGACGTGAAGTTCGGCTACACCCGCAGCGACCCGGTGCTCGACGGGCTCACGCTCGAAGCCCGCCCCGGCGAAACGCTCGCGCTGGTGGGCACGGCGGGGTCCGGCAAGTCCACGATTTCCATGCTGCTGCCCCGGTTTTACGACGTGCACTCCGGTTCGGTGCGGGTCGGCGGGCTGGATGTGCGCGACGTGCCGTTGAAGGATCTGCGGCAGGCGATCGGCGTGGTCTTCGAGGAAGCGTTCCTGTTCTCCACCTCGGTGCGGGACAACATCGCGTACGGCCGCCCGGACGCGAGCGACGAGGAGGTCTTCGCGGCCGCCCGCGCGGCGGAGGCGGACGAGTTCATCCGCGCGCTGCCGGACGGCTACGCCACCGAGGTGGGCGAGCGCGGGCTCACGCTGTCCGGCGGGCAGCGGCAACGGCTCGGCCTCGCGCGCGCTCTGCTCACTGACCCGCGAGTGCTGATCCTGGACGACGCGACGTCGGCGATCGACACCGTCACCGAAGCCGCGATCCACGACACGCTGCGCGCGGTCACCGCCGAACGCACCACGTTGCTCATCGCGCACCGCCGGTCGACGCTGCAGTTGGCGGACCGGATCGCGGTAATGGATCAGGGCCGGGTGGTCGACGTCGGCACCGAGGAGGAGTTGCTGGCGCGGTGCGCGCTGTTCCGCGAACTGGTCGCCGGGCCGGGCGACGACGTTGAAAAACCGCACCGTTGCGACAACCTCGAGCCAGGCTCGGACGGCACCACCGCAGTGCTGTGGCCGGAGGACGAGCGCGACGAGGTCGATGCTCTCGCCGAGGCCGCGCAGGCCCGCGGCGGCGTGCCCGGCGGCGGCACCGGATTCGCGGGCAGTGGCGGCGCCGACGTACCGCCGACCCCCGAACTGCTGGAAGGCGTCCGCAGGCTGCCTCCGGCCACCGACCGGCCGCGACTGTCCGATGTGGACGTCACGGCCCCGGATCCCGGCTTCAAGCTGTCCCGGATCCTGCGTCCGGTGCGGTGGCCGCTCATCGGCGTGATCGGGCTGGTCGCGGCCGACGCGCTGGCCTCGCTCGCACTGCCCGCGCTGTATCAACGCGGGGTCGACCACGGCGTCCTGCCCGGCGTGGCGAGCGTCGTGTGGCTGCTGGCCGGGATCGGCGCGCTCGTGGTGGCAGCCGACTGGTTCGTGGTGCGCTGGCAAACCCGGCTCACCGCCCGCGTCGGCGAGACGGTGCTCTACTCGCTGCGCGTGCGGAGCTACGCACACCTGCAACGGCTCGGGCTGGACTACTACGAGCGCGAACTGTCCGGGAAGATCATGACCCGGATGACCACGGACGTCGACGCGTTGTCGACGTTCCTGCAAACCGGCCTCGCCACCGCGGTCGTCAGCGCGCTCACCTTGGTGGGCATCACGGTAGCGCTGCTGGTCACCGATGCCGCGCTGGCCGTCTACGCGCTGGCCATGCTGCCGATCCTGCTTGTAGCCACGCTGATCTTCCGGCGGGTCGCCTCGCGTGCGTACAGCGAGGCGCGCGAGAAGGTGAGCGTCGTCAACGCGGACATGCAGGAGAACGTCAGCGGTCTGCGCGTCGCCCAGGCGTACACGCGCGAAGAGCGTTCGGCGGAGGTGTTCGCGTCGCGCAGTGACGACTACCGCCGGTCGCGGCTGCGCGCGCAGCGGTACATCGCGACGTACTTCCCGCTCGTTTCGCTGATGTCGGATCTGGCGACCACCACAGTGCTGGTCGTCGGCGCCCACCGCGTCGCAGGCGGCACGCTCGAAGCCGGTGTGCTGCTCGGATTCTTGCTGTACCTGCAGCAATTCTTCTCGCCGATCCAGCAACTGTCGTCGGTGTTCGACGGCTACCAGCAGGCCCGCGTCGGCCTGAGCCGCATCGGCGACCTGCTGCGCACCCCCACGTCGGTGCCGCCTGCCGAGAACCCGGTCGAACTGCCCGCACACCTGTCCGGCGAAGTGCGGTTCAAGGACGTCGATTTCTCCTACACCGGCGCAGAAAAGCCCGCGCTGGAGAACCTGACGCTGGACGTCGCGGCAGGCGAAACCGTGGCACTGGTCGGCGCGACCGGCGCGGGCAAGTCCACCGCGGTGAAGCTCGTCGCGCGCTACTACGACGCCACCGGCGGCGCGGTGTTGATCGACGGCGTCGACGTCCGCGAGTACGACCTCCCCGCACTGCGCGCCCGGATGGGCGTGGTGCCGCAGGAAGCACACCTGTTCTCCGGAACCGTCGCGGACAACGTGCGATACGGCCGCCCCGAAGCCACCGACGCGGAAGTCGAGGCCGCCGTACGAGCAGTCGGCGCGCTGGACGGAGTAGCCGCACTCCCTGCCGGTTTCCGGCAACCAGTAGGCGAACGCGGCCGCTCCCTGTCCGCCGGACAGCGGCAGCTCGTCGCACTGGCCCGAGCCGAACTGGTCAACCCGGACGTGCTCCTGCTGGACGAAGCCACCGCCGCCCTGGACCCAGCCACCGAAGCCACGGTCCTCCGCGCCACCGAACACCTGGCCCGTCGCCGCACCACCTTCGTAGTCGCGCACCGCCTGGCAACCGCCGCGAAGGCCGACCGGATCGTGGTGCTCGACCACGGCCGCATCGTCGAACAGGGCACCCACCCCGAGCTGGTCGCCGCCGACGGCCACTACGCGCGACTGTGGGCTTTGGGGTGAGCAGGGAGGTCTTGCAGCGATAAAGCACCGAGGCTCGGCCGGGTGGCCGGTGCTGCGCGTCGCCACAGCGAGCCGCCCGCAACGACGCACAGCCGCAGCGCCGCGCCCGCGCGCACACCGCCACTTACCGAAAGCTCTCGCGACCCGGCCACCGTCCGGCACCAGGCAAGGCACGCCGAACCGTCCACGCCCGGGCGGTGGCAACCACACGTGCCAGCGTGATCAAGAAATCTTGCGCCGATAAATCACGTTCGCAACGAAATACGCCACCACCAAAATCCCCACACACCACGCCAGCGCGATCCAGATCCCGCCGCCGACCGGGCGCTCCGCGAACAGGTCGCGGATCGTGTTGACGATCGACGTCACCGGCTGGTGTTCGGCGAACGCGCGTACCGGGCCGGGCATGGTGCCGGTTGGCACGAAGGCCGAGCTGACGAACGGCAGGAAGATGAGCGGGTACGAGAACGCGCCCGCGCCGTCCGCGGATTTGGCGGTCAGGCCGGGGATCACCGCGATCCAGGTCAGGGCCAGGGTGAACAACACCAGGATTCCGAGCACCGCAAGCCACGCCAGTGGTCCCGCGCTGGTGCGGAATCCCATCGCGAACGCCACGAGCACCACGACGGCGACCGAGATCAGGTTCGCGATCACCGAGGTGAGCACGTGCGCCCACAGCACCGCCGAGCGCGCGATCGGCATGGACTGGAAGCGTTCGAAGATGCCGCCCTTCAGGTCCAGGAAAAGCCGGAACGCGGTGTAGGCGATCCCGGAGGCGATGGTGATCAGGAGGATGCCGGGCAGCAGGTAGGTCACGTACGACTCCGAGCCGGCGTTGATCGCGCCGCCGAGGACGTAGGTGAAGAGCAGCAGCATCGCGATCGGCGTGATCGTCGTCGTGATGATCGTGTCCAGGCTGCGGGTGATGTGCCGCAGCGACCGTCCTAACAGGACTGAAATGTCTGCGATGAAGTGGCCGCTCATTGCCCGTCCCCCTTGCTTCCGGTGCCGACCAGGGAAAAGAAGACGTCTTCCAGCGTCGGCTGCTTCTCGACGTACTCGACCTTCGCCGGCGGAAGCAGCCGCTTGAGCTCTTCCAGCGTGCCGTTCACCAGCACCCGCCCCTCGTGCAGGATCGCGATCCGGTCGGCGAGATGTTCGGCTTCTTCCAGGTATTGCGTGGTGAGCAGCACCGTCGCGCCCTGCTCCGCGAGTTCTTCGACCGCGCGCCAGACGTCGTTGCGCGCCTGTGGATCGAGGCCCGTCGTCGGCTCGTCCAAAAAGATGACCTGCGGGTCCCCGACCAGGCTCATCGCGATGTCAAGACGGCGGCGCATGCCACCGGAGTACGTCGACACCTTCCGCGACCCGGCCTCAGTCAACGCGAATCTCCGCAACAACCCGTCCGCGATCTCGCCCGCGTTCTTGAGGTGCCGCAGCTTGGCCACCAGGACCAGATTCTCGCGCCCAGTAAGGATTTCATCGACGGCCGCGAACTGCCCGGTAAGACTGATCGACTCGCGGACATCGTCGCCCTGGCTCGCCACCGCGAACCCGTTGACCTCCGCCTCCCCCGCGTCCGCTTTGAGCAAGGTGGACAAAATCCGCACGACCGTCGTCTTGCCCGCGCCGTTCGACCCGAGCAGCGCGAAAATACTGCCGCGCGCCACCTCGAAATCGACGCCGCGCAACACTTCCAGTTTGCCGTACGCCTTCCGCAACCCCCGCACTCGTATCGCCGGCGCCGTCATACCGCACCGCCCACCGCGCGGGCGATGGATTCGGTCAGCCGCGTCCGTTCGCGGGAAATCCAGTTCCCTTCGGGATAACTCCGGAGAAACTCCTCCGCGAACTCGACCGGCTCGTCACCGACAATGCCCCGGACCGTCGTCCCGTTCGCCACGCTCTGCTCGAACAGGTCGATGAGATCGTCCAGCATCCGCAGATGACTTTCCGCCGTCCCCGGCCCGAAGTACTGCAGATACCGGTGCAACGCCTTGATCGCCGCCCGGTAGTCCGGCGGCAGCTCCTCGACGCGTGCCTTGTACCGCCGGTACCGCTTCTTGTCCTCCAGCGGACCGGTGACCACTTCCAGATAGTGCAGATACCTGCTTTTTCCTTCATTCCCCATGATCGATCCCCTCCTTGCGCAGCTGTTCGAGCCGGTCCGAGAGAAAACGCCAGTTCCGCCAGAACTCGTCGAGGCTCGCCCGCCCCGGAGCGTTCAGCGTGTAAACCTTGCGCGGCGGTCCCTTCTCGGACGGCACTTTCTCGACGTCGACGAGCCCGCGCTGCTCGATCCGCACGAGCAGCGCGTAAACGGTGCCCTCGGCGATATCGGTGAATCCCCGCTCGCGCAGCCACGAGGTGATCTCGTACCCGTAAGCGGGCCGCCCGGCAAGAATCGCGAGGACGATGCCCTCCAAGGTCCCCTTGAGCATCTCCGTCGCCTGCTTGCCCATCGAACACCCTTCAGCTAGTCAGCGTTGCTGAGTACCAGTAGATAGTAACACTGACTAGCGGCGGCGGGGAGTGGCTCAACCGCTTGGCTCCGCCCCCTTGATCCGTTCGACCAGCTCGTCGCGGTACTCCCGCACCGCCTCGAACTCCGGCTCGTCGCCGGTCGCCCGCTTCAACGCGCCTTCCAGGATCTTCAGACCCTGGCGAGCGTCGCCGCGCGCATCCGCCTGCCGCGCGGCGTTTTCCAGCGCTTTTGCTAGCTTGGTCCGCGCTTCGGGTTCTTTGCCGGCCTTGTGGATCCGGATCCAATTGCCGCCCGGATCGACGACGGTGAACCCGGTGTACCGGTCGTTGCGCAGCCGCGGCCGGGTCATCCGCGGGATGCCGGAGACGAGCAGTTTTCCGTGCACGGAACGCATTCCCGCGGCGAAGGACTCGAACAGCTCGCCGATGTCCGGGACGATGACCAGGCACGTGCTGTACGACTGGGCCGGGTCGTAGCCGTCCATGCCGAAGAAGTGCAGATTGATGTCTTCCCGCCGCAGCGCGACGTGCGGGTTCGGCCGCGTCTGCCGATAGGTGATCTCGAAGCCGAGCATCTCGTAGAACGACGCGATCTCGTCGATGGACGGACAGGGCAGGAGCGGAATGGTCAATTCGTTCGCCACTGCCCGAACCTAAGCCCGGATCCGCCGAAACGACACGGAGCTATTTGCTCATGCGAACAGCGGACGTGTCCGGCAGGGTCGCGCTTTCAGCGGCGAGTGATCCGCGCGCGCGGTGGTCTCGGCAGCCTGGCCGCCGCGGGAAATCCGTGCAGCTGCCCAGCTTCAGGGCAGTTCGCGCCAGCGGAGGTCGCCCCAACCGGCGGAGGTGACGTCGGCGAGCTCAGCCCAGCGGGTCGTTCCGGGGCGGACGTGCGTGTCCGAGCCGATGGACCACTCCGGCGCTTCCGGTTCGACGTGCTCGAACTCTTCAATGCCGGACGGGGTTCGCCACACCGCGGTGCAGGAGTCGCACATCAGCACGACTTTGCCGTGTTCGGTGACAAGCGGGCGGATCAAACCCTGGTCCCAGAACGACGGACATTCGACCAGCCACATCGCGTCACCACCGCCTCGCGCCTCGGAAATCGCTGCGGCCGGGTGAGGCCGCAGCCTTTCGACAGCACAACACCGGTCAGTGAACGAGTCGCTACGCAAATCTCAACTCAGCCGTAACACGGGCGGACGTCCTTGCACTGTCTCGCCCAGGTGAGTGGTGCAGCCGTGCGAGACCGACTGCCCAGCCGCCCGCAAACCCGCTGCGGCTCATCCGGCGAACTGTGGCCGGAGCCGACGAAGGGGCTGGCCCGCCGAGGGCGATCACGGGCGGGAGCGGAGCGGCACCGTCACGCGATCCGCAGCCGTCCGCTTCGCTCGACGGCCACCATCACCCGCAACTCCCGGCCGCCTCCAGCGCCTTCCGGCAAGCCGCCGCCGCAGCAAGGTCCGCGTCCGGGCCGCCAGCTCGCGCGGGCAGCATCGCCAGCACCGAAGCCTCCTTCGCCCGCACCGTCGGATGGAGGCGCGCCGCCTTGGCCAGCAACTGCGACGGTCCCGTCTCCACCAGCACCCGTTGTCCATCTACCCGGAGCGGCGAGTCCGGCCCCAGCAGCGTGCCGACGGCGGACCAGAACCGCACCGGTTCTACCGGGTGGGAGGCCCAGTAAGCAGGGTCCGTCGCCTCCGCATCGGTGAGCACGCGGCCGGTATAGCCCGACACCATCGGGATCTTCGGCGGCGAGGGCTGCGCGGCCGCGACCGACGGGAGGCATCGGGCGGCGGCTTCGGCCAAGGAGGGGCTGTGGAAGGCGGACGTCGCGGGGACCGGCAGGCACATCCGCCCATCAGCGCGCAGCTTCTCCGCCGCCTCCGCCAAGGGCGCTTCCGGGCCGGAGAGGATCAGCTGGCGGGGAGCGTTGATCGCGCCGATCACGACGTCATCGGTCAGGACCGGCGTGACGTCCTCGACGGTCGCGGCTACGGCGAGCATTCCGCCCGCGGGAGCGGACGCCAGTTCCTGCACCCGCTGCCACATCAGCGCGGCGGCGGCGGGGACTTCGAAGACACCGGCAAGGGTCGCGGCGGCTACCTCGCCGACGCTGTGGCCCAGCAGCGCGGCCGGTTGCACGCCCCAGGAAAGGATCATCCGGCCCAGGGCATGGCCGACGGTGAACAGCAGGATTTGCGAGCGGGTGACGTGGTCGAGGGGAACAGCGGGCGAGTCGGTCAGCCAGTCGGCGCGGATGGCGGGGCCGTCGGGGCCCAGCGCGGCGAAGACTTCGTCCACCGCGTCGGTGAAGGCGTCGTCGTGCCCGTACAGGCCGGCGGCCATCCGGACGTGCTGCGAGCCTTGGCCCGGGAACAGCAGTGCGACCTCGGTCATCACCCGAAACTCCTTCCGCCCGAAACCCCGGTGGCACCGGAAACAAACCGGATCGTGCGGCACGGCGGTCGACGGCTGCTCGACCCCTGCTGGACCGCCAGGTCGAGTCCGTTCCCACAGGCTGTCGAGAGCCCGCGGGAAGGGTGGCGGCATGAGATTCGACGGGCTGTACCTCGCCGGGCTCGGAAGCTGGCTGCCACCGGCGACGACGACCGCCGAAGCGGTGCGGAGCGGGCAATGCTCGGCCGAGACGGCGCGCAAAAGCGAGATGGAATCGGTCCTCGTCGCGCCTGACGGGATCGCGCCGCCGGAGATGGCGGCCCGGGCCGCGCGAGTCGCCTTGGCGCGATCGGGGGTGGCGCGCGGCGACATCGCGGTGTTGCTGCACGCGACGTTGTTCCATCAGGGCTACGACTTGTGGTCGCCCGCCGCGTACGTGCAGCGGGCAGCGGTCGGCGGGACCTGTCCGGCGATCGAGGTGCGGCAGGTTTCCAACGGCGGCATGGCCGCACTCGACCTCGCGGCCAGTTACCTTCTCGCGGACCCGGCGCGACAAGCAGCGTTGATCACCGCGGCAGATCGCTTTGACGGACCCGATTTCGACCGCTGGCACAGCGATCCGGGCACGGCGTACGCCGACGGCGGGACGGCGATGGTGCTGTCCAGCGTGAGCGGATTCGCGCGGTTGCGCAGCCTGGCGGTGGTGAGCGGGCCGGAGCTGGAAGGCATGCACCGTGCGGGGGCGGCGTTCGGTGAAGTCGAGATGAGCAATCGGCAGCTGGTCGACCTGGACGCGCACAAACGATCATACGTGTCCGAGGCCGGAATGTCGCAGACCCTCGCGGCCATTCTCGACGGGCAGCGCGAGGCGTTGAAACGCGCACTGAGCGACGCCGAACTGGAACTGTCCGATGTGGACCGTCTCGTGCTGCCGCATTTCGGGCGACGGCGGCTGGTGTCGAACTACCTGCGGCACATGGACGTTCCCCTCGAACGAACCACGTGGGACTTCGACAGCAAGATCGGCCACCTCGGCGCGGGCGACCACATCGTCAGCCTGGAAAACCTCGTGCGCACCGGCGGTTTGCAGCCGGGACAGACCTGCCTGCTGATGGGCGTCGGCGCGGGATTCTCCTGGAGCAGCGCGGTGATCGAACTGCTGGAGAAACCCGAATGGGCTGACTAAGGCACAAGGAAAGGCCCCGCGAGAGGAGGAGTCGCGGGGCCTTTTCTCGTGCGGAAGCTACTCGACGATAGCGACCGCGCGAGCCCATCCGGCACCGGCGCCGGCCAGTTTCACCGGGAAGCACGACAGCGTAAAACCGTGCGCCCGCGGCAGTTCGGCCAGGTTCGCCAGGCGTTCGATCTGGCAGTACTCCCGGTCGCGGCCGCGCATGTGCGCCGGCCACAGCACCGACTTGTCGCCGGTCCGCTGGTAAGTCTCGATGATGTGCGTGAACGGCGCGTCGAGGCTGAACGCGTCCGTGCCGATCACGCGGACCCCGAAGTCCAGCAGCAGGTCCAGTCCGGACTGGTCGAGGCCGACGAACTCGGTGAAGTACTTCGGCGTGCCCGCGTGCTGGTCGGCTCCGGTGTGGAGCAGGACGATGTCCAGTTCCTTCGGCTGGTAGTCCACTCGGGACAGTTCGGCGCGCACGTCGTCCGCGGTGATGACACCCGGCGCGCGGCCGGTGAAGTCCAGGACCACGGCGGGGCGGTGGAACCAGTCGACTGGCATCTGGTCGATCGTGCGCGGGGCCGAACCGTACGACGTGGCGTCGCCGTAGTGCGCCGGCGCGTCGATGTGCGTGCCGGTGTGCGTGGTCAGCGACACCGTGTCGTTGGTGAGGAATTCGGCGTCCCGCAGCACTTCCGGGTCGAGGTCCATGCCGAAGTGCTCGCGCATTTCCGACACCAGGTGCTTGGCCCCGTCCTGGGCCGACATGGTGACCAGCGACAGCGGCTCGGGCTCCCAGCCTTCCGGATCGATCGGGGAGGACAGGTCAATCAGCTGCAACGGAGTTCTCCTTACGTCAAGACCGCAGGCTGAGCCCGCCGTCGGCGGTGATCACCTGGCCGTGGATCCAGCTCGCTTCCGGTGCGCTCAGCAGCGCGACGACATCGGCGACGTCGGCGGGCGTGCTCAGCCGCCCGGCGGGCGTACGGGCCGCCAGCACCTGCACCATCTCGGGCTGGGTGGTCTCATCGCCCTTGTCCAGCTTCGCGGTCGTCACAGCGTTGACCGTGATGCCGCGGGGAGCCAGCTCGACCGCCAGGTAGCGCACCAGCGATTCGAGCGCGGCCTTTGCGACGCCCAGCGCGACGTAACGCGGGATGACCCGCTGCGCGCCAGAGCTGGAAACCGCGAGCACTCGACCGCCTGGCGCAAGGTGTTCGAGAAGCGCGGGAACCAGGCGCAGCAACGGATCCAGTGCGGTGGCGATGTCGGTGTGCAGGTCGGCAACCGACGCTCCGGCAGCGGGCATCGGATGCCACGACGCGGCGTTGTGCACCAAGACATCCAGCCCGCGACCAGCCGCCGAGACCGCGGCGACCAGCTGTGCCGCACCGTCCTCAGTGGACGGATCGGCGCGGATCAGGGAAGCCGAACCGGGCAGCCCTTCGAGGCTCGCGAGGGCGGCTTTGGCGGCCTCGTCGTCGTGGGCGTAGTCAAGCAGCACGTGCGCGCCGCTCGCGCAGAACTTGCGGGCGATGGCCAGCCCCAGCCCCTTGGTGGCGCCGACCACCAGGACGCTGCGACCGGCCAGACCGAGATCGCTCACGCCGACGCCTCGGAGACCGTCGAGTACAGGTCCGCCTCGACGTCGACCAGCTCGACGAACTTCTTCACGTGCGCCTGGAATTCCGGGCTGGTCACGACGGCCTTGTGCGCGTTCGCGTCGACCCACTGGCCGATGTTCAGATACACCTTGGGATCGCGCAGCGACCGCACCATCTGGTAGGCGACGAACCCGGGCTGCTCGGCCATGTACTGCGCGTGCTCGGTGAAGACCTTCTCGAACTCCTCCGGCTCGCCCTTGACGGTGAACTTGCTGATGAACGTGACCACGGTATCGGCTCCTAGCAGTGCGGTTCCGGGATTCTGGCTGCCGCGCACGGAGGACAGCGCCTCGCGCAGCTCGCGGCGGACGAGCTTGCCGTTGGGCGAACGCGGGATCGCCCTGGTCAGCTCGACGTGCTCGAGGTGCTTGTAATACGGCTGGGCGGCGTTGAACTCCGCGGCGATCTCGCCCGCGCGCGGCACCCACTCGTCGCCGGCCGGGACGATCAGCGCGGCCGCCACCGCTCCGGCGAACTCGTCGGGCTGGTCGACCACCGCACAGTCCGCCACGCCGGGGTGGCGCAGCAGCTCGGCCTCGATTTCGGTGGGCGAGATCAGCCAGTTGTCGCGTTTGAAGACGTCCTTGATGCGGTCGACCAGGAATAGGTATCCGTCCTCGTCCAGGCAGCCGACGTCGCCGGTCGGCAGCCAGCCGTCCGCGCCGATGCCGTCGCCGTCCGGGCGGCCGAGGTAGCCGCGCATCACCTGCGGGCCGCGCACCTCGACTTCACCGCGCTCGCCGACCGGCAGCGGCTCCCGAGTCGTCAAGTCGACAACGCGCACCTCGGTGTCGCGCACGACCTGGCCGACCGAACCCGGACGCGGTGCCGCCGGACCGTCGGAGAGGACCAGCGGCGCGGTTTCGGCGAGGCCGTAACCCTGCACGACCGGGATGCCGAACTGCGCGCGGAGGGTTTCCGCGTGCACCGGGGACAACGCCGAACCACCGGACAGGATGACCTCGCAGCCAGGCAGTTTCAGGTCCGCCAGTCGCGGGTCGGTCGCGAGCCGGGCCAGGCGGAACGGCATCGAGTAGTAGTGCGTCACCCCCGCCGCGAGCGCGATCGTGGCTACCGGATCCGGCACCAGGCAGAGCACCTGGGTGGCTCCGGCGATCAGCGCGGAGTTGAGGTGCATCGGGTGGTAGCTGGGCAGGTGGTTGAACGTCACCGACGTTCCGGTCACCCCGTGCGCCTCGGCGACCTGCACCGCGTTGACCGCGATGTTGCGGTGCGTGAGCCGCACGCCCTTCGACTGCCCGGTGGTGCCGCTCGTGAAGTGGATGCAGGCGACTGCGTCCGGCTCCAGTTCCGTTAAAGCGCCGATCGGACCAGCCGCTAGCGCGGCGACCGAATTAGCGCGGTCCGGATTCCCGAAGCACAGCAGGTGTTCCGGCGTCGCGGAAGCACGAGCGACCGCCGCGGTCATCGAATCGTTCAGCACCGCGGCCGCGGCGGAAGACTCGGTCAGCACCCGGCCGAGGTCGCCTTCCCGCAGCAGCGGGCTCAACGGCAGCACGACGTTTCCGCTGCGCAAAGTGCCGTAATAGGCGACCGCGAACTCCGGGTGCAGCACCGACGACATCGCGACGACCGAACCGGCCGACCCGATCCGTTCCGCCAGCGCGGCAGCGAACCCGGACGCGGCCCGGTCGAGTTCAGCGAACGTCAGGGCTGTCTCGCCGAGCCGGACCGCGACCTGGTTCGGGCTCTTCTCCGCGAGGATGCGCAGCGCGTCCGGCAGCAGCGGCGTGTCGAGCAGCGACGCGACCGGGAGGACACCGTCAGCCATCGGCGCGTTCCTCCGCCCAGGCCTTGGCGAGGTTCAGCGTCGCGGTGCTGTTGGTGCCCAGCGCGTTGCGCACGAACGCCTTGGCGTCCTCGACCGTCTTGCCTTCGCCGAGGATCTTCTCCACCGCGTCACGCTTGATCACCACGGTGTGCTCGGACGTCGCCCGCACCCCGCCGCCAGGCTGCGGCACGATCGTCCACAGTCCGTTGTGGACGGTCATCAGCGCGGGCAGCACCTGCTGCTTGTACGCGATGGCGTGCTCGTCGTCGAAGCACACGCGCACCGACTTCGTGGTGTGCACGGCGCCGGTCGCGGTCTTGGTGTCCATCTCCATGACCTGCAGACCCGGGGTTTCCTCGGTCAGGTCGAGTCGCTGGACGTGCGGCAGCCGCTCCGGCCACAGGTCCGACCGGTAGAGGAACTCGTAGACCGCCGCCGCGTCCGCGTCGATGTCGACGCTGTCCGCGAACACCGTGGTGAGTTCTTCGGTCTCGGCGAGGCCTTCCGCGATGCCGCGGAGGTTCTCCAGCTCGTGCTCGCTGTTGCGGTCGACCGCCTTGCTCACCCACTCGACGTTCTCCGGCAGGTCCCGCACCGCGCTGAACGCGTGCTCCAGGACGACGGTGCACGAGTCCGGTCCGCCGGGCTGGATGTTCCACGCCCCGGTCATCGACGCGACCGGATGCTGCGAAACCTCCTGGCGGAAGTCGATGCGCAGGCCGTCCTCGTCGAGGTCGCGCCGCGAGGTCCAGGTTTTGGGCTCGTCGTTCGCGGTGGCCCACAACCGGATTCGCTCGGTGGTGCCGTCGCGTTCGAGCTGGCGTGCGTGGACCGTCGGCCCGAAGTAGACCGGCCAGCGGGTCACGTCGGCGAGCAGCGCGTACACGGCCGAGGCGGGCGCGGCGACGTCGATCTTGTGTTCGGTCTCGTAGATCCGCAGTGGTGCAGCCACGTGCTCGGTCCTCTCAGTAGTTGCCAAGCCCGCCGCAGACGTTGATCGCCTGCCCGGTCATGGACGCCGCGGTGTCGGTGACGAGGTAGCCGACGAGGCCCGCCACCTCCTCCGGAGTGGAGTACCGGCCGAGCGGGATCTTCGCGGTGAACTTCTCCAGCACGGCTTCCTCGGTGGTGTTCCACGCCGCCGCGTACCGGCCGCGGATCGCCTGTGCCATAGGGGTTTCCACGTAACCGGGGCACACCGCGTTGACCGTGACGCCGGTCTTGCCCAGTTCGAACCCGAGCGCCTTGGTGAAGCCGACGACGCCGTGCTTGGACGCCGAATACGGCGCGCCGAGCACCACGCCCTGTTTGCCGGCGGTGGACGCGATGTTGATGACCCGGCCCTTGTCCTTGGCCAGCATGCCGCCCTTGGTGAGCACCTCGCGGGTCATCAGGAAGACGCTGTTGAGGTTCGTGTTGATCACGTCGAACCACAGCTCGTCCGGGATCTCCGCGGTCTGCCCGCCGCCGCTGCGGCCGGCGTTGTTGACCAGGACGTCGATCGGGCCGTACCGGTCGACCGCGGCCGCGACCAGCGCCTGGATGTCGTCCTTCTCCCGGACGTCGCAGGTGCTGCCGTCCACGTCCAGTCCCTCGGCACGCAGGTCGCGCACCGTGTCGTCGACGGATCCCTGGGTGCGGGCGCAGAAGTACACCTGGTAGCCCTGCTGCGCCAGCGATCGGGTCACCGCGAGCCCGATCCCGCTGGTGCCGCCGGTGACCAGCGCTACGCCCCGGCTCTGTTCGGTCATCGTGTCCCTCCTGGGTTGCTCGGCGTGCGGAACAGGTCCGCGCGCACGTCGCGCGGGCGAGCTCCGAACGCGACGAGATTGAGGATCTTGCGGAAGATCGGGGTGTGCGGCAGCAGCTTCGCGAGCACCGGCCGCACCGCGTCGACGATCCGGCCGGAGGACAGCATTCCCTTGTTCTGCCTCGACTGGAGCGTGAAGACGGTGTCCACCGCCGCGCGTCGCTCGGCCTCGAAGCCGGCGAGCGCGGCGGGCCGGTTGTCTTTCGCGGCTACGGCGGCGACGAGTTCGGGGTGCAGCGCGACGGCGTCCGCGATGGCCAGGTTGATGCCCTGCGCGCCGATCGGGCTGTGCGTGTGCGCCGCGTCGCCGATGAGCACGAGTCCCGGCCGGACCCATTCCCGCGCACGGCCGGAAAACACGTCCAGCGGCGACAGTTCGGACAGCGCGGTCACTTGCTCGCGGATCAGGTCCGCGTGCTGCGGGACCGCGGCGACCAGCTGCTCCCGGATGTGCTCGATGCCCTTGGCGGCCACCGTTTTGTAGCTGCCCTTCGCCAGCGTCCAGCCGATCTGGACGCGGTCCGGGTAGGAATCGTGCACCAGCACCGGATCGGCGGCGGTGCGGTGGATGCGGACCGCGCTGGTGCGCCGTTCCGGGGCGACCAGTTTGAACCACACGACGTCGTGCTCGAACTTCTCGAACTTGTCGTAGCCGATCCCGGCGAGCGAACGGGTCTTCGAGTACCGGCCGTCCGCGGCGACCACCCAGCGAGCGCGTACCTCCGTCTCGCCTTCGCCGGAACCGCAGCGGATCCCGGTCACCGCGCCGTTCTCCTCCAGCAACGCCCGGGTCGAGCAGCCGCTGAGCAGACGGAAGCCCGGCGTCGCCTTGCATTCGTCGAGCAGCCGCTCCAGCAGGAGCCGCTGCGGCAGGCTGAGCAAATGGTCGTACGGCGCGGGAAGCGTCGTGTAGTCGATGTCCAGCAGCGTGCGTTCCCCTTGCACCAGCTGGAAACTGCGCATCGGGTAACCGCCGATGCCGTCGAGGACGCCGAGCTGGTCAAGCGTGCGCAGCGCACCGGGCTGGATGATCTCGCCGCGGTACTCGCGGTCCAGCGACGCGCTGCGCTCCGCGACGACGACGTCCACTCCCGACCGGGCGAGCAGCAGCGCCAGCACCAGACCCGCCGGTCCGCCGCCGGACACGCACACGTCCGCTTCGATCTCGCGCACTCGATCCCTCCCGCTGTCGCACCGCCTCGGGCCACCCTCCAGCGGGCCGGTCCAAAACGGCTCGACGCACAGTCGGCCGTCCCCCGCGAGTGGTCCACGAGGGGACTTTGAGCCGGCCGCGCGACTGTCGGACGACACGCGGCCGACGAGGAGGAAACGGTGGCGACAACCGCGCACCCGCGGGTGGGAATGGAGCTGTACCACCAGGTGCAGGCCTTTTACGCCAAGCAGATGCAGCTGATGGACGACGGCGACGTGGAACCGTGGGCGGAAACGTTCACCGCGGACGCCACGATCGCGAACAACGCGAATCCCGCACCGGCTACCGGGCGGGAGTTGATTTTGAAGGTGGCCCGGAAGCTAGCCGCCGACGTTGTTTCGCGAGGGGTTCAGCATCGGCATTGGACTGGGATGCTGGTGGTGACCGAGGACAGTGCGGATCAGGTGCGGACGCAGTTGTACGCGATGGTCGCCGAGATTCCCGCCGGGGGCGAAGCCCGGTTGTGGCGTTCTACGTTTTGCCGGGACACGTTGGTTCGCGGGGCTGACGGGTGGCAGGTCGCCCGGCGTGTGGTGACTCATGACGATATTCAGGATTCTCGAGCGGAGGAGCAGGCGTGACTGTGTCGGGCGAGTTGTATCAGGAGATTCAGCAGTACTACGCGTGGCAGATGCAGTTGCTTGACCAGGCTCGTACTGATGAGTGGGCCGATACTTTTACTGAGGACGGGGTTTTCGCGGCTAATGCCGCGCCGGAGCCGGTTAAGGGGCGGGCTGCTATTGCGGCGGCTTCCGCGGCTACGCATCGACAGCTGGCTGAGGTGCATGAGTTGCGGCGGCATTGGCTGGGGATGTTGACGGTTTCTCCTGGGGCGTCCGAGGATGAGCTGCATACTCGGTGTTATGCGTTGATTATTGCTACGCGTAAGGGTGGGGAGCCTCGGATTCATTGCAGTACGTTGTGTGAGGATCAGTTGGTGCGGGTTGATGGGGCTTGGCTCGTTAAATATCGTTCTGTGTCTCGGGATGATATTCGTTGAGCTGTCCGGCCTTCGGCCGGAGAAGAGAGTTGCGTTGGGGCACCCCGAAGCCCGAGTGTGACTACGCGCGGAGAGGCTTGTCAAGGCTGGAAAGAGTACCTTGACAAGCCTCTCCGCGCGTGTTTTGGCTTCGTATCGGGGTGCGGGGGGTGTGGGTGCCCCGGCTGCTGCGTAGGTTGGTGCGGTTTGGTGGGTGGCTGCCTTGGCTCGGCTGATCGTGCTTGTCGCGGGTGCCAGGCGAGCGCCCCAATGTGGCATTGGGTGCATGCGATGCACCCAATGTGGCGTTCGGTGCGTCCGACGCAACCAATGCCACATTGGGGCACGCCGGAGACGGCTAGCGGGCTGGTCGTGAGGGGAACCCTGAGGGAATCAGAGTCAATGAAGGTGGCCCTCACGGACTTCTCGGCAGTGGGAGCTAGCGGGTCATGTCTGAGCCGCCGTTTACGGAGACTACTGTGCCTGCGATGTAGCCTGCGTCCTTGCTGGTGAAGAAGGCGACCAAGGCGGCTACGTCTTCTGGTTCTGCTGCGCGGCCTGCTGGGATTCGCTTTTCGAAGGCGGAGAACCAGTCTGGCGGGGCTTCGCCTACGGCGTCGGTACGGGTTAGGCCTGGGGAGACTACGTTCGCCACTACGCCGTTGGGGGCGCCTTCTCGGGCGGCGAACTTCGCGTACGAGATCAGGGCCGATTTTGCCGCTGCGTGCGCTACCACGTCCGCGCCTACTGGGCCCTTGCTCGCTTCTGCGGCCAGGTAGACGATGCGGCCGTAGCCCTGGTCCTTCATCAGCTGCCACACCGCGCGGGTGGGGTGGAAGGCTGCTGCCAGCTCGTCGTTCACCTTCGTAGAGAACGTTTCCCACGGGATTTCCGCGACCGAACCCTGAGCCAGTCCGACGTTCGCGTTGCAGACCAGTGCGTCTACGCGGCCGTAGGCTTCGACCGTCGCGGTCACCAGTGCTTGCGCGCCCTCCTCGTTGCGGACGTCGGCTCCTACTGCGATTGCTTCGCCGCCGGCCGCGGTGATGGCTTCTACCGCTTCTTCGGCGGCCTCTTTGGACGTCAGGTAGTTGATCACCACCCGGTCGCCTCGTGCGGCCAGCCGTTCCGCGATGCCGCGGCCGATTCCGCGTGCCGCGCCGGTTACCACCGCGACGCGGCGTACCTGGTCTTCCACCCGCTGCTCCTCGGTTTCGGGCTCCCGGGCTTCTCCGCGAGCCGTTTCTGCCAATGTATCGGCTGAAACCGTTGCCGCGACACCGCCTTCAGAGATCTTCGAGAACCTTTTGAACGGCGGCAGCGAGCATCGGTCGACTACCCGAAACGGCTGAGGAGACGACCCGGATGTCCGACGATTCCGCGCGCGCGAAAACGCCGCAGCTCGAGCTGATGAATCTCATCATCGGCGACTGGAAAGCCCGAGCCGTCTACACGGCAGCCGAGCTCGGCTGGCCCGACCGGCTCGCCGACGGGCCGCGTACGGCCGCTCAGGTGGCGGCCGACTCGGGCACTGATCCTGTTGCCACCCAACGGTTCCTGCAGTACCTGACCGCGCTGGGCGTGTTCCGCGAGGACGACGGCTCGTTCTCCCTCACCGAGCTCGGCGAGCTGCTGCGCAGCGACCGGGAAGACTCCCTGCGGCCGTACACGCTCATCGCGGGCTCCGAATTCCATCGTGCCTGGACCGACATCGCCTCCGCCGTACGAACCGGACAAAATGCGTTTGAAGGCGCATTTCAGTCTAGCTTCTTCGAGTACCTCTCCGCAAACCCCGAACGCGGAAAGCTTTTCGACCGCGCGATGGCGGGCAACACGGCGTTGTTCGACGCGCTGCCCGGCGCCTACGACTTCGGTGCGCACCAGCGATTCGTCGACGTCGGCGGCGGCAGCGGCGAACTGGCGCTCCGGCTGCTCGCCGCACACGAACAACTCCACGGCACGGTCTACGACGCCGAACAGTCCGCGGAGGCCGCGAAAAAGGCCATCGCGGACGCGGGCCTCACGGAACGCTGCGAGGTGGCGTCCGGGAATTTCCTGGAGTCCGTTCCCGAAGGCGGCGACCTCTATCTGCTCGCTCGAGTGCTGGTGAACTGGCCGGACGAGGACTGTGCGCGGATCCTGGCGAACTGCGCGGCGGCAGCGGCTCCGGGGGCTCGGTTGCTGCTGGTGGAACGGGTGTCCGGACCGGGCGTGGACAACGCATTGCTGCTGTCCCACGACACCCTGATGTACGTGCTCTTCGGCGGGGGCGGGATCCGTTCCACCGCGGAAGTGACCCGGCTGCTCGAGGAAGCCGGGTTCGCGCTGGACGCGATCACTCCGCTGCCGCAGGAGTTCTCGCTGATCTCCGCCACCCGCCGAAGCTGAGAGCTCAGGCCCGGGAACGCGTCAGGAAACCTCAGCCGCTCGTCGTTCCCGGGCCGGCACCACCACGAGAACCACGATCGCCGCCAGCACCGCGGCACCGGCCGCGGCGAGGGCCGTCGTGCGCATCGCGACCGAGAACGCGTCCGCGCCCGCGGCGAACAAGTCAGTGCCCTGGTTGCCGCCTAGGCCCGCCGCGGCGGCCTTCGTCGCTTCGATCGAATCACCGGCGGCGGCGCGAGACTGCTCCGGCAGCACCGACAACGCGGGCTCAACCCCGTTGCGGTACACGACAGTCAGCAGCGAACCCAGCACCGCGATACCGATCGCGCCGCCGATGCTGCGGCCCATGTTCGTCAGCGCCGAACCGACCCCGGCACGCTCGCGCGGGACCGCCGACATGATCGTGGTGGTCGCGGGCGGCATCACGTTGGCCATCGCGAGACCGACCAGGAAGTCGGCGACGAACACCGGCCACAACGGACTGTTCTGGTCCAGCAGCGCGAAAATCGCCACGCCGACAGCCAGCAGCAGCAAGCCGCCGACCAGCACGTTCTTGGTGCCGAACTTCGCCGACAGCGTCGCCGAGCGCGGCGAGAACACGGCCAGGGCCAGCGCCAGCGGCAGAATCGCCAAGCCGGTCATCAGCGGGCTCACGCCGAGCACGCTCTGCAGGTAGAAGATCAGGAAGAACGGCACGCCGAAGTTCACGAAGAACGCGAGCGACACCGCGCTGGTCGCACCCGCGACCCGGCGGTCCGACACCAGCCGCAGATCCAGCGCCGGAGCCGCGGACCGCAGTTCCACCAGGACGAACACGACCAGCAGCACCACGCCGAGCACCAGCGGGACGTACACCCGCGGATCGGCGATCGTGGCCAGGTTGCCCGCCTGGATGATCCCGTAGACGAGCGCGGTGCTCCACGCGACCGACAGCACCACGCCGGGCACGTCGAGCTTGCGCGCGGTCGAAGTGGACTCCGGGACCATCAGCACGGTCAGCACGATCGCGGCGAGCACGATCGGGCCGTTCACCAGGAAAATCGAACCCCACCAAGCGAACTGGATGAGGAAGCCGCCGAGCACCGGGGCCACCACGGCCGCGATGCCCGCGGCGGACACCCAGTACCCGATGGCGCGCGGGCGTTCCTTGTCGCCGAACACGTGCGAGATGGTCGCGAGCGTGGTCGGCGGGATCGCCGCGCCGCCCGCGCCCATCACGACGCGCCACAGCACCAGTTCGCCGGGCGAGTGCGCGAACGCCGCCAGCACGCTGGAAACGCCGAACACCACGAGCCCGATCAGGAGCACCTTCCGGTGCCCGAGCCGGTCCCCCAGCACGCCCCACGCCAGCAGCAAGCCGGCGTACACGAGCGTGAACCCGTTGACCACCCACTGCAGCTGGTCCGCGGACGCGCCGAGCCCGTCGACCGGATCGGCGAGCGCGCGGAAGGCGATCGTCACGATCGTCGCGTCCAGCACGGTGAGCAGAAAGGACGTCAGCAGCACCGCGAGGATCGCCCAGCGGCGCGGGTTCAGGGCAGGCTCGGACACCTGTCCTCCTTCGGAAGGCTTTGGCGGAATTCCCCTTACACCGCGGAACCGAGCCTGCTGTTCACCAGTTCGACCAGAGCGCGCGGCGTGTCGATGTCGACCACCGTTTCGTCCGGCAGTTCGACTCCGTAGTCGCGCTGGAGCATACTCGCGGTCTCCATCAGCGCGAGCGAGTCATAGCCCAATTCGGCGAAGGGAATGTCGCGCGCGTCGGTGGTTTGTGCCATTTCGTCGCTCTCTCCGGCGCAACGGCGGATGATCTCCATCAGATCCTCGTAGGTCAGCTCGCGCATGATCGCTCCTCCTGCCGCGCGAATGCGGCTGTCAGTGGGTTCTTCTTGCTGGACAAGGCTTTGCGGTTCGGCCGTTCGGGTGATCTTGAAAAGTCTTCCCTCACACTCCGCGCAACACGAGCGCGGCGTTGTGCCCGCCGATGCCGCGGGCGAGGACGACCGCGGCCCGCACCGGCGTTTCCCGCGCGGCACCGGTGACCAGGTCGATCCCGTGCTCCGGCACCGGATCCGAGACGTTCGGCGTCGGCGGCACCACGCCGTGGCGGATCGCCAGCGCCGCGCACGCGACGTCCAGCCCGGCCCCGCCCGCGGCCAACCGGCCGACCCCGGCTTTTGGCGCGGTGACCGGGACACCGCGTGCGCCGAACACCGCGGTGACCGCCTCGGCTTCCTCACGGTCGAGCGCGAGATCCCCGGCCGCGTCGGCAAAAACGACGTCAACCTCGGCGGCGGAAATGCCCGCGTCCGTCAGAGCGAGCTCGATCGCCCGCCGCAGTCCCGGCGGACGCCCGCTGCCCGGTTTCGGGTCGAAAGTGGACGCGTATCCGGCAATCTCGGCGTACGGCGGCTGCCGGTCCCGCGCCGAGTCCGCCGGTTCCAGCACTAGCACCGCGCCGCCCTCGCCGGGCACGTACCCGGCGGCGGACCGATCGAACGGCAGATAAGCCTTCGCCGGTTCGCTGCTCGTGCTGAGCCGTCCGGAGGTGAGCATCGCCGCCCAGCCCCACGGGCACAGTGCGCTGTCGATGCCGCCGGTCAGCGCGACCGCGGTCCCGGAACGCACCGCGCGCCGGGCCTTTCCGATCGCGTCCAGCCCGCCGGCTTGTTCGGACACCACCACCGCACCCGGCCCGCGCATGCCGTGCCGGATGGAGATCTGCCCGGTGTTGACGGCGTAGAACCACGCGAACGACTGGTACGCGCTGACGTACTTGCCGCCCTTGCTCCACATGTTCTGCAGTTCGCGCTGCCCGAACTCGTAGCCGCCTGCCGAACTGGCGGTGATCACCGCGAGGTTGAACCCGTCGTGCGCCTCCGGGTCGACGCCGGCGTCGGCCAGCGCCCATTCCGCGCCCACGAGCGACATCCGTGTGGAATGGTCGGTCTGCGGCAGCAACCGGCTGGGCAGGATGCCCTTCGCGCTGAACCCGGCGACCTCGCCGGCGAGCGTGCTGGGGTAGCTCGAAGCGTCGAACCGGGTCACCGGGCCGATTCCGCTGGCCCCTTCGAGGGTGGCTTCCCAGAACTGCTTGACCCCGCTTCCGGTCGGCGCGAGCACGCCGAGCCCGGTGATCACCGCGTTCATGCCGGACCGCCGACGTTGCTGGTGAGCACCATGGCGCTCTGGAACCCGCCGAACCCGCTGCCGACCGTCAGCACCGTATCCACCGCGGCTTCTCGTGCCACCAAAGGAATGTAGTCCAAGTCGAGCTCCGGGTCGGGTTCATTGAGGTTGGCCGTCGGCGGCAGCAGCCCGTCGCGCATGGCGAGCAGGCTGGCGGCGATCTCGATCGAGCCGATCGCGCCGAGCGAATGCCCGACCATCGACTTGATCGAGCTCACCGGGACGCGATAAGCGCGTTCTCCCAGCGAATTCTTGAACGCCTGCGTCTCGTGCCGGTCGTTCTGCTTCGTGCCCGAACCATGCGCGTTGACGTAGCCGATCGCTTCCGGCGTCACCCGCGCCTGGCCCATCGCCTGCCGGATCGCCTCGGTCATTTCCACGCCGTCCGCCCGCAACCCGGTCATGTGGTAGGCGTTGCACCGCGTGGCGAACCCGGCGATCTCGCCGTAGATCCGAGCCCCGCGGGCGAGCGCCCGGCCCAGTTCCTCCACCACGAACACCGCCGCGCCCTCGCCGAGCACGAACCCGTTGCGGGTGTTGTCGAACGGACGCGACGCCGTCGCCGCCTCGTCATTGCGCGGCGAGGTCGCCTTGATCGCGTCGAAGCACGCCACGGTGATCGGCGAGATCGGCGCGTCCGAACCGCCCGCGAGGACGACGTCCGCGCTGCCCTCGGCGATCAGGTCCCGCGCGTGGCCCACCGAGTCCAATCCGGACGTGCAGCCGGTCGAGATGACCTGCACCGACCCTTCCGCGCCCGCTTCCCAGGCCACTTCCTTGGCCATCGAACTCGGCACGAACTGGTCGAACAGATGCGGCACCGCGTAGTCCGCGTCGACCTCCCACTTCCGGCCGCCGTCGCTCACCACGACGTACTCGCGTTCGAGGCTCATCGTGGCCCCGACCGCGCTGCCGATCGAAACCCCGGTCCGGTACGGGTCCACATCGGACGGTGCGAGCCCCGCGTCGGCCAGCGCCTCCCGCGTGCACGCCACCGCGAACTGGGCCACCCGGTCCATCCGCCGCACCTGCTGCGGACCGAGCCCCGCCGCCTCCGGATCGAAATCGCATTCGGCGGCGATCCGCGAGCGGAACTGGGAGGCGTCGAAGAACGACACCGGCCGGGTGGCGGTCCGCCCGCCCGACACCATGTCCCAGAACGGTTCGCGCCCCGGTTTCCCCGGCGCGACAACACCTATCCCGGTGATCACCGCCCGCCGCGGACCTCCGCTGCCGTGCCGCGCCGGCACTCCCGCTGCCCCGGGGTGCCCCGCACTCGTACTCACTCCGTCTGCACCTGCCCTTCGCGCTCCGAGCGCCCGACGTCGCTGTTGTCGAGTCTGGGCCCGGGGTGTCCAAGACGGATCGAAGCGGGGTCGAACGCGCTCCAGCCGGATTCGACCCCGCCTCGTTCTCAGCCGGTGGCGACCGCGGCCTCGCGTGCTGCGGGCTCGGCTTCCCTTGCCAGCCAACGGCCCGCGAACGACGGGAGCCGGGGAACGCAGTAGACCGCGTCCGCCGTGGAAGGCCGCAGGACGTCTACATTGGACTCTGCGTCGTGGTACCGGTGCGGTCCCGAACCGCCGCGTTCGCCGATTTCCTCGGCCAGCCCGGCGGATTCGAGGTCCTCGAGCACTTCGCGCACCAGTTCTCCAGGGCGGCCGAGGAGCTTGACCGCGTCCGGCACGGTGAACTCGTCGATGCTCGCCAGCTGCCGGAACGCTTCCTGCGCCGGTCCGCACAGCGTCCGGTAACTCGCCCGGACGCTCGCGTCGACCGTGCCTTCCCCGCACGGCAACCGAAGCACCGCACCGGGATCGCGGGACAGCCGGTCGTGCATCCGGCGCAACGACCAGGCCGGCCGGTAGGCCAGGTACCCGCCGACCGCCGCGACGGCCAGCGGCAGCCTGCCGCACATCCGCACCAGCGCGCTGGCGCAGTCGAGGTCCTCCAGCATCCGCCGCCGCCCGATGAACTGGCCGAGCAGCTCCAGCGATTCGTTGACCGTCAGCGGCGGCAGGTTGACCGGCGCGACCACGCCGCGCAGGTACAGCCGCCGCCTGCTCGCGACCAGCAGCAAACTGCCGGAACCGCTGGGGCGCAACAGATCCACTTCGGAAGACCGGGCGGCGTCGTCCACGACGACCAGCAGCCGCCGGGTGGCGGTGTAGTCGCGGTAGACGTTCACCAGCTCGGACATCGAGGGCGACGGCGACAGCGGAACGCCGCACGCGCGCAGGCAGCCGGCGAGCACGTCGGCCATCGTCTCCTCGCCGCGGTGCACCGGCGTCAGCGACACGAAGATCTGCCCGTCCGGGAACGTCGCGCGGACCCGGTGCGCGACGTGCACGAGCAGCGCGGTCTTGCCCGCCCCCGGCCCGCCGGTGATCTCCACGACCGTGCTGCCGCCGGTGAGCTTGGTGCGCGCGGCGGAACACCGCCGCACCAGCTCGCGGATCTCCTCGTCCCGGCCGACGAAGTCGGGCACGTCGGACGGGAGGTGATTCGGCCCCAGCACCTCCGGCGCCGCGGGCCGCAGCGGGACCAGATCACCCTCCGCATCGGCGCGCACGACGGAAACCACTTCGACGACACTGCTCTCAGTCACGGTGTCGTTGTCGTCGATACTCCGGACGGCTACTTCCGCAGTGCGCTCATTTTGCGCGGTATGCCCGGTTTGCCCGTTGTCTAGACCAGTTGTGGCTTCACTCACACTGGACCCGCGCGGGGCCGGAAGAGTGAGCGCGGGATCGTCCACCAGGATCTGCTGGTGCACCGAACGCAGGGTCGCCGACGGCTCGATGCCCAGCTGTGCGATGAAATCACTGCGCACCCGATGGTAGACGTCGAGCGCCTCGACCCGGCGGCCGCAGCGGTAGAGCGCGACCATCAGCTTCGCCGAGTACGCCTCGTGCGTCGGATTCGCCTTGACCACCCCGGCGAGCTCGTCGACCACGCGCCGGTGCCTGCCCAGCGCCAGTTCGGCCTCGAACCGCAGGTCAAGCGCCGCCTTGCGGCTCTCCTCCAGCTGAGTCGCCCGCGCGGCGAGGGTCGGGCCGAGCGGGAGATCGGAGAGCGCGGCCCCGCGCCACAGTGCGAGCGCCTGTCTGGCCAGCTCGGCACAGGCTTCGAGATCACCGGCGTCGTGCCGGTCCCGAGCCTGGTCGAGCAGCGCCGAGAAGCGCACCGCGTCGACCACGTCCGCCCGCGGCACCTGCAGTTCATAACCGTGCGGGCGCGTTAGCAGTACTGTCGCTCCCTCCTCGGCCGAACCGGCCAGGCGCAGCGATTTGCGCAGCTGGTAGACGTAGGTCTGCAACGTCGTGGCCGCGCTCGCCGGAGGGTTGTTCTCCCACAGCTCCTCGACGAACTGCTCGAAGTGCACTGCCCGGTTGGCGTTCAGCGCGAGCATGGCCAGCACCGTGCGGAGCTTCGGCGCGGACGGCGTCTTGCCCACTCCGTCCGCGCGTACGGCCAGCGGTCCCAATATTGCGATCTGCATCCGACCCCCAGATACCTGCCGAAAGAGCACGCCAGGCAGCTGCCCGCGTGCTTCGCTTTCCCCCAGTGAGACGCCAGCGACGCTAGCAGAGAAACGGCTTCCTGATCCCGGGCGGGAAAAACTTAACGTCCGCCTGATACTTCTGCGAACTGTCCGTTCGTATTGCCGTTGGCGGCCGAACACAGGAACACTGCGAGTTGTGCGACATCACCCGGACAGCTCAATCGGCCACTGGGCGTGATGGCTCGCTCGCGCTCCAGCATCTCGGCCGGAACCTGTTGCGCAACACGGGGAGTGACGGTCAGGCCAGGAAGAATGGTGTTGACCAGCACTCCGTCACGGCCGACGTCCCAGGCGAGGCTCGTGGCGAAACCGTGCAATGCGGACTTCACCGCCCCATAAGCCTCGCGGCCCGGCTTGCCCGCGGTCGCCGCGCGCGACGAGATAAATGCGATCCGTCCCCATTTTTTCGCGCGCATACCGGGCAGCACCTTCGCCACTGTGTGGAACACCGGCGCGATATTCACATTGATGAACGAAGCGCAATCCTCCGTAGGTAGTTCTTCGAACAATTTTCCCGGCTTGCGCAGCGCGCCGGGACTGATCGCATTCGCGACCAGCACGTCCACCGGGCCCCAGTGCCGCTCCACGGTCTCGACCGCCGCGTCCACGCTGGCCAGTTCGGTCAGGTCGTAGTGCACGGCGAGCCCGCGGTCCGGCCCGCACTCGCGCGCGACCTCCTCCGCCGCCTCGCGGTTGGCCCGGTAGGTCACCGCGACCCGAGCCCCTTCCGCGGCGAACGTGCGCGCGAGTTCGGCCCCGATCCCGCCGCTGCCGCCGGTCACCAGCACGACCTTGCCGGTCAGCCCCAGATCCACCTTCGCTCCTCGAATTCGCGGCCCCGCGGGGCCGTCAGACAGAGATGTGCGCGTGCCGCAAGACGGCGCGCACGACAGCGGCGGACATCCGGTCGCCGCGGTCGGCCACGTAGCCGTCCGGGCGCGTCAGGATCCAGCCCGTCGCCGAAAGGCCGAGCGACCGCCGCAACGCGCCGTCGGCGTCCGGCAGGTCCCTGCCCGGGCCGGCCACCTGCGGCACCAGCCAGCCGCCCACGGACGGCAGTTCGGCTCGCTCCGCGTCCGGGCCGAGCACCAGCGTCCAGCCCGGTTCGCGCAACTGCGCCAGCAACGCCTGCCACGCCGGGGTTTCCGCGTCCGCACCGGCGACGACCGACAGCCGCTCGCCCGGTCGCGGTCCAGGCCCGGCCGCCGCGGAGCCGTCGCCATACGAAAGGCCCAGTGCGGACATTCCGCCCATGATCTTGCGTTCCAGCTTGCCGCGCAGCGCCGAAACGTTGCGCATCACGCCGAACGCCACCGGCAGCACTGCGGCGACGTACGGATTCTTCAGCTGTACCAGGAAAGTCGCCTTCTTCGTGGTGCGCAGCAGCTCCGCGCCCACCGGCACGCGCTCGCGCGAGTAGCTGTCGAGCAACTGCTCGTCGGCGTGCCCGTCGATCACCATCGCCAGCTTCCACGCGAGGTTGTACGCGTCCTGGACGCCGGTGTTCATCCCCTGACCGGACGCCGGGCTGTGCACGTGTGCGGCGTCGCCAGCGACCAGACAGCGGCCGGACCGCATCGACGGCACCATCCGCTGCTGGATGGAGAACACCGAAACCCACGTCGGCGGGGAAACCACGGTCGGCACGCCGGTCGCCGCGGACACCTTCTCCGAGAACCGCCGCGCGACCGCCGCGTCGTCGCCGGAGCCGGAGTACTCGACGTCCCGGGTGTCGAGCAGCCGCCATTTGCCCTCGTCCGGGAACGGCACCATCATCACCGAACCGCCCGGGGTCCGGATGAGATGAATACTGTCGCGCGGCAACGCGGTGTCCGCCTGCGCGTCGGCGATCAGCCAGGTCTCCGACGAGTCGCCTTCGAGCTTCAGCCCCAGCTTCTTGCGCACCGCGCTGTGCCCGCCGTCGCAGCCGACCAGCCAGTCCGCCGAGGTCTCCTCGACCTCGCCGTCGCGTTCGAGCCGCACCTGGACGCCGTCTCCGGTGTCGGTGAAGTCGGCCAAGGCGACGCCCCATTCGACCTCGACGCCCTGCTTGGCCAGCGCGGTCCGCAGCACCTCCTCGGTGATGACCTGGTCGACCATCAACGTGAACGGCAGCCGCGTCGGCAGCCGCGAGTAGTCCGCCCGGAGACCGACCATTCGCTTGCCGCGCATGTGGATCGTGAACGCGCGCACCTGCTGCCCGCGCGGCAGCAGGTCGTCGAGCACGCCCATCTGGTCGTAGATCTCCAGCGAACGCGGATGCGTCGCCAGCGCCCGGCTGGTCACCGCCGGACCGCCCGCCCGGTCCACGATCCGCACCCGCACGCCGCGCCGGGCCAGTTCGTGCGCGGCGGTCAGCCCGACCGGCCCGGCCCCGACTACCAGCGCTTGCGCACTCACGGTTTCACCGCGACCACAACGGTGTCGTTGCCCTTCGGCAGAGTGGTGGCGGCGCGGAATTCCAACCCGGCTTCGGCCAGCCACTCGCGCAGCTGCGGCACGGTGTACTCGGAACCGCCGTCGGTGATCAGTCCGACGTTGATGCTGCCGACCAGGCTGCGCAGATCCGGGTTCTCGGCGTCGAGGATCTGGTCGTACACCACGACCGCGCCCCCGCTCGGCACCGCGTTTTTGGCCCGCACCAACAGTTCCACGCGCCGCTGCGGGTCCCAGTCGTGCAGCACGTGGCCGAACACGACGACGTCGGTCTCCGGCAGCGGCGTCTCGAAGAAGTCGCCGGGGTGGAACGTGACCCGGTCCGCGACGCCCAGTTCCGCCATCAGCTCGTCGAAGTGCGGTTCGATCGGCGGCAGCTCGAACACGCCGCCCTGCAGATGCGGGTGCGCGAGGCACAACTGCGCCGCGACGTTGCCGCGCGCGCCGCCGACGTCGACGAAGCTCTTGTACTCCGACCAGTCCACGTGCTCGGCCAGCTGCGGCGCGACCAACGCGTTGTTCGCGTCCATGTGCACCAGGAAAGCCTTGGCGCGCACCGGATCCTCGTACAGCTTGGCGAACGCGCCGTGCCCTCCGATGTCCGCCTTCGGCTCGCCGTCGCGCAGCGCCTCGGACAGCTTGCCCCACATCGCGTAGTGCCGCTGCGACGTCGTGCGGACCCGCGCGCCGAGGTAGCCGCCGCCGGACGCGCCCGGCACCAGTACCTCCGCAGTAGCTGGCGCGTTGCTGAACTTCTCGCCGTCGCGCTCCAGCAGGCCGAGCGCGGCCAGCGCCTGGACGAAATCGCCGGTGAACCGCTGGTGCAGACCGAGTTCCTGGCGAATCTCGTCGATCGTCCTCGGCGCGTCCGCCAGCAACTCGAACACTCCCAGTTCGACCGCGCTGTGCAGGATCTTCGACTGGGTGAACAGCATGTTGAGGCGGCCGATCGCCTGCGCGTCCACGGTGGGGTGGGCAGTCATCCCGGGTCGTACCTGCCTTCCTTATCTGGTGGTCCGCGCGCAGGACAGCCGCGGAAACCTTCGTGTGCGGCGATGCTTCCGGCCGGGTCTCGAAGGCCCCTCAACACGCTCTCGACCTCCGCCGACGCCCCGCTCGGGCCGTCCCGGAGACCGTCCAAGACCGCTCGGCTAGCGCTGAATCCCCAGCACAGCGCGTATAGCCGCGGACCCGCGCGGTGCTCCAGGCTTGTCCGTGCTGACAACAGGGTGAGCACAGGCACGGACACATGGGGAGCACCGGGATGGATGTCGAGTACGACGTGGTGATCGTGGGCGGCGGCCCGGTCGGGCTGATGCTCGCGAGCGAACTCGGGCTGCGGCCCGGCCGGGTGCTCGTGCTCGAGCGGCTCGCCGAGCCGAGCGGGCAGTCCCGTGCGCTCGGCCTGCACTCGCGCACCGTCGAGGTGCTCGACCAGCGCGGCCTGCTGCCCCGCTTCAGCGAGGGCGCGCCGGTGTGGCCGAAGGGGCACTTCGCCGGCATGCGGCTGCTCGACCTCAGCAAGCTCAACGGGCGCCACACGTACGCGCTGATGGTCCCGCAGTCGCGCACCGAGGCGATCCTCGAAGAGCGCGCGCGGGAACTGGACGTCGAGATCCGCCGCGGGCACCGGCTCACCGAACTGGAGAACGGGCCCGACGCGGTGGTCGCCACCGTGACCGGCCCGGACGGCGAGTACCGGATCCGCTCCCGCTACCTCGTCGGCTGCGACGGCGGCAGCAGCCTGGTCCGCAAACTGGCCGGCATCGACTTCCCCGGCACCGCCTCCAACATCGACGCGATGCTCGCCGACGTCCACCTCGACCAGGTGCCCGACGGCCCGCACCTGGCCCGCTGCAAGGGCGGCGTGTTCGGCACGGTCCCGCTCGGCGGCGACCTCTACCGCGTCGTGTCGGTCGAGTTCCGGCCGCCGACCGCGCACCGCGACGACCCGGTCGAACTGGAGGAACTCGCCGCCTCGGTCAAGCGGGTCACCGACCAGGAACTCCCGATGCGCGACCCGGTGTGGCTCTCGCGCTTCGGCGACGCGACCCGGCAGGCCGCGCAGTACCGCAAGGGCCGGGTCATGCTCGCCGGCGACGCGGCGCACGTGCACTTCCCGGCGGGCGGACAGGGCCTCAACACCGGCATCCAGGACGTGGTGAACCTCGGCTGGAAGCTCGCCGCGGTCGTCAACGGCAGCCCGGACCGGCTGCTCGACACCTACCACGACGAACGCCACCCGGTCGGCGCGCGCGTCTGCTTCAACACCCAGGCCCAGCTCGCCCTGATGGACCCGCGCCCGGAGATCGGCCCGCTGCGCGAGCTGTTCGGGACGCTGATGGAGTTCGACGAGGTCAACCGCTACCTCGCGGAGATGATCACCGCGCTCGACGTGCGCTACCCGACCTTCCCCGCCTCGGACCACCCGCTGGCCGGGACACGGGTGCCGGAGTGGTCGATCGTCGCGGACGGCGCCGCGACGACCACGATGAAGCTCCTGCACTCCGGCCGCGGCGTGCTCGTCGACCTCACCGACGGCCCCGCCGTCGCCCGCACCGCCGCGCCGTGGCTCGACCGGCTCGACCTCGTGTCCGGCACCCCGTGCACCAGCGAGGTCCCGGCCGCCTTCCTGCTCCGCCCGGACGGGCACGTCGCCTGGCTCGCCGAAAGCCCGGACACCGATCCCGCCGATCTGCGCGAAGCCCTGCGCGCGTGGTTCGGACCAGCGCCGGTGCGTTCGCTGCCCGCCGCGGCGAGCTGACACGAGGGCCGGCGCTGTGTCCGGGATCACCCCAAACCGGCCGAGGTGACGGCATTCGGCCCTTGCGACGCGTACGGTGGGCCCTGCTGTCTGTCAGGCTGGGCCTCTCAACCGATCCAGACAATGACCTGTCTCACGAGCGTCCAGGTGGCGTGTTTCGGGCCACCGGCAGGGGACTAGCCTGGCGGTCAGCAGATGCTTGTGATATCGGATCGAGAATGGATAGAGGCGAGAGCCAGCCGTGGCCAGCAGCAGTCCCGCATCGCAGTTCGGTGCCAATGAGTGGCTCGTCGAAGAAATGTACGAGCGGTTTCTCGCGGACCCCCAGTCGGTAGACGCCGCCTGGCACGATTTCTTCGCCGACTACAAGCCCACTCCGGGCGGCAACGGCACCCAGGCGGAAGGGAACGGGGAAGCCAAGGCGGCCCCCGCCGCCAAGCCCGCCGCCCCCGCCGCGAAGGCCCCGGCGGCGCCGGCCGCCAAGGCAGCGCCCGCCCCGGCGGCCAAGGCCCCGGCCAAGCCCGCCCCGGCCGCGAAGCCCGCGGCTTCCGCGCCCGCCAAGTCCGCTCCGGCGAAGGACGCCGAGCCGGAGTCCAAGCAGCTGCGCGGCGCCGCGGCCGCGATCGCCAAGAACATGGACGCCTCGCTTTCCGTGCCCACCGCGACCAGCGTGCGCGCGGTCCCGGCGAAGCTGATGGCGGACAACCGCATCGTCATCAACAACCACCTCAAGCGCACCCGCGGCGGCAAGATCTCCTTCACGCACCTCATCGGCTACGCCATGGTGCGGGCGCTGAAGGACTTCCCGAACATGAACCGGCACTACAAGCTGATCGACGGGAAGCCGTTCGCGATCACGCCGGAGCACGTCAACTTCGGGCTTGCCATCGACATGAAGGGCAAGGACGACTCCCGCACTCTCGTCGTGGCCTCCATCAAGGCCACCGAGAACATGACCTTCATGCAGTTCTGGCAGGCCTACGAGGAGATCGTCAAGAAGGCCCGCACGAACAAGCTCACCGCGGACGACTTCGCGGGCACCACCATCTCGCTCACCAACCCGGGCGGCATCGGCACGAACCACTCGGTGCCGCGGCTGCAGGCGGGCCAGGGCGCGATCATCGGCGTCGGCGCGATGCAGTACCCGGCGTCGTTCGAGGGCACCAGCGAGAAGACCCTCGTCGACCTCGCGGTCAGCAAGATCATGACGCTGACCTCGACGTACGACCACCGCATCATCCAGGGCGCGGAGTCCGGCGAGTTCCTGAAGCGCATTCACGAACTGCTGCTCGGCGAGGACGGCTTCTACGACGACGTCTTCACCAGCCTGCGGCTGCCGTACGAGCCGATCCGCTGGGTCGCCGACATCCCGGACGGCCCGGTCGACAAGACCGCGCGCGTCATGGAGCTGATCGAGGCGTTCCGGATGCGCGGCCACCTGATGGCCGACACCGACCCGCTGAACTACCGCCAGCGCAGCCACCACGACCTCGACGTGCTCAGCCACGGCCTGACCCTGTGGGACCTGGACCGCGAGTTCGCCGTCGGCGACTTCTCCAGCCGCGAGCGGATGAAGCTGCGCGACATCCTCGGCGTGCTGCGCGACTCCTACTGCCGCACGGTCGGCGTGGAGTACACGCACATCCTCGACCCCGAGGAGCGGCGCTGGATCCAGGAGCGCGTCGAGGTCCGGCACAGCAAGCCGGAGCCGTCCGCGCAGAAGTACATCCTGTCGAAGCTCAACGCCGCCGAGGCGTTCGAGACCTTCCTGCAGACCAAGTACGTCGGCCAGCGGCGGTTCTCGCTGGAAGGCGGCGAGACCCTGGTCCCGCTGCTGGACACGGTGCTCGACAAGGCCGCCGAGGCCGAGCTCGACGAGGTCGTCATCGGCATGCCGCACCGCGGCCGGCTGAACGTGCTGGCGAACATCGTCGGCAAGCCGATCAGCCAGATCTTCCAGGAGTTCGAGGGCAACCTCGACCCGGGCCAGGCGCACGGCTCCGGCGACGTGAAGTACCACCTCGGCGCCGAGGGCAAGTACTTCCGGATGTTCGGCGACGGGGAGACCCGGGTCTCGCTGGCGTCCAACCCGTCGCACCTGGAGACCGTCGACCCGGTCCTCGAGGGCATCGTCCGCGCCAAGCAGGACGTCCTCGACAAGGGCGGCGAGGGCTACACCGTCCTGCCGGTCCTGATGCACGGCGACGCGGCCTTCGCGGGCCAGGGCGTCGTGGCCGAGACCCTGAACCTCGCGCTGCTGCGCGGCTACCGCACCGGCGGCACCGTGCACGTGGTCGTCAACAACCAGGTCGGCTTCACCACCGCGCCGGAGCACTCGCGGTCGAGCCAGTACGCCACGGACGTCGCGAAGATGATCGGCGCGCCGGTCTTCCACGTGAACGGCGACGACCCCGAGGCCGCGCACTGGGTCGCGAAGCTGGCGGTCGACTACCGCCAGGCGTTCCACAAGGACGTCGTGATCGACCTGATCTGCTACCGCCGCCGCGGCCACAACGAGGGCGACGACCCCTCGATGACGCAGCCGGCGATGTACGACATCATCGACACGAAGCGTTCGGTCCGGAAGATCTACACCGAATCGCTGATCGGCCGGGGCGACATCTCCGTCGAAGAGGCCGAGGCCGCGCTGCGCGACTTCTCCAGCCAGCTCGAGCACGTCTTCAACGAGGTGCGCGAACTGGAGAAGCACCCGGCGAAGGCGAGCCCTTCGGTCGAGGGCGAGCAGCAGATCCCGGCGAAGGTCACCACCGCCGTGTCGCGCGAGGTCGTCGAGAAGATCGGCGACGCGTTCGTCAACCTGCCCGAGGGCTTCACCCCGCACCCGCGGGTCAAGCCGGTCATGGAGCGCAGGCACAAGATGTCGCGCGAGGGCGGCGTCGACTGGGCGTTCGGCGAACTGCTGGCGTTCGGGTCGCTGGCGCTGGAAGGCCGTCTCGTGCGGCTGTCCGGCCAGGACTCCCGGCGCGGCACGTTCACCCAGCGGCACTCGGTGTTCATCGACCGCAAGAACGGCCAGGAGTACTCGCCGCTGCAGCACCTGGCCGACGGCCAGGGCCGCGTGATGATCTACGACTCGGCGCTGTCGGAGTACGCGGCCGTCGGCTTCGAGTACGGCTACTCGGTGGCGAACTCCGAGGCGCTCGTGATGTGGGAAGCGCAGTTCGGCGACTTCGTCAACGGCGCGCAGACCGTGATCGACGAGTACATCTCCTCCGGCGAGGCCAAGTGGGGCCAGCGCTCGGACGTCGTGCTGCTGCTGCCGCACGGCCACGAGGGCCAGGGCCCGGACCACACGTCCGGCCGGATCGAGCGGTTCCTGTCGCTGTGCGCGGAAGCGTCGATGACCGTCGCGGTGCCCTCCACCCCGGCGAACTACTTCCACCTGCTGCGCCGGCACGCCCTCGACGGCATCCAGCGTCCGCTCATCGTCTTCACTCCGAAGTCGATGCTGCGCAACAAGGCGGCGACGTCGACGGTCGAGGACTTCACCGGCCAGAGCCGCTTCATGTCGGTGATCGACGACGCCACGCAGGACCCGGCGAAGGTCCGCAAGGTGCTGCTCACCTCGGGCAAGCTCTACTGGGAGCTGGTGGCCGAGCGCGAGAAGCGCGGCGCCGACGACGTCGCGATCGTGCGGATCGAGCAGTACTACCCGCTGCCGAAGAAGAAGCTGCTGGCCGCGGTGGAGCGCTACTCGAACGCCAGCCAGATCGCGTGGGTCCAGGAGGAGCCGGAAAACCAGGGCGCGTGGCCGTTCTTCGGCCTCAACCTGCCCCGGAAGTTCCCGGAGTTCTTCACCGGCCTCGACGTGGTGGCGCGCCGCCCGATGGCCGCCCCGTCGGCGGGTTCGTCGAAGGTGCACGACGTCGAGCAGAAGGCGCTGATCGCCAAGGCGTTCGACTGATCCTCAGTTACGCAGAAGGCCGCCGCGGGACTCGTTCCCGCGGCGGCCTTCGCCGTTTCCTGAACCTTGGCGATCGTGCGTCCGGCCTTCGCCGTCCTCAGATCGTTTCCACCCGAAAAACCGCGATCCTCCCCGCAGCAGCCGCCACCCCGTCCGGCGTCGGCGACTCCGCCAGCCCCGTCGTGACATAACGTCGCCCCACGCTCGGCGGCCCGTCGGCGACCACCTCTCGCAGCACCGGCCCCCGCTCCGCGACCGGCAGTTCCGCGAACCGCACCCGTCGCGATCGCCGTCCCCGCGACAGCGTGCCCTCCCCCGCCGCGCGGACGTTCGCCACCCACGCCGCCTTCGGGAACGCCTGGATCAGGTACTCCCCGCCCTGGACTTTCAATACCGCCAACGGAAACGTCCGCGGCTCGCCGCTGCGCCGCCCGGGGACGGTGAGCAGTTCCATCGGCCCGAACGCGAGCCCCGCGCGCTGCAGGGCGGTGATGACCCGGTTGATCGTGTTGACCTTGCGCCGGTATCCGGCTGCCTTCGTGTCCATGCCCCGAGCGTACGCCAACTTGTATGAGTTTCATACTTTCTGATCTTCATAGATATACCTTGCGGGTATGCCCGGGGTGCCGGATAGGCAGTGGCGACCTCCCGGCCGGACCCAGTTCACTGGGTGCCAAACACCCGAGGAGGGCTGGAGTGCACTACGACGTCGTCGTAGTCGGAGGCGGTGCTGGGGGTATCGCCTCCGCTGCCGGGGCGGCGCGCACCGGGGCGCGGGTGCTGCTGGTCGAGCAGTACCCGTACCTTGGCGGCGCGGCGACGATCAGTTCCGTGCTGACCCTCTGCGGTTTCTTCGACCAGACCGGCCAGCAGGTCGTCGCGGGCGTCGGCGAGGAGGTGCTGCGGCGGCTGCGGCACCGGGGCGCCTACGAAGAGAAGACGATGGGCTGGACCGGCAACAAGATCGTCTTGCTCGACCTGGAAACCACCAAACTGGTGTACGACGAGCTGGCCGCCGACGCCGGCGTGGACGTCCTCCTGCACACCAAGCTCATCGGCGCGCGGCGGACGCACGGCATCGTCACCGAGGTCGAACTGCACCACCGCGGCGGCCGGGAACGGGTCACCGCCGGTGCGTTCGTCGACGCCAGCGGCGACGGCGCGCTCCTGGCCGCCGCCGGAGCCGCCGTCCGCGTCGCCCCGTTGCGCGACCGGCAAACCAGCACGCTCGTCTGCCGGTTCTCCGGCGTCCCCGAAGACGCGGACCTCTCGCGCGAGGGCCTGCGCGCCGCCGTCGCCGCGTATCAACGGGAAACCGGCGTCCAGCTGCCCCGCGACTACGGCATCGCCGTGCATCTTCCGTTGACCCGCAACGTAATCGCCCTCCTGGTGGACGAACAAACCGACGTCCTGGACGCCGCCTCGCTGAGCCGCGACGAAGCCGACGCGCGACGTCAGGCATGGCAATACCTGGACGCCCTGCGCAAACACCTCTCCGGCTGGTCGTCAGCGCGCCTCGAGGAAACCGGCCCCCAGCTAGGCATCCGCGAAGGCCGCCACCTGGTCGGCCGCGAACAGCTCACCGGCCGCGACGTCCTGACCGCCCGCAAACGCCCCGACGTGTCCATCGGCCGCTGCGGCTGGCCCATCGAAGACCACGCGGGCCCCGGCGTCACCCGCTACGAACCGATCGCCGACCGAGGCTGGTACGACCTCCCCTACGGCGCGATCTGCTCCGCCGACACCGCGAACCTCTGGGCAGCCGGCCGCCTGACCAGCTCCGACGACGACGCGTACGCCTCCGTCCGCGTCATGGGCACCGCCTTCGCGACCGGCCACGCCGCGGGCATCGCCGCCGCACAGTACGTCGACGGCCGAGCCCACGACGTCCGCGCGATCCGGGCCGAGTTGCACCGTCAGGATGCCTTGGCTTGACCCGCGACCGCCGGTAACGGGAACCTTCCCTGATCATCCGTCAGGTCGAAGGAGGCCCCATGCCGAGCCGCTATCGCTGGGTCGTCCTGCTGCTCTGCTGGGCTGTGTTCACGATGACCTCGGTGGACCGGTCGACCTGGGGCCCGGCGTCCTCGGCGGTCAGCGATTCGCTCGGCGTCCCGCTGGCCGCGCTCGGGATCTTCGCCACCTGCTACTACATCGGCTACGTCATCTCGAACACCGCCGGCGGCTTCCTCTCCGACTGGCTCGGCAGCCGCGCGATCCTGGGCATCAGCTCCTTCGTCGCAGGCGCGCTGATGGTGGGGTTCGGCTCGACCACGTCCATCGCCTGGGGCCTGGTCCTGCAAGCTCTGCTGGGCCTGTTCGCGGGCGTCGACTTCTCCGCCGGACTGAAGCTGATCACCACCTGGTTCCGCCCGGAGGAGCACGGACTCGCGAGCGGCATCTTCATGACCGCGACGTCACTGGGCACAGTCGTAGCCAACGCCGTCGTGCCCACGCTCGTGAAAACCAGCGGCTGGCCCGTGTCGTACCACCTCTTCGGCGGCGTCACCGTCGTACTCGGCCTGCTGTGCCTGGTCTTCATCCGCAACGGCAACGCCTCCACGTCCACCCGCCGCGGTTTGCCGGACCCCCGCCCGCTCTTCCGCAACCGCGACCTGCTGCTGCTGGGCTTAGCCGGTTTCGGCGGACTGTGGGGCACCTACGGTTTCGTCACCTGGTCCAACACGCTGATGATCCGCGGCGAACACATCGACCCCGTACGGGCCGGCGTAGTCCTGGTCATCTTCTCCGGCACAGCGGTAGTGATCAAACCGCTGATCGGCTGGCTCACCGACAAAATCGGCCTGGGCAGGCGAATCCCCATCATCGCCGTACTCATCCTCTTCGGCGGCGCTCTGCTGGTCTTCGGTTCCCTGAGCAGCTACGGCGCTTTCCTAGTGGTAGCCCCGATTCTCGGCATCGGCGCGTACGCTTACAGCCCGCTGACCGCCGCCATGATCCCCGCGTTGACCGGTGTCCGCCTAGCCGGTTCCGCGGCTGGCGCGGTGAACGCCTTCTGGCAACTGGGCAGCGTCATCGTGCCCGCCGTCGTCGGCCCGGTCTTCCACGCGACCGGCTCGTTCTATTCAGCGTTCCTCACCCTGGCCGCCGGACCGCTCGTGGGAGCCGCGGTCCTCCTCTTCATGCGAGACGACCGCCCGGCCCGGATCGCTCCCCAAACCGTCACGGCCTAGCACCGGAAACTCCGTCTCGATCGACGCCAACCCGTCGATGATCGCCGGCAGCTCAGCCTGATCGAGCTCGCCAATCCGAAACGACAGCCGGTTCCCCCGCCCGTCGGTCGCGGTTCCCTCGGCCCGCAACCCAGCGGGCACCCGCGCGGAAAACCCGCCGACCACCAGGTCAACCGGACTGAAAAGCCAGTTGCCGTCCCAGAAATCGACCGCCCCCGTGTGCATCCGCCCCAGCACGTAGATCACCAGCCGATCGCCGTGCGCCGCCCCTATCGCCACCTCGCTCATCACCCCCACTCTAATGCGGCCCGCCAAAATGAATTTCCTCTCAAGCCGCCGCTCAGGGAAACTGGGCGCATGCAGATCCGCCAGTCGACCGCCGCCGACGCACCAGCGATCCATGCTGTGCACACCGCCGCGTTCCGCGTCCACAATCCCGATGTCACCGGGGAAATGCCGGAAGCGAAACTGGTCACCGAGCTCACCGCCGACGGCGACCTGCTCCCCGCACTCTCCCTCGTCGCCCTGCGCGACGGAGAGGTCATCGGCCACGCCTGCTCCAGCCCAGGCCGCCTCGGCGACGACCCAAACTCCGCCATCGGCTTCGGCCCGCTAGGCGTCCACCCGGACCGTCACCGCGGCGGCGCAGGCTCAGCCCTGGTCCACGCAACGATCGGCGCCGCCAACGCACTCGGCTACCGCCTGATCGTGCTGTTGGGCGACCCAGGCTATTACTCCCGCTTCGGCTTCGTCATGGCCGAAAAGCTCGGCGTCACGCCGCCGGTACCGGAATGGGCACCGCATTTCCAGGCGCTGCCGCTGGCGGCGTATACCCCGGAAAACCGCGGCGCGTTCCGCTACGCGGCGGCTTTCGACCGGCTCTGAGGCGGCAGCCCTCGTGAGTGGCGAATCCGGTTAGAACCCAATGCCGCGTAGCTTAGTTTGATCATGCTGCTGGGGTGAGTTTGCGGAGTCTGATGGCGGGTGGGCCGGGGTGGCGGGTGCTGGCGGGTTCGGTGCGTTTCTTGACCCGGTAGG
>NZ_JARACH010000025.1:0-118547 GCF_029087445.1 Amycolatopsis sp. La24
ATGAGCAGCCTCGACCTTGTACTCAGCCGTGTACGACCGGCGCTTGCGAGGAGGCATGAGGACATCCTTTCAGCAGGACGACTGATCCTGCTAACTCGGTGTCCACTACCCGGGGTGAACCTCAGGACACCCGGCGCGGTTACTGGTTCCGGGCCGGGCGGCGCGGCACACCTGGGGAGGGGATCGCCAACTGTGCCGCGCCGCCCGGGATCACAGCGGACACGCCCGCAATGCAAAGCAGTTCCGTTGCGGACAGGGCGGCGTCCAGCCTGCAAGACCGCCGCCCACCCGGCGCGATCGACGAATCGGCGCATCTGCCTTGAACCGAGGCAACACCGAAGGGAGGGTGCCGAATCGCATGAACACACCCTCGCAATGGACGCGGATCCGCAGAAGATCCGCAGCAGCACAAATACAGACAAAATCAGTGCCGCGCTTGTGTCGAACCAGTCAAGATGAACATCACTTACAACAACCCGGCCAGCTCCCAAGCAACCAACCCGGCATCCACCATGCACGGCAACGTTTGCCGAAAACGCCGTTTCAGGTATTCTGAAACAGAATTTGACACCTTAGAAAGGTTGACAATGGCCCAGAAGACTTATGTCGAGCTGATCGACGACATCGACGGTCAAGATGCGGATGAAACCGTCGAATTCGCCCTCGACGGGGTTTTGTACGAAATCGACCTCGCGACGGAGAACGCCGAGGCACTGCGCGAAGAGCTACGCATCTACATCGAGAACGCACGACGGGAAGCCGCGAGGAAAATCCGCGCCACGGTCGGCAAGGCAGCTCGCACGAGTGCTGGTGCACACACGGCGGCCACCAGGGAACGCAACCAGCGAATTCGCCGATGGGCGAACGCCAACGGAATCTATGTTTCCGACTTCGGACGCATCCCCGGCGAGGCCGTAGCAGCGTTCGAGAAGAATAAAGAGGATAGCGCAAGCAAGCCCCACCACAGGAAAAGCGCTGGATAGGCACCCACGCCCTGTGACAGCTCCAAAAGGGGCAAAGTCGAGCATTCGCGCCGACTCGTTTCCTCGAATACCGATTTCTTAGCTTCGACACCCTCGGGGCGTTCCGGAACCGTGCGCTACGGGGACGAGTGCCGAATTTCGGCAGCGCGTCCCTGTGCCAGCACCAGGCAGACGCGGCTGAGCGCATCGAGGTCTGCAAGCGGATCACCGTTCACGATCAGGATGTCAGCTGCGTATCCGGCCGACAGCTGTCCCGTCGCGTGGCCGAGTCCCAACGCTCGCGCGCTCGTCGTGGTGGCCATTTCGATCACGTTCGCATGCCGATGGCCGAGGTGCACGTAGAACTGGAGCGCTCTGGCGTAGTCGTCGAAGCTCGAGTTCGCGACACCGGCGTCCGTACCCGGAATCATGGAGATGCCGTGCTGGACCATCCAAGCGAAGCGCTTCGCCACGAGGTCCGCACGAGCGGGACCAAGGCGACGCATGAAGTTCTGCCAGTCCGAAGGCCATGCGACGCAGGCGAAGACGCCGCGTTCGGCCATCCTCTCGGCGATATCGTCGCGAAGGTCGTAGCCGCCTCCGCCCGTGCGCAGCCAGGTGCAATGCTCGATCGTGGCCGCGCCGGCGTCCACGGCCGCTGCGATCGCGTCGGTGCCGTGCGCGTGGGCTGCCACGGGAAGACCGCACTTTGTGGCTTCGTCCACGATCGCAGCCAGCTGGGCCCGGCTGAACTGGCTGTCCCACATCGAGGGTGAGTTCGGGGTGATCTGCCCGCCGGACGCCATGACCTTGATGACGTCTGCGCCCAGTTCCGCGTTGTGCCTGACCCTGGCGCGGAGGGCGGCTTCGCCATCGGCCTGCCCGCCGAGGAACCAGCAGTGGCCGTTCGGGACGGTGATCGGCGGCCCCGAGGCGACGATCCGCGGTGCGGACACGGCGGCTGTGCGGAGATGGTCGCGAAGACTGATGGCTAGCCCGTCGCGGTCGCCGAGATCGCGGATCGTGGTGACACCGGAGTGCAAGAGCCGTTGCGCTCGTTCCGCCATGTCGGTGTGGGTGGCTGCCGCAGAGGCGTGTTCGGGGTGCGGGCCGGCGTCGAATACGAGGTGAACGTGGCAGTTGATCAGACCGGGCAGGATCGTTGCGCCGGGATAGTCGCGGCGTTTGGCTTCAGGGGACGCGAGCGGTTCGACGTCGGCGCAGGGACCGGCGGCGAGGATCTTGTCGTCTTCGACGAGGACAGCGCCGTCGCGGATTCGCTGTCCTGCCGGGCCGGGCAGGAGCCAGTCGGCGATCAGGAGTTGCTGGGGCACCGGAGGGAACCCTTCAGACCGCGAAGTCGAGCCGGAACACAGCGATTTGCCGCATGTGCGGGAGCACCTGTTCGGGCGGGGTGCTGCCGGTGATCGGCCATTCGTCCGACACTCGGGGCAACTGGCTCAGGTAGCGAGCCACCGCGGTCGCGCCGGTGATGTCTTCGACGAGGGAGGCCTCGCGAGCCGGGTGGTCATCGGTTTCGACGACGCAATGGCCCGCCTTGAGCAGGTTTTGGACCCAATCACGGTGCCGATCCGGCGAACAGACGTAGTGGGCTCCGTCGTGCTGCATGAGCGCGATCGGAACGGCTCGCGGCTTTCCGCTCGATCGGCCGGCGACCGTCATGACGCGCAGAGCGTAACGGCCTTCGCGGTGCGGTTGCGGTTCCTGCGAACGGATCCGCGCGAGCATTTGCTGGTTGCGGAGTCGGATCTCGGCGTTCGATGCCGTGGTCACTGTGCTCCTTCCCGGGCGAGCGCCCGCGACAGGTTGATGAGCTGGCGGACATCGGAATTGATGCCCGAGTCTTCAGGTGCGGCGACGAGCACCGCTTTGCGGGTGCTCGGTACCCGTCCGTCGGCCTGGAACTGAAGCGCACGCCGGAAGATCGCGACCTGTTCATCGGCTGGCCGGTTTGGGTCGAACCCGGCGTCGAGCAACTGGGGACCGATCTGCAGGAGCCCGTCGCGGATCTCGATCACACGTCGCCAATAGCGGTGGCCTACGCGGTGCGGGAGCAGGGTGTCGGGCCACGCTCTGGTCGGGGCGTGGTCGAGAGTGTCCGCAGGGAACACGGCGTGTAGGGCACGCCACAGCGGCCAGAGCTCAGCGTAGGCCCGGCGGCGGCGCAGCCAGTTCCGCAAGACAGCAAACCGGGCCACGAGGCCGATCGACAGCACGCCTGCGAAGAACACGAAGATACTGACCGGCGCCAGCCGGTCGGTGAGCCTCAATACCTCGGCACCGTAACCGTTCCAGCCAGTCCAACGGACGATCGTGACGACTGCCCTGATGCCATTCACAACGGCTGCGAGGACGAGCGCAACCGCGACGACGCGAAGACCGAACTCGACGCGACGGCCGGACTCGGCGGCATAGCGAAGAGCCCAGCGAGCTGCCTGTACCGCTGCGTAGAACGTGTAGCCGCCGCCAATCGCGTAGAAGAGCGCCACCCCGGGACGGCCCATGTCGTTCGGAAGAGCCGCGGCCAACGGATACGCGCTGTCCCTGACCCCGGGCGGAAGCATGAGCATTGCCGCAGTCATTGCCACGCAGACGGCCGCGAGGATGCAAGTCTCGATGCGGACTCGTCGCCATGAGCCGCCGCTGGAGATCAGAAAGAACAGCAGCAGCGCGTACCGCGACGTGTTCAGCGCGAGGTTCGCCAGCAGCCTCACCGTGCTGGGTGTGAGCACTTCGCCGAACACCGTCCGGGCGAACACGGCGACAGCCGAGGCACCGAGCAACTGAAAGGCGATGCACACGACGACAGCCCAGAGAGCCGGATCGCGCGGCGAGCGAGCCAGCCGGTAAAGGAACCAGACCAGCACCAACAGCAGAAAGTTCGTGAGGTTCACAGGACGTCAACCGGATCGCCGAGCGCGGTCTGCGCACGTCGTGCCCGCGGCGAACGGCCCGGCAGCGTGATCTCCTGCGCTTTGGTCGTAGCTTCCAGCAGCACGGTCGCGAGAGCTTCGGCTTCCTTCTCGTATTCGTTGTCGTAGGACGTCCGGCGCCGCAGGGCCCTGCGGATAACGTGCGGCGGAATGTCGGGGAGCAACTGCGCCCACACGGTGTCGTCGTCTTCGTCCGACGGGTGGTCGGCGAGCAGGTGGCCGAGTTCGTGGGCGATGATGTGCTGCTGATGGAACCACGTGGTACCGGCACCCTGGTACAGGATGATGTCGGCTCCGCCGGTCTTGATCCACAACCCGAACGGCCCCGGAACGTCCAACGGGACGGCCAGAAGCCTGATTGGCTTGCCGCGGGACGCGCTGAGCCGAGCGCAGATCTCCGCCATCGGCGACGGCCCTTCGATTCCTGCCGCTCGCAGCTCGGATCGCAGACGACGACGCAGACCGGCGATCCTGCGGGCGCGACTCTGACGCTGGACAAGGCTGCTCACGACGGTCCTCCCAGCCCGTTGTTGATCACCTGAGTGCGATCATCGCAGCTCAGGAGCAACGTCCGAACGGAATCACCCGGACGTGTCGTTGCCGCCGCCGCGGCTGGCCTGGAACTCGATGAAGTCCAGCACCGACGGCAGCACGTCCGGCGACAGCGCGCTCGCCCGGAACGCGATGTCGCGGACCCCTTCTTCCGAAAGCCGGGCCAGAAGCGCGTACTGGCCCTGAATCTCCCGAGCCCGCTCACCGGTGCCGAAGTACTCCAACTCGACGCCGAAATAGTCCGCGGCTTGCTGCGCGACCCGGAGGCTAGGCTCGTGCGATCCCTTGATCAGTGCGTACAGGTGCCCCTTCGAAATCCCGATCTCGTCAGCGACTTCGGAGACTTTGTACGGCCGCCCGTCATCGTGCTTTTTGAGGCGGATGAGCCGTTCGAGCAGAACTCCGAACGACCGGTCCTCGTCCTGCCGCCCCGTAGGTTCGGCCACGATCGGCCCCCTCGAAGGTGAGTCTGAAATACCTGACCATTGACCCGATTGAGTCTGGATCCGTTGACTCGTGGTCCGGTATTTCGTACTGTTCAGGTTGATCATTCCAACATATCGGACGACGGAGGAGTCGGGAAACCCTCGCAGCGCGTTGTCGCTCGATCGGACGCCGACCGCTCCCCGTCCAGGCTCCGTCCCGGTCCCCCGCCCAGGCAGACGCGCCAACCAGGCGGGTCTCGACGCGCGGGGAGGCGCGATGCGAACGATCGACAGTTTCACGGTGGCGGTACACCGCAAGCGCCGCGAGCACGGCATGACACTCGGCGAAGTGGCGGCGCGAGCGGGCTACAGCGCGAGCTACCTCTCGAAGCTGCTGCACGGCCATCGCGCGTTGCTTCCGGCTGTCGTGCGCGACCTCGACAAGGCCCTCGCAGCCGAAGGCGAACTCGAGAAGATCGCGGCAGCACAACGCGGCGACACCGGCCCAGCGAACCGCCCCATGCAACTGCCTCCAGCCACCTCCGACTTCGTCGGCCGCGAAACACAACTCCGCGCCATGGACCACGCCCTCGTAGCGCAGGGGTGGCCCGGCTCCACCGCGACCATCATCATCGAAGGCGGCTTCTGGACCGGCAAAACAGCGCTCGCGATCCATTGGGCATCCGGCATGCAGGCCCGGTTTCCCGGCGGATGCCTGTTCGCCGACCTCCGCGGCCTCGCGCCCGGCACGCCTGCCGACCCGGAAGAGGTGCTCGACGGATTCCTCCTGGCGCTCGGCGTCCGCGCGGCCGAACTCGACGCCGCCAGCCTGCCGGTCCGGATCGCCCGTTACCGCTCCCTGCTAGCCGAACGCCCGGCAGTCGTCGTCCTGGACAACGTCACCAACCACCAGCAGACCGAATGGCTCCTTCCCGGAACAGGCAGCGTGGTGCTGGCAACCAGCAGGAAACACCAGCCCGGCCTCCTGGCGCGAACCGGCGGCACACTCGTCCAACTACCCCCGCTCGCCTCGGACGAAGCCTTCGAACTGCTCGGACGCCGCGCCGGCGCAGCACGCGTCCGAGCCAACGCAGCCGCTGCCGAACACGTCGTCGAGCACTGCGGCCGCCTGCCGATGACCATCCGCATCGTCGCCGAGCACCTCCGCCACCATCGCGACACCTCCCTGACCGACCTGGCCGAACGCCTCGGCTCCGTGCACACCTGCCTGGACCTGTTCACCTCGAGCGATCCCGCGGTCAACCTCCACGACGTCGTCGACCGCTCCTACCTCGCACTTCCCCCGATGGCCAGGCGCGTCTTCCGATACCTCGGCATCGGACCAGTCACCACCGTCGGCCCGGAATCCGTCGCCGTGCTCACCGGCCTCGACATCGAACGCGCCCAGGAAGCGCTCCGGCTTCTCGCCGCGGCCAACCTGCTCGAACCAGCCCCCGACGGCCGCTACCGCATCAGCCACCTGCTGCGCGCCTACGCACGCCAGCACGCCCTCGCCACGGAGCTCACCAACGAGATCGAGACCGCCCAACACCGGACACTGCAGTGGTACACGGCCACCGCCTGGGCAACCAACAACACACTCGCCCCCGACTGGGCGGACAACGCCAACGTCCCGCAGAACCCCGCCGGAAACGATTCGCCGCAAAGTGGCCACACCCGATTCACCACAGCAATGGCGTGGTGCGAACGGGAAGCCACCACCGCCCTGCAAGCAGCACGGACAGCACGCAGACGCAACGCGACCGACGACACCGCCTGGCTCCTGCCGACAGCATTCCTGCCCTACTTCGCCCTCACCCGCAACTGGAACACCTGGCTGATCGCCGCCCACGACGGCCTCGCCGCCGCCCGCGCCGTCGGCAACAACACGGGCATCGCACGCAGCCTCCTCGCACTCGGCTGGGTAGAACACGAACTCGGCCGGACCGACCAAGGAATCGAACACCTGGAAGACGCGCTCCGCCTGCACGAAACCATCGGCGACGATCGATCACGGGCCTGGAACGCCTACAGCCTCGGCCTCGCCTACACCAGCCGCGGCAGAATCACCGACGCACGCGAAGCCCACCAACTCGCCGACCGGCTGTTCACCGACGTCGGCGTCGACATCGGGGTCGCCGTCAACCGCGCCGCCTTCGCCAACGCATGCGACCTGCACGGCGACCAGGACCAGGCGATGACCTACGCCCTCGACGTGCTCGACCGCGCACTAGCCTCCGGCTCGACAGCCGTCCTCGGCATCGCCCACCAACGCATCGGCGTACTGCTCGCCCGCCACGGCCAGCACCGAAAAGCCCTGCAGCACTTCGACAAGGCCCTAGCGGCCCGCAACCAGCCTTGGCAACGCTGGTGCACCGCCGAAACCCTCGTCAGCCGAGCAGAAGCGCTCCGCCACCTGGGCCAAGCCCAGCAGGCACGCGAAACCTACCTCCAGAGCCTGGAAATCCTCGACAGGCTCCGGGATCCACGAGCACCAGAGATCCGCACCAGACTGGCCTCCCTGGACGCCGAGACTCCGGCACCGGCAAATCAGTGCCAGCAAACCTGAGCGGGGCTGCGAAATCACGCGCGTTGCCCTCACACTCGTCCGGCCCGATGGCCATGGGGGTCAGCCGTCATGTGCAGCGGTGAGCAGTTAGGCCGGCACCGGAGCCAACCGAAGGTGTTCGAGGTAGCGCGAGAACGCCTCCGGGGTGAATTCAGGTTCGCGGACAGGCGCTGTCGGTCGGCTGCGGCAAACCCCAGTATTTCGCGAAGCCGACGAACCCCCGGTCGACCGCCACGGCAAGCAACAGGACGGTCCGCACGGCCGGGCCAACACCTCCGAGATCATCGTCTGGCACACGATCACCTGTCGCGGCACACTGTCACCCGCACCGAAGGAGGGCCATCGATGCGGATACCAGTGCGGTCCTTCGCCGCGATCGCCGTCGCGGCCACGCTGTTGCTGTCGGGATGCGGGAACGGCGACGACGGCGCAACGCAGAAACGCCAGACGGAACAGGCGATGAAACAGGTGCTCAAGGAGTACCAACCGCGCTTCGAACAGCGGCGCGCCGCACTCGCCGCCGTCGCGAAAACGGTGCCCGCGACATCGCCCGCCAAGCCGTCCTGCGACCGGAAACTGTCTCCGAAACCCGAGTTCATCAGCCTCGACGGCAACGTCATGGACAGCTACAACAGCCCCGGCAAAGGCGGCAACGTCGCACTCCTCCAGGCGAGTGAGGCGACGACCCTGGAGTCGATGGAAGATCGGGCCGGACAGAAACAGCACCAGTTCAGCCTGCCAGCAGGCTGGCTGGTGCAAGGCATGTGGATCACCGGGCCGCAGGGACCGCTCGGCACCGGCCACTTCAAGGTCGACGCCACCTACGGCTACGAACCCTACGGGGCGTCGAAGAAGACCCAGTCGCCCGGCTGAGAAAAATCCTCGACGTCGGACTGCGCAAACGCTACGCCGTCCTGTACCGGGTGACCGCCTACGGCGACCCCAACCCCGCGGACGACGACCAGCAGGACATCGTGACCGCCGACGCCTACCTAGCCGACCTCGACCGCCGCGACCTGCCCTGCCGGTTCCCTCTCTCCGGCCACGACTACGACCTGGCCGGGTCCGAGATCAGAGTCCACTCCGGCACCCCGGACGAAGACATGCGCACCACCATCCAACTCGACCTCGGAGACCGGCTCAAGACCCTGCCCGGCCAGTGACCGCCGCCGCCCAGGAGTCGACGGACCAGGCCGAGACGAATTGCGGTGCTGTGCGAACAAAACCCACAGGACCGCGTCCGTGGTTCCGCGCAGCGGTGCTGCGGGCGCAGCCGGCTCGGATGACCGCGTCCTTGAATCAGCCGAACCCCGCAAACGCGGTGGAAATGCGGTGCCAGCGCGGTGGTCGCGTGGATCCGTTTTCGATTGGCTGGGGAGCGACGGCGCAGGAGCCCTCCGGACTCCTCCCTGTCGCCGGAACCGCGCCTACGGAGCACATGCATGGACAACGAGCGACAACCCTGGATTCACGCCGGAACGATCGACGCTGCGGTCTCGCATTCCTAATCCGTGGCACCTTCCCACCAGCGGAAGTGCACGGTAGCCGCCGACGGATCCCCGCCGAACTCCCCAACCGTCCCACGCCGGATCCACGAAACCTAGTCAGCGTTTAAGTCGAAGAAAGATGCAGATGCGTGGTAGACGCAAGAAACAAGCTGTCCGAGATCACGTTGATAGTACGCGATCTTGAAGAAAAGATTTCAGCGTACATAGAGAAACCTGATGGCTTGCTGACAGCATGGCCGACAATGGAACTGGGTGACGCCCTCGTCGACCTTGGCAACCGCCTGAAATCCCGCACCCAGCGCACCGTCGTTCCCTCAAGCGGCTGGATGCTGGAGATGGCGACATCGGCGAATCAACAGGTAGCCCGGGTAGCGCACTGGACGGGCACACGGCCCGTTCGGCAAGGCTTGGCGTTCATCTCAGCCTGCGGCACACCATGCTATCCCTTTTACGGGCGCGACCGAGCGAACAAGATCATGCGCCATCCGAGCTGCACCGATTGTAAGCACATGGTCGACCAACCCTAGCCCGGGCAGATCCGGAACGGAATCAGGCAGCTGCCTCCAACCCGTGGCAGGCCCGACGGACACCCTTATTGTCGCTCAGGTCCGGTCGGCGGCCACTGCTGCGCGTAAGGCGGCCCCGGCCGACCGAGCGGCTGCTGCGGAGCCGGCGGGCAGCGGCCGTACATGGGATTCCCGGCACCGCCGGGATCAACAGGGTATCTGTTTTGCGCCTGACGCCGTCGCAATGAATTTCTCACCGGAACGACGACAGCCAGCCCGACGCACAGCGTGAGCACGGAAAGGACAGCGATGATGACGATCGCCCACCAGAAGATGTCCATGTCCTCTGCTTCCGTTCCGCTCGGCTAGTTTGCCGGGTTGACGTGCCAGCTTCCCGGGTGCCCGATCTGGTCCGGCAACGGGGTCAACTGCTTGAATCCGGTTGCGCTTGCCGTGAACCCGACGCTGGCGCTCTTGTACTGTCCGAATTGCTCGACAGCGCTAGACAGCAAGTCCGTGCAGTTCTTGATGAAATTGGTGAGGATGTCGGTGACTGCCTGGATGGCGTTGGACAGCTCGAATTCTCCGACTCCCGGGATCAGGGCGATTCCTACGCTCACGGCGGTGTTGACGATGTCGGCCGCCGTGTTGCCGATCAGCCTGATCACGGCCGCGTAGGTGTTGTACACGATGGAGACGCAGCCGCCGAGCGCGGTTCCCATGGCTGCCAGTGCGGACTGATCGGCGTCCAGTGCGCTGGTCGCGTCGGCGGAGTAGGCCGAGTACTGGCTGAACGCAGGGCCGGACCAGTAGCCCGCGAGCGTCTGGGTCGCGTACTGGATGCCCAGTCGGGAGTCGACCAGCGCGGTGTTCTTCGCCCAGGCCTGCGCGATGAGGTTTATTCGCTCCGCGTTGCCGAACAGGTGGTTCTTGATCTTGTCGAGCAGCTGGATGACGTCCGGATGGTTGGCTTTTTCCGCTGCTTCGCGGATTTTCCGGTCGGCGTCGTCGGGGTAGGGGATGGTGGGGATGTTCGGCACCGGGTTCGGTTTGGGAGGTGCCGGGGCAGGGTCGTCTGGGAACGGGTTCGGCCAGGACGGCGCTGTGCTGCCAGTCGGGTCCGGGAACGACTTCCGAGGCGGGTTCGTCATCAGCGGCCGCCCTTCTGCTCGGGCTGGTAGACGCCGCCGGCGTCGGCTTTGTCGGCCAGCCAGCCGAACTTCTTGTAGTACTCCTCGTCCTGAGCCTCGTAGGCCTTCGCGGCGGTGTCGAGGCTGTGCGCTGCGGCGGTGAGGCTGTCGCTGCTGGCGGCGACCTTGCGCAGGATCTGGTCGACCGCCGCGTTGTATTCGTGCACGATTCCCGCCAACTGGCCGAGGATGCCCAGGTCTTGCTCGTTCATCCTGAAGTCCGGGAGATCCTGTCCGACGAGCTGCAGGTGGCGTTCCGCCGCGTCGACGAACGCGGTCTGCGCTCCGCGGAGTGCTTGCGGGACGACTTCGAATCCCTTGCCGGTCATGCGTTCCCCCTCCTGGCGGCCTGGCCCGCCGCGGATGCGTTCTGCAGTGTCTGCGCGACGTGCGCACGCGCTTGGGCTTCGGCCTCACGGATGGTCTGTGCGATCTGGGCACCGAGCGCGCGGCCGTTGGCCGAAGCGAGGCCGTGCGGGTCGATGGTCACCGACACGAGCGTGCCTCGCCCCGTCACCGTCACCGCCCCCGCTCCGCCGGGGATCCGGTGGTTGATCGCCGCACCGGCGGCGGCCGCGGCGGCCGCCTCGGTCCGGTGCAGATTCGCTTCGATTTCCTGAGTGAGAGCGTAAAGCTCGTTGTAGCTGGACATGGGCGTCACTCCTCGAGAGCCAGAAAGTCGTAGTCGCCGAAGTCCTCGTCGTCGGCGGCGCGGCCCCTGCGCGCCGGGGGTGCCGGCGCAGGCGCGGCCGCCTGAACGAACGCAGCAGCGGGTTCCGGCGACGCTGCCGGCGGGGGCGGCGCGTCGGGGTGGAGCACTGCCGACACCGCCGCGCGCGCGTGTTGCCCGGCCTCCGTGCGAGCCCGGTTGACGGCCTCGACGACGGCGGGGCCGACCAGTTCCGGATGCGGCGACCGCAGCGCGTCGTCGCGGATCACGATGTCGACGATCTCCCCGCGGCCGTTGACGGTGGCAGTCACGCTGCTGTCGCGGGACGCGCTGCGGAACCGTTGCCCGGTCAGTTCGACGTCGAGGCCCGCGAGCAGCCGTTGCCGGGCGGTGACGTCGTGGCCGGTGCCGATGCCGAGCGCCTTCAGTATGTCCACGGTCATCATGAAGTCCTGTCGTCAATGGAGCCGTCGAGAAGGTCGGCCACCCGTGAGGCAGTCGCCGGCGCGAGATCCCATCGCTCGTCGTCGTAGTGCTTGCTGATCTGCAATGCCCACCGCCCCGTGTCGGTGTCGTAGACCCGCAGCGGGACCTCGCTGCGGCGACGGCCGCTGCGGTCGCGTTGCTCGGCGTAGAGCTCGGCGCTCACCAGCGGCGGCCTGGCGATGACCCGCTCGGCCCGCCGCACCGCGCTGTCGCGGGCGACGCCGGTGTCGCGGGCTTCGACCAGCTCGCTGCGCAGCACTGTGATCGGCTGCGCGTTCGACCGCGCGTGCTCGTGCGGCAGCACGTCCGCCAGCACCGCGCTCAGCCGCTGGCGCCGGAACGTCCGCACCCAGATCTCGCCGCCGTCCCGGATCGCGATCAACCCGAACCACGACGACCCAGCGGCCAACGCCGACAAGTGTCGGCTGCCGTCGCTGAACCAGCCGTAACAGGCGTGCGGCGGCCGACTCAGCAACTCGGCCACGTCGGCCAGTTCCGGATCGTCCACACTGGACGCCGCACCGTCGTACCGGGCCTTCAGGGCCGCGAGGCGCCGGTCGACGTCCGCCTGCGCCTCCGCGTCGTGCCACTCCGCCTGCGGCGCCAGCGCGACATGCAGATCGGCACCGGTCACCTCGGTCACCAACGCCGCGAGATCCGCCGCGGCGAACCCGACCGGCTCGGGAAACCACATCGGCGCTACACCCGTTTCTTGGGGGCCTCGCCGATCACGGCCGGACTCGCGGCCATCCCGGTCTGCGGATCCACCAGCCGCTGCCCGTCGTCCGCGGCCAGGAACGCCTCGTCGTCGGACAGCATGTACTTGCGCTCGTGCTCCTCGTCGTCCTCCCGCTTGCGGCCGGTGCCGGCACCCATCCCGCCGACCCCTCCGCCACCCGGCCGGCCCGACGACGAACCCGCCGCACCACCGGAGCGACCGCGCGCCACAGCTTCCTCCGAAGAGCCGATTCCACTGCCGCGGCCGCCTCCCGGAGCGTTCTCACCGCCGGCGCGGCCGCCAGGACCAGCCCCGACGCCGGACGCACCCCGCCCGCCGACACCCCTGGGCAGGCCGCCGCCGACCGCGGGCCCACCGGAGTTCCAGGAGCCCCCGTTGCCCCCGCCCGCAGGAGAATTCGGGTCCAGCACGCCGCTGCGATAGAGCCCGGGGTCGCGTGACGCGCCGCCTTGTTCGAGCCCGGTCTGCGCGCTCGGCGCCACATAGCCGGTCGGCGACGTCGACGCATCCCCGCCCGATCCCGCCGCCCGCGGCGGCACCGCGCTGCCGGGCACCGACGACCGGCCGGACGCCACAGCCCCGGCGGCGAACGGTGCGGCGTTCGCACCGCCGTACGAGCCAGCAGGGCCTGCGCTGTGACCGGGCTGCAAGGGGCCGGCCGGGCCGCCGCTGTGCCCGGCCGGGCTGTGCACCACCGGCACCGGCGCGCTGCTCACGTTCATCGCGTTCGCGTCGGCCTGGCCGTAACTGGTGGGCATGGCGCGGCCGGTCTCGTCCGACGCCGTGGACCAGGACTTCATCGCCGCCACGTTCTCCGCCGCGACGTTGTTGCTCTGCCGGGTCTGGTTTTCGATATCGGCGTCGATCACGCTCTGCACGCCGAGAAATTCCGTCATCGGCGGAGGAGCCTGCGGCACCGGAGGCACGGGCTGCACCTTGGCCTTGACGTCATGCCACGCGGACGACTGTGTGGTCAGCCCCGCCTGCGCCATGCTCATCGCCTCCGCCGCCTGCGCGTGCTCGGCCGCCAACGGCCCAGCCCCGCGAGACGCCGCTCCCGCCGCGTCGCCGGTCCAGCCCTCTTCCATCGCCGCGGCCAGCGCCCGGATGTTCGCTGCCCGGCTCTCGTACTGGGACTGAAACGCGGTGACGTGATCGGCCGCCTGCATCAACCCGCCCGGCCCGACGGCGGTCGCGAAGTTGTCGTAGATCTGCTGCGCGGACATCGACTGCCCTGCCATCTCACTGCCCGCCTTGCATGGTCGACAGGACAGCCTTGGTCACGTTCGTGGCCGCTGTCGTGGCGTCGCTGCCGGGCGTGCCCTGGATCAGCACCTGCATCTCGGTTTGATCCGACACGCCGACCAGCATGGTCGCCTGGCCTTGGCTGCGGCGATCCGCGGTGTTGGCCAGCACGGCAGGGAAACCGCTCACGACCGTCGGCTCGAAGTAACCGTTTTTGTAGTACCCGGACGCGTTTTGCCGGTAGGCGTTCGTCAGGCCGTTCTTCACCGTGGTCAGAAACGTCGCGCTGACGGCCGTGTAGCCGTCGCTTAACCGCCACCCGCAACCGACGGAGCTGGACGCCTTATCAGCCTCGGGCTGGCTCAGCTGCAACGCGGACAACTGCGCCGACGTCAGCACGCTGCACGGATCCGCGAGGAACTTGTCCACATTGACCGGAGCGGGAACCTTCGGAGCCTCGACAGTATCGCTCCCCGGAGAAGAGGGCGAACTGCTCTGACCGGTGCCGGAAGGCAGCGGGCTCGCCGTCCCCTGAGTCGGTTCGGAGCACCCGCTGACCGCGACAGCCGCTACGCCAGCGATGCCGGCCAGGGCAACACGAAATCGAGAGAAAATCACAGACATCCTATTGATACATTCAGCCGGCACGGGATTTGCCGGGGCCCATTTTGCCGAGCGCATCCGCGACGTCGGCATCATGTTGCGTATATGTTCCGTTGGCTTTTTTCAGCGCGTTGATGTACGCGTACGCTTGGCGCTGCATCGAGACGTTGTGGTCGATCATGCACTGTAATGACGCTTGCACGAGCTGCGCCTGCTGGACGGCAGGCGGGTCAGGCGACGGCGGCTGCGCCAAATTCAACGCCGTCTCCTGTGCCTTCTGGTCCTTCTGCAATCCGTGAAGAACGTCCTCCCACCGGGAGATCAGTGCCGCGATCGTCCCCGGTTCGAACCGGTACCCGCCCGGCCCGGCTGAATGCATCGTCTCGGACGCCATCTCAGCAGCACCCGCAATCCCCGCGCCCGACGAGGACGACCAGCCTTCCCGATACGCGCGGCACCGAAATTAGGCGCATCCCGGTCTTCGCGCGCTCGGCCTTCCCCCCTGCGTCAGGCGGCGAACCGTCGCCCGATCTCCACATGTGACGCTCCCCTCACAACCCGTCATCACATCGTCGCCAGAGTATCGCACGCGATCCCGTCGCGGCCGCGGATCACGAAAAAACCGCACCGTCTACGCGCGCCACCGCCGCCAAACGCCCTGACCCGGAAAAATCTGCGATGTGCCGTGACGACAGCCACAGGCCAGCCGTACCGCCGAGCGATCCCGCCGGTTAGAGCGGGAGGACCGTCCCATGGCCGAAACGCGCCGCACGATCGTGCGCCCTCCCCGCACGGGCTCAGCACAAGTGAATGAAAATCCACCAACCGCCATATAGATTCCCAGGTCAAGAAGCGTTCTCCCCGCGCGAGCGGGGGTGGTCCCTCGACAGCACCTGGTCGGACGCCGACGCGTGGGTTCTCCCCGCGCGAGCGGGAGTGGTCCCCCGGCGGTGATCAGCGTGCCGACATCGTTGATATCTTCCCCGCAGGAGCAGGGGTGGTCCCGACTTCGACGGCCGCCCGCACTACCTCCAGGCGTCCGCCCCGCCAGTCCTCAGCCCCGCGTGTCGGGCCGGAAACACCGATCACGGGATAGACCCGCCGTCGATCAACCATCGTGAAGATCGCCGACAGCATAGGCCTGTCGCACACAGAACTGCTCGTCCTGGCCATGCGCGACCAGCTCCGCCGCAACCTGCACGGCCGCCAGCGCATGGCCTAAGCGCCCCACGTCCGCGACCCGTACGCCCGATCCGGATGACGGTAGCGACAAACCCCGACGTGACAAGCGCCAAGTGACCGCGTCTCTCGTGCCCGCTCGGGCGGGAAAATTGTCACCTGATGTGCGCGGCCCCTGCCACCGCACAGTGTCGGACAGATCAGAGCGGAGCTGGAGCACGTTGGGTCAGTTGACGGGGCTGCGGCGTTCGGTCCGCGGTATCGCCGCCTCGATCCGCGCGTAAATCCCACGGTTACACCACACGAGCGGAGGTCAACGGGCTCGAGAAGGTCAAGAAGTTCTCCCGCCGACCCGGCGGGGCGCAGCCAGTCCGATCAGTGCGGCGCGGTCCAGCTTGCCGGAACCGGTGAGCGGCAACATGTCCACCACCTGGTAGCGGTCGGGCACCATGTAGCGCGGCAGGCGCTCGGCAGCGTATTCGCGAAGCGGCCCGGCCGGTTTGTCCGGGGCATCGCCGGCCAGCACGACGCAGGCCACCAGGAACTGCGCGCCGGCTGGCCTGGTGATCACCGTGACCGCCACGTCCCGCGCCAGGTCGTGGCCGCGCAGTACAGCCTCCACCTCGCCCAGTTCGATCCGGAAACCGCGCAGCTTCACCTGCAGGTCGTCGCGGCCGAGGTATTCCAGCGAGCCGTCCGGCAGGACGCGCGCCAGGTCACCGGTTCGGTAGTACCGCACGCCGTCCAGATACACGAACCGCTCGGCGGTCAGCTCCGGGCGGTCCAGATTGCCGTCCGCGACGCCGTCCCCTGCGATCCACAACTCGCCGATCTCGCCGTTGGGCACCGTGCCGTGCACACCGCGCACAACCGCGCTCAGGTGGGGCAGCACGCGGCCTATCGGGAACGCACCGGGCCGACCAGATCGGCGTCGGTGAGCAGTTTGTGCGTGGCGTACACCGTGGTCGCGTGGCGTACACCGTGGTCTCGGTCGGCCCGTACATGTTCACCACCCGCGGCGGTGCACCTGACCAGCCGTCGAGGAACCGCGCGATCACGCCCACTTCGACACTCTCCCCCGCGAACACCAAATAGCGCAGAGCCAGCGGGGGCCGCTCCACTGCAACGTGCGCCAACGCCACCGACCGGAACACCGACGGCACCTGGCAGAGCACGGTGACCCGCTGCGCCGCCAATTGAGCGACCAGTTCCGCCGGATTCCGGGCCACCTGCTGCGGCACGACGACGGCGGTGGCGCCGGTCGCCAGGCAGGCCCAAAGTTCCCACACCGACACGTCGAAGCTGAACGACGCGCTACACGTTACGAGCTGCACTTCTCGCCTGGTCGTGTCGAAACCGGTGGCGATGATCATCCGCAGGAGTAGATCGTCGGTCGATGCCATGTGTTTCAGTCGGCCGAGGCCGGCGTGTTCCACCGCTTGAGGTCGTCGAACACCTCATCGCTCTCGAGTTCGTGCCCGCGGTCCAGGCTCTTTAGCAAAGCGGTCGTTCCCGTCATCCGATCCGGGTAGTAGACCTCCGGAGTCAGGCAGGTCGGGCAGTCGCCCAGCACACAGAAGGGCCACAGCGGAATCATCTCTCCCTGCCGGTTGGACAGGTACAGACGATCATCGGCGAGCGGTCGGTTGGTCTCGAATACCGCAGGTTCGAAGTCGGGGTGATCTCCCATCAGCGCAAGGCCCGAGACCTCGTACTTGCCGGCGTTCGGAAGCCAGCGCAGCTTGCTCGTGTGTACCAGTGACATCTTGGCGAGGAACGAGCTCCCGGTGAGTGCTCTGAAGGTCAGCTCCTCAAGTGTCTCCAGGCTGCGCTCGATCTCTGCGCGAGTACGGGGGCCGGCTCCGTGCCTGATCTTGTTCCGCAGCGTCACGAGGGAGCCGAGGTCGGCCATCAAGCCTTTCCCTCCCTTCTTCGTCGCCGTCGCCTCGGCCAGGCCTGCTGCCTCGTCCCCGCTTTCTCGGGCGAACGTTCCCGTCGCCCTGATCACTCCTACCCAGTGCCCTAGCGAGACACCGCCCTGCCGCACTCCCGTCGCCCACGCCTGTACCTCTGCCAGGGCGTCCCACCCTCGTTGCGCGGAAAGTGAAAGGGAGACGATGCCCAGCGAGAGAATCAAGGATTCGACGCACAGGAGAGCCGCCTCGTGCTTCTCCGCTGGCGACGAACTGTGCTTGAACCTGCGCACGGCACGGGCAATCGGGTACGGATAGGAATCCTGGAACAGCCGATACGGTTCACCCTGCCTGCGCAAGTTCTGCGCGACTAGCGAGCTGAGCTCGCCCGCCTGTCCCAGCCTGCTCCGACGCTCGCCGCTACCGCCCGGCTCGAAGATCGCAGTCTTGGAGCGCCGTAGGTTGTCGTGGATCTTCGCGGCCTCGTCGACGCCTTCCGTCAGTCTGGTCATGGCGGCGCGAATCTCGGCGAAGGTGCCGTCACACGCCGGGACCAGGAGATCGGCCAGTTCCTTGGGCCGGATCCGCGGAATGACGTCGTAGCGACGAAAGTTGCGTTCAGCCTGCGGGCTGGACAGGTAGGCTGCCAGATACTCGGCGGGCACCTCGCCCTGAACAGGCCGTACGACCAGCAACCCCTGACCCGCCTGCACTCCCTCATAATGGCGTGGCAGCACCGTCCAGTGACGAGCTGTGGCCAGATCACGCCCCACCACGTCGCCTTCGCGCAAGGTACTGCCGGGGTCGGCTTTCCGTGCGGTGACGGGGAGATCCTCGACGTTCGGCAGCGACACGTCGAGCAGGGCAGGACGAAGTACCCGCTGTTCCTTACCCGCTCCGGCGGCGTCGACGTCGTTGTCCGCTGATGAGGTCCGCACCTTCCCCGCGATCACCTCGGCGATGTCGCCGAGGCGCCACACACCGTCTCGAGCGAGCTTTTTCATCTCGTGCTCGTGCCGGTAGCGGTGAGGCGTGAGCTCGTAGCCGTGGGCGATGATGTCCGCCGCTGGTACGCAGAAGCTCTGATCGGCCGGAGTTCTCTTGCGCTCCGAGCTGTCCCGCTTCTGCCACCTCGATACAACGTCGGCCAACGTCGAGGCGTGGGCACCGTCGCGCCCCAATTCCTCTCCGGTCATGTCGTAGAACCACACGAAGTCCGTGCGGTCTGTCTTGGTGAAGAACAGCAGCGATGCTGACACCCCCGTGTACGGTTGGAAGATCCCCTTGGGCAAGCTCACCACACCGTCCAGCTTGTGCTTCTCCACAAGTGTGCGCCGAATCTCCTGATGAGCCGAGGTGCTTCCGAAGAGGACGCCGTCCGGCACCACGACTCCGGCACGTCCACCCGGCTTTAGCCGGTGCAGAATCGCTGCCAGATAGAGAAGCTCAGTCCTCTTGGTTCCGGCATACGTTTTCAACACGTCAGAGAGCCGGCCGTAGTCGTAGTACCCACCGAAAGGTGGTTTGGCCATGATCAATGAGTATTCACCCAAGCCGTCAGCATCGCTGCTCAACGGGTCGACCGACCGGAGATCCGGTCGCGCTACGCCATGCAGGGCCAGGTTCATCTCCGCGATGGACAAAAACTCAGAGTGCGCGCTGAATCCTCGGAGGACACCTTCGGACGGCCCTCCCGCATCCGATCGCTCAACGAACCGTCTGGCGGCCAGTAAGAGCTCTCCTGTGCCGCAGAAGGGGTCGCAGATGTCGTCTGCTCTGCCCGGTCTCGTTATCTGCACCAGCAGCTCGACGACGTCGCGTGGTGTGCGGAGGTGGTGGCCGGAGCTCCTGTCGATCTTGCCGAGCAGATGCTCGTAGACAGCTCCAGCGGTGCTCGCGTCACTGATGTCGAAGTCGTTAACAAATTCGACTGCCCTCATCAGCAAGCTCGGCGTGGTGACGGTGAACCGCACGCTTCTGAACTGGCTGAAGTGATCCGGAAACCGATAGCTGAGATCCCGCAGCCACGCGACAACGTCGTCTCTAACGAGCGCGAGCATGCGCTGCGGGGCTTCGTTGGTGAGCTTCGACCACCGCAGGTGCTCAGTCGCCCCTCGGTAAATCAGGGGCTGCGTCGAACCGTCGGTGCCTGGGTACAGCTCCTCTAGCCGGCGGAGGTGGACCAGATAGGTGATCTGCTCGATGATCTCCAGCGGGTTCGGCATGCCCGCTGCCCAGAACGAGCTCCATACCTGGTCGATCTTGCGCTTCATCTCAGCCGTGATCACCCGGTCAACACTATCGCTCGCAGCAGACGGCTGACGTCATTAGGGACGAGAAGCCCGCTACGAGCGCTTCCGGGGTTCGCGGTCGCTAGCTCGATGCCGGAGAGCCTGTTGCCGCGAGGCGGCCAATCGCGCACCACGGTCTGCTGCACCCGTACTGCGGCGCCAGGACGCTACCGACCTCGCCGGTGCGGTGGTCTGATGCGTCGTGGGCCGCCGAGCCCGCCACAAAGCCCGCGGTTGTCGAGCCAGCGATCTCGCTGCGACGGTGGGCTGTGGCAGCGACGAGGGGGAAGGGCTACGGCTTCAGGCGACCGAGGCGCGTTCACCGAGTCGGATCAGGGGTTCCGCGTTGTCGACCTTCCGCGAAAGCTTGGTGTGGTCCTGCGCATACGGAGGTGGACTGTCCTGATCCGAAAATGGTTCGATCGCCGACTGACACTCGAAGGATCAGAACTCGACACGGGGACGCTCGGTGATATCCCGGCTGAGCAGCGTCCGAACGTCTGCCCCCGGAAGTCCAGAGCGGTTGATGAAACCCTCAAAAGAGAGACCGGTCGTCTCCATGAGTTCTAGTGCACGCTGCAGGAGTACTGGTACCTCCGGGTTCCCCAAAGGACCTGGCTCCACCTTCCTCCATCCACGCGCGGACAGCGCTTTCCATCCCTGCGCGTACGCGTGTTCGCTCATGACGCCAAGCGTCTTTGCTCTCACCAGAAGGGCCGCCAGCGAGACTTGCCATTTTGCCTTCAGACGTAGAAAAGCGGGCCAGTCAAGTCGATCCGGAAGTTCTGATTTAATGTCATCAGCTGGCATGAGGAACGATGCGGCAAACTCGTGAGCTTGCCCTTCCGTGGTCTTGTCTCCAATTTTCCCCGAAACTCCGTGCAGAACTAGGTGACCCAGTTCGTGGGCCGCATCGAAGCGGGAGCGGTCGCGCAGACCCTTATCAGCACCTAGGGCGACGACGGGCCGATCGGGAAAGTCGACACAGAATGCGTCGACTTTTTCGATACTGACACGAAAACGAACGACAACGATCCCGTTCATCTCCAGCAATCGCACAACATCGCGAACCGGGCCCTGTGGCACGTTCCAATGGTCGCGAACCCGAGCTGCCGCTTGCTCGATGTCGGCCGACTGAAGCGGCTGCCCGCCGTCAATCGGGACACGCGGCAGATTGAGGTCTGGCAACGCGACATGCTTCTCGAGTTCGAGTGCAAGTTCCCGCGCGAGGTGCACGTAGGCCAGAGCTTGCTGGCGATCTCGCGGAGAAGTTGATCGAAGGCTGCGAAAGAACCCGTTCACCTCGTCCTGAGCAGGGGGACGAGCTGGCGCGGCGAAGAAGGTCGGCGGCACCCGCAACGCGACCGCGAGGCGGCGGAGTGTCGATGTGGCGGGCTTGGCGTGCCCGTTCTCGAACTGGCTGACCGAGGCTGCGGTGACGGAGCCGACTTCCCGCGCCAGCTGCACCTGGGTGAGACCGCGAAGCTCGCGGGCCATCCGCAGTCTGGCCCGATCGAACAGGGCCGCGATGTCGCCGGGGTCCAGTTGCGGGTCGTTCACGTCGCTCGTCTCCGCGCCAGTCGGTGTCCGCTGCTCAGCGGACGGTTCTCGATCTTGATCTCCGCTCGCATCTTAGGCACACCTCGGTTACCGGGCGGTCAAATAACTGGACCCCAACAGGACACGCCCGAGTGAAGCGTGTCGGGTTGAACATCAACTCTGTCGTGTAATCTACCGATATTCGAGAAAATTATGTTCGAATCTGAGGCTACCGCCGTGCGTGGGGGACGGAGTTGAGAGTGAAGGTTCAGGAGTGCGTGCTGTCCGAGGAGGTGGTCACCGCCGATTCGACGGAGGCTGCGCTGTGGGACGCCATCGTGGTTCCAGAAGCGATCAAGGAGCGGTTGCGCAACCAGACCTTGTTGGCGCTGCTCGTGCGGCCTGAGCTGCCGTTCGAGGTGACGGCGTTGCACGGGTTGTGCACGCTCTACGGGCCGCCCGGCACCGGCAAGACGACCCTGGCGCGCGGTCTGCCGGCGCAGGTCGCGCGCTTCGTTCCCGGCGAGGAGGTGCGGCGGATCGAGATCAACCCGCACGGGCTGATGCGCGCCGAGCACGGGCAGTCGCAGCAGCGGGTCAGCGAGCTGCTCGGCGAGTACGTGCCGGGGCTGGCGTCGGACGGTGTGCCGACGGTGGTGATCCTCGACGAGGTCGAGTCGATGGCGGTCGCTCGCTCGGCGGCGTCGTTGGCCGCCAACCCGGCGGATGTCCACCGCGCCACCGACGCGGTGCTCACGGCGTTGGACCTCAACGCCGCCGAGCACCCGCACCTGTTCTTCGTCGCGACCAGCAACTTCACCACCGCTCTCGACAAGGCGTTCCTGTCCCGTTCCGACGCCGGCATCCTCGTCCCGCTCCCGGAGCCAGCGGCGCTGCGGGAAATCCTGGCTTCCACGCTGCTCACGCTCGCCGACAAGTACCCGGCCCTGGGTGACCTGGCGCGCTCCTCGGCGATGAACCGCATCGCCGAGGCCGCAGACGGGTTGGACGGCCGTCGCACGCGCAAGGTGGTCTTCGAAGCCCTGGCTCAGCGGCTGGACACGGTGCTCGACCCCGGCAGCCTCACCGAGGACGACCTGGCCGCCGCGGTGCGCAACGCCGTCGCGGAGACGAACCGGTCGGAGGTGTCCCGTGCGACGCACTAGGGAGGTGGCGGCCTCGCCTGTGCGCAGCGCCAGCGCGACCTGGTCGGTGATCGCGGACCTCGTGGCGGACACCGTGGCACAGTCCTCCGCGCTGTTGCGCGACGAGGCGATGCAGGCGATGTCGGCCGTCGAGGCGGTCGGGCGAATGCTGGTCGCGGGAGGGCACCTGCACAAGCACCCGATCACCCTGGTGGCCGGCAAGGTGCACTGCGAGATCACCACGGTGTCCGGCACGGCGGCGCTGACGCTTGAGGAGAACCTCAACCCCGTCCCCGGCGCGGCGGGCGCCGACGACTTCACGGTCTACCTCCCGTCGCCCGCCCCGCTTCAGGAGCAGGTGAAGGCAGCAGTGGACGGGCACGCTCGACTGTCGGACGCCGCCCCGCCCACCGCGGAGACGAAGGCCGCCAGCTCGGGTCCGCTGATCGACCGTGAGGCCCTCCGCCGGGCGGTGACCCAGCGATGACCTCGACCTATACCTACAGCTACACCCGGACCCACACAGCTACGCACCTGACCGACATCATCCTCGGCGCCATCACCGACATCCTCGCTGATCTCGGGATCTACATGGACCGGCTGCGCCGTGACTGGGTGCAGAACGAGAACGCGATCAAGGCGTGGATCGAGGAGGGCTCCCTCGACACGGTCGTCCTCGAGTGCCACCAGCCCTCAGGTGCCGTAGTGCCGGTGATCGAGTTCCCGGTGTCCTACACCGCCTCCGGCGACGGCAACGCCGAGTTCACCGCCTCCCGCGCCCGGCTCGCCCGGTTCCGCGCCAAGCTCGACCGCGTGCCCGCGGGCACCACCTACAAGTTGTTCTGCACCTTCAACGGCCCGCGCACCCCGCAACCAGGCTGGGGTCCTGGCCAGAGGGCGAGCACCGACGGCCTGCGCGGCATCACCTTCGGCACCCTCGGCTCCGCCCCGCACGCCTCGACCGGCATGCGGTACTACCACAACTGAGACCACGAGCAGGAACAACCACCGCTATGGGATACATCGACGACGCCTTCGCCAAGCTCAAGCACAACCTGGAGATCACCCAGACCGAGCAGAACCTGGCCAAGGCTCGACACGTGGCCATCCGCGACTTCGTCAAGTCGCACTGGGACCTCGCCGACAACTTCCTCACCGGCAGCTACCGGCGCGACACCAAAACCAAGAAGCTCAAGGACATCGACATCTTCGTCGTCCTCAACGCCGACGGCTCCCAGGCCGGCTTCCGCGACCAGGCCCCCATCCAGGTCATCAACGCCCTGGAGACCCTGCTCCGCCAGAAGTGGAGCGCCGCCGCCCGCGACGGCATGGCGGTCGTCATCCCCTACGGAGCCGACGACGACGTCATGTCCATCGACGTTGTGCCCGCCTTCAAACGAGAGGACGGCGGCTACTACATCCCCGACCCATCGGCGGGCGAATGGCTCGCGACCAACCCCAAACGCCACCACGAGCTAAGCATCGCCAAGAACGCCGACTGCGACGGCAAGTACGTCCCCTTCGTCAAGATGATCAAGGGCATCAACCGCGAACTCGGCGAACCCGTCGCGCCCTCCTTCCTGCTGGAGGTCATGGCCCAGTCCCTGGTGAAGCCACCGATCGGGCGCTACCAGGACGAGATCATCTGCTTCCTGGCCACCGCCGCCGAACGCATCGGCGACGAATGGCCCGACCCCGCCGGTCTCGGCAGCGACGTCAACGCCGTCATGAACGCCACCCAGAAACTCGCCGCGGCCAACGCGCTCAACCAAGCCCGCGCCGTTGCCGAGCGGGCAGTCGACCTCGATGACGAGGACCAGGAAAAAGCCGCCTACGACGAGTGGAAGAGGCTCTTCGGGAACCGGATGACCAAGCCATGAACCTCTCCACCAACCCCGGCGGCGTTCGTGGGATACCGCCTCGGGCCATCCACGAACGGCAACTCGACGACGACATGCTGCTCCTGCAGCGCGCCGCCGCAGCAAGCCACCAACGTGGCCAGTTCCTCGAGGCCGCCCGCGTCGATGCCGCCGTACTGCTCGCCGCCGCCGGCGTCCTGATCACGCTGATCGGACATGGCCGGACCGTGGTCTCGATCGTCGGGTTCTTCTGGTTCGTCGTCTCCGCCTTCCTGCTCAAAGGCCTCACCGGGAACACCGCCCGCCAAGGCGCCCTGCTCCAGGAGATGTTCGACACCGCCCTGTTCCACATGCCCTGGCGCGCCACCGTCGCCGGCGACCCCATCCCCGAACCAGACGTCCGCCGCCTCGCCCGCCAACTCCCCCGCGGGGGCAAGAAGGACAAGCGCGTCACCGACGGCTGGTACGACCCCACCCACGACGTACACCACCCCTACGACGTCTTCATCGCCCAGGAACAGAACCTCACCTGGGACGCCCGCCTGCGCCGCCGCTACAGCCACCTCATCGCCGCCGCCGCATTCCTGTGGACCGCCATCGGCCTGATCGTCGGTCTCGCGGTCGCGAACGCGACGCTGCTCGACACCCTCCTCAGCTTCTTCGTCCCATCCCTGGCCGCCTACCAGATCGCCTACGAAATCTGGTCCAGCCAACGCAAAGTGGCCGACGAACGCGACCGACTCGCCAAGGTCGTCAACACCGAACTGAACAACGCACGCCCCGGCCCCGTGCCCGACACCGAATGGCACCGCCTCCGCAACGTGGCCCGCGACGTCCAGGACGGTGTCCTCCGCACCCGCCTGGAGCCAGCCCGAGTACCCGAGTGGTTCTACAAACACTTCCGCGACGACGACGAACGCGACTTCGGCGACACCGCAGAAGGCCACCGCCGCCGTCTCGCCCACGACCCACCCCCATCCACATAGTGCGCTGGGCGGAATGCACCAAGCCCGCCCAGCGAACCGCTCAACCAAGTGGAGTTAGTTGGAACCGGCTCCACCTATCAGGTGGCCAGCTAGAAATCGCTGGTCAGCACTGTTCTCGATCTCTGGTACTCCCGCTGCCGGGAGCACCAAGTTGATCAAGCATCTCCGCAGTTCGGGGCCTGTTCCCCCGGCGAGAGGGGATCGGCATGGCTCGATCGCCTCGTGGCTAAGGTTGCAGGACGCAGCTCCGCCCGGACCGATCGGCCCCAGAAGCGAGAGCTGATGTGCAACAGGAAGGACGAGCTACCGGATGTCTCGCTTGACCTTGCCGCAACTGGAGCGGCACCTGTTCGCTGCTGCGGACGTGCTGCGCGGCTCTATGGAGGCCTCGGCCTACAAGGAGTACATCTTCGGGATGCTGTTCCTGAAATACGCCTCCGACCAGTTCGAGTCGGAGCGGCAGCAGGTCATCTCGGAGCAGCAGGCGAGGGGGCGCAGTCAGGCCGAGGCCGAGCAGCGGGCCGAGTCCCCGTCGTTCTATCGGACGTTCTACGTCCCGCAGCGGGCACGCTGGGATCAGATTCGCGATCATCTCCACAAGTCTGTCGGCAATGGGCTGAACAAGGCCCTCGAGGAACTGGAGCACAGCAACCGGTCGCTCGACGGGGTGCTGCAGCACATCGACTTCAACCGCAAGATCGGTCAGTCGTCGATGTCCGATAAGAAGCTGCGCGAGTTGATCGTGCACTTCAACAAGGTGCCGCTCCGCCAGCAGGACTTTGAGTTCCCCGACCTCCTCGGCGCCGCCTACGAGTACCTGATCCGGGACTTTGCTGACTCGGCAGGCAAGAAGGGCGGCGAGTTCTACACCCCGCGTGACGTTGTCCGCCTCATGGTGCAGATCGCCGACCCGCATCCCGGCATGAGTGTCTACGACCCGTGCACCGGCTCGGGTGGCATGCTGATCCTCTCCAAGGAGTACGTCGAGGAGTCGGGCGGCGACGGACGTAACCTCGCCCTCGCCGGCCAGGAGAAGGATGGCAGCGTCTGGGCCATCTCCAAGATGAACATGCTGCTCCACGGCATCCCCGATGCCGATCTTCGCAACAACGACGACGGCACGCTCGAAGACCCAGCGCACATCACCGGCGGGGAGCTGCAGCGGTTCGATCGAGTGATCACCAACCCGCCTTTCTCGATGAACTACAGCGCCGACGCGATCCCGTTCCCCGAGCGCTTCCGCTATGGCTACACGCCTGAGAAGGGCAAGAAGGCCGACCTGATGTTCGTCCAGCACATGCTGGCGGTCACCCGACCTGGTGGCCTCGTCACCACTGTTATGCCGCACGGCGTGCTGTTCCGTAGCGGCGACGAGGGGAAGATCCGCAGCGGTTTCCTGAACGACGACCTCATCGAAGCCGTGATCGGCCTCGGCCCTCAACTCTTCTATGGAACGGGCATCCCGGCATGCATCCTCGTACTGCGGCCGGTCGGCTCGAAGCCCAAGGACCGTGCGGGCAAGGTGCTGTTTATCAACGCGGACCGGGATTACCGAGAAGGCCGGGCACAAAACTACCTGGAGCCTGAACATATCGAAAAGATCGTATCGGCCTATCGCACCTTCGAGGACGTCCCTGGCTTCGCGCGCGTCATCTCCCGCGATGAGCTAGCTGAGAACGACGACAACCTCAACATCCGCCGCTACGTCGACACCACGCCACCTCCCGAGCCGCAGGACGTACGGGCGCATCTGCACGGCGGCATCCCGAAAAGCGAAGTCAGCGCGAAGGCTGATCTCTTCGCCGACCATGGGCTGATGCCAGAGCACCTCTTTAGCCCGAAGAGCGACGGCTATCTGCAGTTCGCTGACATCGTGACCGAGCGACGCGACCTACGTCGGCTGATCGAGGCTGACTCCGGAGTTGTCGCCGCAGAGACTGCCGTGCTTGATGCCATCGGTGTTTGGTGGGAGGAGCAGGAGTCACGGTTCGACAAACTGGAGTCGCCTGGCGACCTGGTTGATTTGCGCAAAGACCTGATCGAGACGTTCCGAGACACGCTGGCCTCAACACCGCTGCTGGATCCGTTCGCGATCCGCGGCATCGTCGCGTCCTGGTGGGGCGAGAGTCTGCCCGACCTGAAGGCGCTCGCAACGCACGGCTACGGCGGCCTCATTGAGGCATGGGGCGCTACGGTGCTCGATGCGCTGGCCGAAGAAAAGGCGAAGGTCAACCCTCTCGACCACAAGGTGGCACGCGCGCTGCTGCCTGAGTACCTCGATCGGCTGGCCGCCCTCGAAGCCGAGGTGGCCGAGTTGGACAACACGATCAAGGCGGCTACTACCTCTGATGATGAGGATGACGCCGAGCCTAGCGAAGAGGCACTCTCGCTGGCTGAAATCAAGAGGCTGAAGAGCAAGCTGACGGCGACCAAGAAGCAACTAAAGATCGAGAAGGCGGCGTTCGCCGACCGCCTCGCAGCATCCAGCACAGCGCTTGACGACACGTCCACGCGTCAGGTCGTGCTCGACGCCATGGAGCGCGATCTCTTGGCCGAGGCCCAGGACCGCATTGCCCGGCATCGTCGGGCGGTGATCGCGGCGTTCGAGACCTGGTGGGATAAGTATCGGACGCCGCTCGCGACGCTCGAAGCCGAGCGTGCCGCAGCAGCAGCGAAGCTGGCTGGGTTCTTGAAGGAGCTTGGCTATGAGTAAGAAAGCGCCCGTCATCCCAACCGTAGTTGATTGGCCGTCGCGCACTGTCGGAGATCTGACAACTCTTCTTCGCCGTGGCACAGCACCGGTTTATGTTGACGAATCGGATGTCATGGCAATCGGGCAGCGATGCGTTACGGATGCCGATTTTGATGGGTCACGTTCGCGGCCGCACTCAGCCAAACCTATGTCGAACGTTGTGATACCTCAGACCGGGGATGTCCTGATCAACTCAACGGGGGCGGGAACTATTGGTCGCTCCGTTGTCTTCCAAGAAGACGGGGCCAGGTACATAGTCGATGGCCATGTGACTGTGGCCCGACCCCGCGAGAAGGATCTTGTCGGCCGCTGGCTGAACGACATACTTCGCAGTCCACAAGGTCAAAGATACCTTGAGGCAAGATGTTACGCCGGGTCGACGAACCAGATCGAACTGTCGTCGTCGGCATTCGCCGCCATGCCGGTCGCAGTTCCTTCGGTCGACGAGCAGCGGCGCGTGGCGGAAGTGCTCGACGCTTTGGATGCCCAGATTCGACTGACGTCGAGAGTTATTGCCAAGCTCGAAAAAGCAGGCCATGGGCTGATGAATGACCTATTGAGCCGCGGAGTTGATCAGAACGGCCACACTCGCCCAACGGGATCTTTCGAAATGCGGACCAGTAACGCTGGGTCATTTCCCGCGAATTGGACTGTCGTCAGACTCGATCAGATCGCAGAAGTTGAGCGAGGGAAGTTCGGCCATCGCCCCAGAAATGATCCAATGTATCTCGGCGGGCCATTTCCGTTCATTCAGACCGGGGACATCGCCGCGGCAGCGGGCGGGGAAATTGTCGATGCCAGCCAATCGCTGAGTCACCTGGGAGCAGCGGTGAGCCGTAGCTTTCCTGCTGGGACTATTGCAGTAACTATTGCCGCCAACATCGCGGACACGGCTATGCTCGGGCAGCCCATGTACTTCCCTGACAGCGTGGTCGGCGTAGCAGTCCGTCCACCTAATCGTGCCGAATACGTGCAGTTCGTACTGCGCGCTGCGAAGCCGCGACTCGAAGCGCGAGCCCCGCAGAGCGCTCAGCGCAATATCAACCTTCAGGACCTCCGTCCCCTGGAAGTACCGCTTCCTGACCCGGCCGAGCAGGCCCGTATCTGTGCAGTCATGAAGGCGCACTCAGACGTAGTACTAGCGGAGCGGAAGTCTCTCGCGAAGACAAAAGCACAGAAGGCGGCAATCCTTGCGGATCTCCTGACTGGACGAGCCCGCGTGCCTGCCGAGGCTGCCTCATGAGCCCAGGCCCGGAGTACACCGAGGTCGAGAAGCCGCTGCTCGATCAGTTGTCCGGTCTCGGCTGGCAGGTCATCGAGGGGTCGAAGTCAGATCCGTCAGTGACGGAGCGCGACTCGTTCCGCGGCTCGATCCTCGAAGGCCGGCTCCGCGCCTCACTGCTCAAGATCAACCCAGGGCCGGACGGTTTGCCGTGGTTGGACGATGCGCGCCTGGCCGAGGTGGTCTCGTCGCTTACGCGCTCTGAGGTGGGCAAGCTCATCGAGCTCAACGAGCGGATGACTGAGCGCCTCCTTGAGGGCCTGCCTGTGGCGGGACTACCGAATTGGGATCAGGGACGCTCGCAGCGCGTCCGGTTCATCGACTTTGACGACGCAGCCAACAATGACTTCCTGGCGATCAGCCAGTTCCGGGTGGATGAGCCCGGCGGCCAGGCCAAGAAGTTCGTCGCTCCCGATGTCGTGCTGTTCGTCAATGGCATCCCGCTGGTGGTCATTGAGTGCAAGAGCCCGTACATCACCGACCCGATGGCCGAGGGCATCACCCAGCTTCGTCGCTACGCCAACCAGCGTCACCTCGGCCTGCCCGAGGGCAATGAGCAGTTGTTCTGGACTAACCAGTTCGTGGTCTCGACGTACGGTGACAAGGCTCGTGTCGCGACCTTGACCGCTGGACCGGAGCACTTCCTGGAGTGGAAAGACGCCTTCCCTCTCACCCGCGACGAGCTGGCAGCTCAGCTCGGCAAGCCCGCGGCCGAGCTGACGGGCCAAGAGCTGCTGGTTGCCGGGATGCTTGCGCCGTCCAATCTGCTCGATCTCGTCCGGCACTTCACCCTCTTCACGGAGGTCAACGGCAGACGGATCAAGATCGTCGCCCGCTACCAGCAGTACCGTGCCGTCGGCCGGGCACTGACACGCCTCCGGACCGGCAAGACGCGAGCCCAGGACGGCGAGAGTGACCGCCGTGGCGGCCTGATCTGGCACACCCAAGGCTCGGGTAAGTCCCTGACCATGGTGTTCCTGGTGCGGGCGATGCGCTCGGATCGAGTGCTGCGCGCCTTCAAGGTCGTGGTCATCACTGACCGAACCGACCTCGAAAAGCAGCTCTCCGAGACCGCCAAGCTCTCCGGTGAGGGCGTCGTCCGGGCACGACGCACGGCTCAGCTGCGAACCATCCTCGAGGAGAAGGGCCCTGCGCTCGTCTTCGCCATGATCCAGAAGTACCGGGACACGGATACCGCTGGTGCCGGTGAGACCCGCATGGCCGCGGACGAGAAGACCGAGGCGCTCGGTGTCCTGAATACCGACGAGACCGTCGTGATCCTCGTCGACGAGGCGCACCGCTCCCAAACTTCGACGCTGCACGCCAACCTCATGGCGGCACTGCCGAACTCCGCCAAGATCGGCTTCACCGGAACGCCGATCATGCGCGAGGGCAAGAAGCGCACCGACGCGATCTTCGGGTCGTTCATCGACAAGTACACGATCCGCCAGGCCGAGCACGACGGTGCCGTTGTCCCTATTTTCTACGAGGGGCGCACCGCTAAGGGTGCGGTGGCTGGCGGGAGTGATCTGGACGAACTGTTCGAGGACATGTTCGCCGAGCACACTGACGAGGAGATCGAGAAACTCAAGGCGCGTTACGCCACGACCGGCGCGGTGCTGGAAGCGCCAAAGCTCATCGCAGCCAAGGCGAAGTCGATTCTCTGGCACTACATATCAACGGTGCTACCCGGCGGTTTCAAGGCGCAGCTGTCAGCTACCAGCCGCCTGGCGACGGTTCGATACCGCGAGGCGCTCCTCGCGGCGCGGGACGACCTCGTCGGTCAGATCGAGCGTCTGCCGGAGCACCTCGTGCGCGGGGCCGAGGACGGCAGGCTGGACATCGACGGCCTCGATCGGCGCAAGCAGGTCCTGATCCGCGCCTTGCCACACCTTGATCTGATCCGGATCCTGGACTTCGTTCCGGTCATCTCCGGCAGCAACAATGATGACCCGACCTGGCTGCAGTGGACCGACAAGTCCCGCCAGGACGCAGTCATCGCCGAGTTCAAGAAGCCGCTGGGCCTCCCAGGCGAGCAGACGAGCCCCGTCGCTTTCCTGTTGGTACGCACCATGCTGCTGACCGGCTTCGACGCCCCGGTCGAGCAGGCGCTCTACCTCGACCGCTTCATCCAGGATGCCGAGCTGCTCCAGGCCATCGCCCGTGTCAACCGGACCAGCCCAGGCAAAGCCGCTGGCCTCCTTGTCGACTACTTCGGCGTTGGTGCCCACCTCCAGAAGGCGCTGCAGGCCTATGCACCTGAGGACGCCGAGGATGCCATCGGGGCTCTGGCCTCGATCACCGACGAGGTACCGAAGCTGCGCGATCGACACGCCCGGGTGGTGGCGCTCTTCACCCAGGCGGGCATTGGCACGTTCGACCTGGACGAGGACATCGAGGCCTGTGTCGACCTGCTTTCGGACGACGCCCTCCGGGCCCGATTTGGTGTGCTGCTCAAGCAGTTCCTCACCGCACTCGACACAGTCCTGCCCCGGCCGGAGGCGCTGCCCTTCGCGGCCGACGCCAAGCGGCTCGGCCTGATCCAAAAGGTCGCCCGGCGACGCTACCGAGACGACGGTCTCGGAGAATTCAACGCCTCGCTGTACGGCGAGAAGGTGCGCGCCCTGATCGACGAGCACGTCACGGCGCTCGACATCGCGGCCAAGATCCCGCCCGTCTCGATCACTGACCCCGACTTTCTCGCAAAGGTCAAGGGCCTCACCTCCGACAAGGCGAAAGCCTCGGAGATGGAGCACGCCCTTCGCTTCCACATTCGCAAGAACTTCGACGAGGATCCCGCTCGCTACACCAAGCTCTCCGAGCGCCTCGACGAGATCCTGAAGGCGCTGACCGGCAAGTGGGACCAGCTCAGCCTCGCGCTCGAGGTGCTGCTCGGCGACGTTGTCGACGAGCCGGCGTCGCGTGTGCACGAGGATCCACTCGTTGCCCGGTTCTACGGCCTTCTGGAGAGCGAGTTCGCCACCAGCGCCACCCTGCCTGACGAGGTCCGGGCGGGCATCCTGCATCTCGCCGAAGACATCGTCGTCGAGGTGATCCGGCACGCGGGCATCGTTCGGTTCTGGCACAACCCGCATGCCCAGGACGAGCTGCGTAAGGACATCATCCACCAGCTGGACGACCGTGACCTGTTTCCGTTCTCCGAACAGGCAGCCATTGCCGACCGCCTCATGGAGCTGGCGCGAGCCAACCAGTCCTTGCTCAGGGAGCAAATCCGTGCACGGAGGCGCTCATGAGCGCCGTTCTCCAGTTTGACGATCTGCGCGTACTGATCGAGTTTGGCGGCAGCAGCCGCAAGGCGCGCCTCACCATCGAAGCCGACGGATCGCTGCGTCTGAGGGCTGCCGAGGACGTGGCGGCCGAGGAGCTGCAGCAATTCCTGGCATCGAAACGCGAGTGGGTCTACCGCAAGCTCGCGGAAAAGGAGCTCCTGCAGCACGAGCCCATCACCAAGGAGCTTGTCGACGGCGAGGGCTTTCTGTACCTGGGTCGCAGCCATCGGCTGAAGATCGGCGACGTGGACGGCGCTGTCCGCCTAGAGCGCGGCCGACTCATCCTACCTCGGCACCTCGTCGAAATAGGAGAGGTGAGCCTGATCGCCTGGTACCAGCGCTGCGGCGAGGCCTGGTTGCAACCTCGCTCCAAGGCGTGGGCAGAGCGACTACGAGTCGATGCAGGGCCTATCGAGGTGGCAGACCTCGGCCACAAGTGGGGAAGCGCCACGGCGGGACGGCGCGTACGCATCCACTGGGCGACGCTCCAACTGTCATCACCACTCGTTGATTACGTGTTGGCGCACGAACTCGCACATCTGCGCGAGCCTCACCACGGCCCTGCGTTCTGGCAGCTGCTCGCTCGCGTCATGCCTGACTACGAAGAACGCAAGCAGGAGCTGGCCAAGCGGGGTACCTGCCTTTGGTTTGGGGAACGACGTGACTGAGCCGACCTCGCTCTCTCGTCAGACGACCCGACGCAGGCCGACCCAGCCCCATCATCGACAGAAGCAGATGTTCGCGGCTTGACGGGCCGGGCCGCCGACAAATACGACCCGGCCCGTCAGGCAACCCCGACAGCATCCATCCGTGACAGCCCACGACAACGACCGTCAGTGGGACGTCACAACGCGAAAGTTGCTTCAACCACCAGGCTACCGACGCAGATCCGCAGGTCAGCACTGTTCCCAACGTTGACGAAGGCACCGTGCCGCTGGCTTGGTGGGTGGCGGCGGGAGTGCAGCGATCGGTGCGCTGGTGCTCGGCAAGGCGTCGAACTGCGCCTCGAGCACGCGCGAGCACGGCGGCGGCGTCGTCGAACAATCCGGCTTCCGCCGCAGCGAATTCCGCATTCTTCAGTCTGCCCCGGACGGTCTCCAGGTCGATGTCGTGCCGGACGTACGCCGCCGAAGCGCCCCGCCGAACTGTCCAGCTTGGCCAGTTCGAACACGTTTCAGGGCGTCCGGTCGTTTTCGGTGCAGTGCCAACTGCCGGGTACGTCATCCATTCGGCACGGCGCGTTTCGCGCACGGTTGCTTGTGGAGCGCCGTCGGCCACCACGCCGAAGACTTGCGCCTCTACGAAACCGTCGGAAGCCGCTCGTGCCAAAGTCATCTCCCTCAACTACCTCGGACGCGCCTCCCCGGGCACCACAAGCGAGCAACAACCGGCCTCCGCCGAGCACTCGACATCTACCGACGCCTCAAAGCACCACAAGCCACCGAGATCGAACAGCTGCTCACACGCACGCAGCAGGCGCGCCCTGCCCCAGTAGCACGCCCCGGCCAGATACCGGGTGCCTGAGCCCGACCCCTACGCGGCCAGAACCGACGCCAACTGGTCACGTTTGCCGACGTCAGCCGACTCGTCGAACCTGTCAACCAGCTAGAGACAGCCGATGACCCGATGGTTCAGCGCCGAGCCAGTCACCGGGACACTCAGCAGCGCACCGTACTCGATGCGCGCGCTCGCCGCCAGCGCCTCCGCGGACGGAAGATCCGACCTCGCAGCCAGCTCCCGAGCAGTAAGCCGCAACGGCACGACGGTGTCCGGAAGCGGCACAGCGACCGGACCGAGACGTTCGACGCCGCCGATGGCGAACCCACCGCTTTCCGATATGTCGGAACACGGTTATTGCGCATTTTCTTCGTCCGCAGACCTGCGATCAAGCTCGTCCGCACTGGCGGGGATCCGCAGCGTGCCAGGCAGGTCCAGCTGAAGCGTCCAGGCGGTGTGTGACAGTTGCCCGCTGGCGGTGTTGGCCAACGAGAGCACCCCGGACAGCAGGAGGGTCCACCCGGAGCCCGCGCAGGCTGACAGGGTCAGTCGTCTCCGTTGGGCGGACCGGTCGGTCTGTCGCGGCGGGGCCGGGCGCGGCGTTGGGGCGGAACCTCCGCCGCGGTCGCCGACTTGGCCAGCATGCCACCGCGCAGCCGGTCCACGACATCCCGCAGGACTGGGGACAGCGCGTGCTGGTTGTTGGCAAAGTCCGTGTGCGCGCAGAGATTGGGCATCGGATATGTCCACAGTGGAGTAACAGTCGAGGTGTTCGACCGCGGCGTGCCTGCACGACCCAGTGGCGGGTTTCGTCAGCTGGACGGTGGTCCGCCTCCCGTACCCGTCGAGGCGTCTTCCCGGGCCCGGACCGCGATGCCTCGGAAACGTGCAACGGCAGCGCGACCTGCCCGCTCCCCCGGGGGCGCGGCTCCAGGGCCCGACCAGCTGCCAGGGATCGACAGCGGCCGACGCAGCGTGCCGCCCCGCGGCTCCGAAGCGGCACCGGCGGCTGCGGCTGCCTGGACGACCGTCAAAATCGACACTAAATCGCCCCTACTTACGGGTAGCAAAAAAGCCCAGGCCGCTGACCTGGGCTTTGCTCCCCCGCTTGGACTCGAACCAAGAACCCTCCGGTTAACTCCATCGAGTCGTTACAGTCAGGAGCACGCGTCGGGTTGAGACGACCTGCACCTGCTGGCGATCGCTCGGCGACGGTAACCCGAGTTCAGACGGCTGCACGATCGAACCAGATGACCTTTACGATTCGGTATCGCGGTGTCTCCCTGCCGCTCCTCAGGCGGAGTTAGTCGTCGAGACGCGCGCCGTCGAAGTCGACCTGAGTGGGTACTTCCGCTCTGGCCGCTACGACGGTGTCGTGGACGATCCCTGCAACGCGACGAGCCCGGGGCGGACATGACGACTCCTCCGAATACTTCTCCACGATCAAGCTCGGCACCGTGCCGTTCACGACCGCCGAAACGCCAGGACGCGGCCGGTAGCCGGCCGCGGCGTGGTCGTCGACGCGACGTGGTCGCGCCTGCCGTACTGCTGCCGACGTCCCCGCCGCAGTTGCCGCAGGGCGCCGCAGCCGCATTGCTGCAGCTGCTGCTCGATGCGGACAAGGAGAAGTGATCATGCGGTTCGCTTTCTACGGGCGAGTCTCTACCGAGGACCAGCAGGATCCGGAGGCGTCCCGAAACTGGCAGCTGGCCCGGGCGAAAGCGCTGGTCGACAAGCACGGCGAGATCGTCGCCGAGTACTTCGACGTCGGGCAGTCACGCTCGATCCCCTGGAAACGCCGACCCGAAGCGACCCGGCTGCTGGCGGCGATGCGCAGCGCCGACCGCGGGTTCGATGCCATCGTCGTCGGCGAACCCCAGCGCGCCTTCTACGGCAACCAGTACGGCCTGACCTTCCCCGTCCTCGTCCACTACGGCGTCGGCCTGTGGGTACCCGAGGTCGGCGGCGCGATCGAACCGGAATCCGAAGCTCACGACCTCGTCATGTCCGTCTTCGGCGGGATGAGCAAGGGCGAACGCAACCGGATCAAAATCCGCGTCCGCGCCGCCATGGCCGCTCAAGCCTCCGTCGAAGGCCGCTTCCTCGGCGGCCGACCACCCTACGGCTACCGGCTCGCCGACGCCGGACCACACCCCAACCCAGCCAAAGCCGCTGAAGGCAAACGGCTGCACCGCCTCGAACCCGCCCCCGCCACCGCGCCGATCGTGCAGCGCATCTACGCCGAGTACGTCGCCGGCCGCGGGAAGTTCGCCATCGCCGAAGCGCTCACCCGCGACGGCATCCTCTCCCCCTCGAGCAACGACCCCGCCCGCAACCGCCACCGCACCGGCGTCGCCTGGTCCAAAGGCGCCGTCGGGGTCATCCTCGCGAACCCCCGCTACACCGGCCGCCAAGTCTGGAACAAGCAGCGCAAAGACGAAGTCCTCATCGACGTCGAAGACGTCGGCCTCGGCCACGAAACCAAGATGCGCTGGAACACCCGCGACAAGTGGATCTTCTCCGAACAGATCGTCCACGAACCGATCATCGACGTCGAGACCTTCCAGCGCGCGCAGGAGATCGCCGCCGCCAAAGGCGCCGGTCGCAAGACCCGGGAACGGACCCGCACCCAGCACCGCTACGTCCTGCGCGGCCTGCTGCACTGCGGAATCTGCGGACGACGCATGCAAGGCCAGAAGAGCCGTGAGCAGCTGTTCTACCGCTGCCGCTACCCCAACGAATACGGACTGGCCAACAAGACCGAGCACCCCCGCAACGTCTACCTCGCCGAGCGGGACCTCATCGGCCCGCTCGACAGCTGGCTCAGCACCTGCTTCGCACCTCACCGCCTCGCCGAGACCATCGACGACCTCCACGAAGCTCAGCCCGAACCCGACGTCGACCCCGGCGCAGCAGCCGCCGCCAAGGCAGTCGAAGAATGCGACCGAGCACTCGGACGCCACCGCGCAGCCCTCGAAGCCGGAGCCGACGTCAAGCTGGTCACCGCCTGGATCACCGAAACGCAGGCCCGCCGCGCGGAGGCCAAGGCACGCCTCGTCGCACGCCCCCTGCCGCAACGGCTGACCAAAGAGCAGATCGCCGAACTGATCGAGCGACTGGGCGACATCCGGAACGTGCTGGCCGAAGCCGACACCAACCGCAAAGCGGAGACCTACCGACAGCTCCACCTACACGCGACCTACCACCCCGGTAAACGAACTGTGCGCATCGAAACTAGTCTCGATGCGCACAGTTGGGGTTATGGGAAGTGTCCGAGGGGGGACTTGAACCCCCACGTCCGTTAAGGACACTAGCACCTCAAGCTAGCGCGTCTGCCATTCCGCCACTCGGACTTGCTGATGAAGAGAGTATACGACGATCAGACACGTCATTTCAGGGGGGTGCGAAACAGCGCTGAGAGCTCGCATGATATTATCATATGTTCTCAACATTCAGATACTCATTCGCATCTCTGCAGGTCAGCCCTATACAGGTCGCGTTCGAGCAGTCGCCAGCGCACTGCGGCGGCCCTCCAGATGCTCCAAGACCGTCCTTAACGCTTGAGCATCCCTATCGGCGACGGGCAGCTTCGCTCACCGGCAAGTCGAACAACGACACGTCCGCAGGCCCAGGCACGCAGCGAACTCGCACAACCCTCGACTTCTGGGCGGACAAATCCGACGAGACGCTCCAAGTAGCCGAACCTCCGATCAACCCGTATGGTAACGAACGGTTACAATCGCGCTACGCAGCGCTAGAAGATCGCAATGACGCGCTAATCTCGGCGCTAATCTCGGCGCTGAGGCGGAGCGCGGAGGAATAGGTGTCGGAGGATTGGGCGGCGGTCGCGAAGGCGATCGACATGCGGGTGCACGAACTCGGCTGGCGGCAACGCGAGCTGGCGGAGCGGTCGCACGTGTCGCAGGCGATCGTGCGCGAGCTGCAGCACCACACTGTCGAGCGCCGACGGAGCGCGCGCACGCTCGAAGCCCTGTCGACCACGCTCGGCTGGCACTCGCCCAGAGGCACACCTTGGGAGGACAGGGCCGGTCCTGTCCATGCGGCCACTTACCCATGCGGGCCGCGGATGCAGTGACATCCACGGCCGTCTCGTGAGCAAGGAAACCCGCTTCCCATGGCGAAGCGGGTGCTCGCTCAGCGGCGCAGACCTCCAGGACGGCCCCGGGGGGGGACGCCGGATCCCGGCTCCGCCGGGGCCTGGCTCAGGAATCCCGCATAGATGATCTTCACCAGGACCGCGTAAGCGTAAGGTCTATCCACGACCGTTGACCGGAAAGACGACACTGTCGTCCGGCTCGGCTTTGAAGGACACAGCCGGCCGGAAGCACCTCCTCAACGGCGGCACCTACGACGTCATCGACGTCCTGGTAGAAACCCTTGTGCGGAGCGGACAGCCAGCCACGGGGGCTACGCTGCCGACCATGACGGCATAACCGCCTCGCGCCGCGGTCCGCGCCGAACTTCGCCCCGAATTCCAGCAGTTCGTCATGGGAACCGGCGACGTGCTCACCGTTGCCCGGCAACTCACCGAACGCACATCCGGTGCCGACGCAGTGACGTCGTCGGATACCTGCATGCTGTTCACGCTCCGGCCGGGAATTGCCGACGTCAGGCTGACTGTCGAAGTCTGGGCTACGCCACCGTCCCCTCCCCTGGCGCAGGTGCAGCGATTCACTAGCACGCTCCGGACTGAGAGCGAACTTCTCCAGATCGTCTGATGTCCGCGATTACTCCGTCGCCGTATTCCTGACCGAGTTGTCGCGCGAGCACGACGATGTCTTCGACACGGACGTGAGAACGGAAAACTGGCTGGTTCACCTCTGGTGATCTCCGCCAGGGCCCGGCAGAGGCAGGCTTCTGCCGGGCAGGCGGCCCGGTCCTCCCGAAACTTTCTCGAGCGAATCCAGCGAGAGTGCTCGTGAAATGCAATTCGGCATAGACCGGTCCGCACTGCAACGGTGGTCTTCTGAATAAGAGAAACTGTAGTAGTCGCCCGAAGCTCTCGGCAGCCATCGGGCGGGAACCTGGCGGATGGAAAGGTTCCGGATTTCCCGGCTGGTCTGTGGCCAAGGAACTCGGTGCATCGTGCACCGGCCCTCGGGAAATCAGGTGCGTTCTGCAGTGGGGAGCCGCTGTCGCTGGCAGGAACAGTGGAAAGCATCGGCAGCGGAAAGAGCGAGAACCAGGGCGGTCATGACAGCTGAGGCATCCGGACACCGGGCCGCCCAGCTGTGCGCGGGATTTTCGCAGCCGAGGCGATTACCCGATGCATCGCACACCACGCGGACCGCGGGTGTCAAGGAGGGAACTATGTCGAAATCTGTTGAGCGCGAACCGAATACCGTATCGGCGGACGTCGTGATCGTCGGCGCTGGATTCGCCGGGTTGACCGCTGCGGAACGGTTGGCGGACCTGGGCGTGTCCGTGCGGGTCGTGGAGGGGCGCGACCGGATCGGTGGCCGGTCGTATTCCGGCGAGGTCGCGGGGGTCAAGGTCGATCTCGGGGCGACGTGGGTTTCGCGGCGGCACACGGAGATCCGGAATCTCGCGAGCCGGCTGGGGTGTACTACGACCCCGCAGTTCGGCAAGGGTCTCAATGTTCTGTGGATGGGCGGGGAGCGCAGTACCTACCAGGGCACCATTCCCGAGATTTCGACTGAGGCCGTGGAGGACATGGGCCGCGTGCAAGGGATTCTGCACGAACTGCTCTCGACGGTCGACGTCGAAGCAGTCTGGGAATCTCCCGAAGCCGACCGGCTCGATGCGATTTCGTTCGGTGAATGGCTCGACCAGAACGACGCGCATCCTGGCACGCGTGCGCTGATGACCATTCTCAGCAAGGTGCAGTGGGGCTGCAGCCCGGGTGACGTCTCGCTGCTGCACGCGTTGCGCTACATCCGCGCGGCGGGCGGGGTTTCGCACATGCTGGACGTCGAGGACGGTCAGCAAGAGGAGCGCTACGCCGAAACCACTCAGGAGATCGCCACGCGGCTCGCCGAAAAGCTCGGCGACCGGGTGGTGGTGGGCACTCCGGTCTGGCGAATCGCGCAGGACGGCAGTGGCGTTAAGGTGAGCACCGACTCGGAGGTGATCAACGCCCAGTACGCCATTGTCACCGCTGCTCCCGCGCACCGGGCCGACATCAAGTTCGAGCCTGCGCTGCCGGAGAAGGGCGAGTGGCTGGCCAAGACCTGGCGCATGGGCGCGCTGAGCAAGGCGTTCGTCGCCTACGAGAAGCCGTTTTGGCGCAGCAGCGGGCTTTCCGGCGAGGCACTGACCGACACCGGCACCGTGTTCATCACGTTCGACGTCTCGCCCGACGACAGCGGACGGGGCATTCTGATGGCCTTCTGCGACCCCCGGGTGTACGACAACTTCAGCCCGGAAGCCCGGCGGGACCGCGTCGTCCGGCAGCTCGTCGATCTCTACGGGCCGCAGGCCGGTGCCCCGATCGACTACGTGGACCACTGCTGGGGCACGGAACCGTTCGCCCCGGGCGGGCCGAACCCCGCGGTTCCGCCTTACGCGTCCGGCAGTTACGGGAGCGCTCTCGCCGAGCCGCACGGGCGCGTGCATTGGGCTGGGGTGGAAACCGCGGGTGAGTGGGCCGGAACGATGAACGGTGCGGTCCTGACTGGTCAGCGGGCTGCTGAGCAGGTCGCTCGGCAACTCGGTGTCTCGCAATAATTCGCGCTGTTTCCTCGGGAGCAGGACGGGTCGGTCCTGCTCCCGAGGACTCCTCGATCAGGTGAGCCGGGGCAGCGACGTCCCGACGGCGGTCGTGGCCGGTTCCCCGCGGCCCGGCCCGCCTGGAATCCGCTCGCGTCCCAGGGGCAGCGGGTGCACCGTTCCGGAAGAGCGCGGAGCCGCGTGCGGTGCCCCTCCCCCGCCACGTCCAGCGAGTCCTCGACCGTGAACGGGACGCCGTGAGACGCCGTCGCCCCGGCGAAACCGCTGCGGGACAAGCGCTTGGCGATGCTGGACGCGGCGGTGCAGGATTCCGAACGCGCAACCGGTACGCCGCGTGCGCTCAAGTCATCAGCTCCGGCGGCGACCTGAATCGAAAGAGCGAGCTCAATTCCCCCTGCTTACCAGCGTCATGGGCCGACGCACTGCCGGTGTGCGCCTAGGATCTGCGGCTGTGGACGTGTCGCGCCGATCCAACGGAGTATCGACGGCGGCCGCGGAGCTGATCGAGCTTGCGGTCGCGCCGTCGTTGATCGTGCGCCACGGGCCGGACGGCGCCGAGGTGGTCGCCGCCAGCACGGCGTTCAGCGCGCTGCTCGGCCGTTCTGTTCCGGCTGGCACCTGCTTGAGCGAGCTGTTCCCGGCGCTGCCCGCCGACGCGCTCGCGTCCGGCTGCGGACCGCGCGAGGTGGGTCTCGCCGGTGCTGGCGGGGAGACTCCGGTGCTTCTGCGCGTCGACCGGTTGCGGTCCGATGAGCTCGCCGGGCTGGTGCTCGTGCAGCTCGACGTCACCGCGTCGCGTTCCCGGGCGGATCGCGCGCTCTGGGAGAGCGAGCAGATGATGCAGGCGATCGCGGACGCGGTCGACGCGCTCATCTACCTCAAGGGCGCCGACGGGCGTTACCTGCTGATCAACAGTTCGTTCGAGAAAGCCACCGGGGTCCGCCGGGAGGACGTCGTCGGGATGACCGACGACGACATCTTCGGCGCCCGGCTCGGCCGCACCTATCACGCCAACGACCGGCGCGTTCTCGACGCGGCCCGAAGCATGATGTTCGAGGAGCTGGTCCCGGGAGACACGATCTACCTGTCCACGAAGTTCCCGCTGATCGGCGAGGACGGAAAGCCGTACGCGGTCGGCGGCATCTCGACCGACATCACCGATCGCAGCCACGCCGAGCAGGCCGTCCGCCTCGCTCGCGACGAGGCGGAGCGCGCCAACGCGGCGAAGACGGAGTTCCTGTCCCGGATGAGCCACGAGCTGCGCACTCCGCTCAACTCGATCCTGGGCTTCGGCCAGCTCCTGGAGCTCGACCTGCGCGGCGAGCAGGCCGACCGGGCGCATCGGATCGTGCAAGCGGGCCACCACCTGCTGAACCTCATCAACGAGGTCCTCGACATCACCACCACCGAGCACGTCGGACTGGACGTCGAGGTCGAGCCGGTCGGCGCGGTCGAGGCCTTCCAGGAAGCGCTGGTCCTCGTGCGCCCGCTGGCGGAGGCCCGCGGGATCACCCTCGCCCGGGACTTCCACGGCGGCCTCGACACCGCCGTCGTGGCCAACCGGCGCCGGCTCGCGCAGGTGCTGTTGAACCTGCTCAGCAACGCGGTGAAGTACAACCGCCCGGACGGCATGGTGACCGCGTCCTTCCGCGCCGGCGAAGGGCGGATCCGGTTCCTGGTCACCGACACCGGCCGGGGGCTGACCGCCGAGGAGGCCGAGCGGGTTTTCGCCCCGTTCGAGCGCCTCGACGCCGGCGGGACCGAGGTGGAAGGGACCGGTTTGGGCCTGACCCTTTCCCGCACCCTGGTCGAGGCGATGGGCGGGACGCTGGGGGTCGAGCGGTCGAAACCGGGGCGGGGAAGCGTGTTCTTCCTCGAACTGCCGATCGCTCCCGGGGTGCGGCCGCAGCACGAGGCGGCGGAGACCGGGCCCGGCGAGCCGCTCGCCGACCTGTCCTCGGTGCACGTCCTGTACATCGAGGACGCCGACGCGAACGTCGAACTCGTGCGAGGCGTGCTTGAGCGGCAACGCGTCGCCGAGCTGACCTGCGCGAGGACCGGGGCCGACGGCGTCGCGCTCGCGCGCGTGGCCCGGCCCGACATCATCCTGCTGGACCTGCACCTCCCGGACGCCGACGGGGAGAACGTCCTCGCCCGCCTCCGCGCCCAGCCGGAGACGGCGGCGATCCCGGTCGTCGTCGTGTCCGCGGACGCGCTCGGCCCGCGCATCACCCGGCTCACCGAAGCCGGGGCCGCCGCCTACCTGACCAAGCCCGTCGACCTTCGTGCGCTCGTCCGCACGATCAGCGAACTGACCTCGGAGAGCCGCGGATGAACCTGGTGCGGGTGCTGCTCGCGGACGACCACCCCGTCTATCGCGACGGGCTGGCCGCGCAGCTGGGAAGCCATGCCGAAATCGAGGTCGTCGGAGTGTCCGGGGACGGCGCGCACGCGCTCGAACTGCTTCGCCAGACCGAACCCGATGTCGCGGTGCTCGACCTCATGCTCCCCGGGGCCGACGGAATCGAGATCATCGAGCAGTGCGCGCGCGAGGGTCTCGCGTCGCGATGCGTGATCGTCTCCGCGTACGAGGACAGCGCGACGGTCTACCGCGCTCTGGCTGCCGGTGCCCGCGCCTACCTGATGAAGATCGTCTCCGGGCAGACCGTCGCCGAGACCGTCCTCGCCGTCGCCGGCGGAGCTACCGTCATCCCGCCCGAGCTGCAGACGGGCCTGGCCGAGGAACTCCGGCGACAGGCGCGCCGGCAGGAGCAGCCGCCGCTGACTGAGCGCGAGCGCGACGTGCTGCGGCTCGCCGCCGAGGGAACAGCGATCAAGGACATCGCCGCCGAACTCTTCGTCGGCGTGACGACGGTCAAGACTCATCTTCAGCACGCCTACGAGAAGCTCGGCGTGAACGATCGGGCCTCGGCAGTGGCCGCGGCGATCCGGCGCGGCCTGCTCGACTGATCCCCCGCCACCGGCCGCGCGGAGGATGCCTTCCTCCTCCGGATGGCCGGAGCGATCTCCTCCCGAAGACCGTCCTCCGGGATGACCCAGGTCACAAGGGCCGCTCGTAGCGTTGTCCGCGGCGATCGACGGCCCGCCCACCCCCAGCGGCCCGGTCGCCGGAACCGCATTCGCCGGTTCGCAGCGTCGCCGCCCAGTCGACGGCGGCCCATCCGGTCGTGTCCGCCGCACCCGCCCGCGGCGGACGACCATGGCCATCCGAGGACTGCCCCATGACTGCCGATTCCTTCCCGGAGACCGAACACCCCGTCAGACCTCCGCTCCGCATCACCCGCACCGACGACCCCGCGGTCGTCAAGCAGGCCGCGACCCAGGACTACGCCACCCACGTCGTGCCGCTGACCGGCCGGGCCGGCCGGACATCCCTGTCGATGGCGTGGCTCGCGACTTTCAGCGCGATGTTTTGGCTCTACGTAGCGGTTTCCGTGGACCAAGCCGTCGGCCGCACGAACGCCGTCGTCGGCATGGTTCTCGCCTCGGTGGTCTTCGGGCTCGTTCAAGCCGTGCTGGTCCGCTACGCCATCCGTTCCGGGCTCACCGTGGCCCTGCTTTCCCGACGGCTGTTCGGTTATCTCGGCGGCGGCCTCGCTCCGCTCCTGCTCGGTGCCACCGCGATCTACTACGCAGTCTTCGAAGGCTCGGTGATCGCGGTCGCGCTGCAGCGGTGGTTCGCGCCGACCAGCGACATCCGCATCTGGTACGCGATCGTGGTCCTCTACGCCGTGCCTCTCGTGATCGGCGGAGTCCAGCGCTGGCTCGACCGGCTCAACGGCGTGCTGCTCCCGCTCTATCTCGCCGGGCTCGTCGCGCTGGTGCTCGCCGCCGGCATCCAGCACGGATTCGCGTCCGGTCTGGCAGCCACGCCGGCGCCGGCCGGGCTCGCGCTTCCCGGCTGGGTCACCGCCTTCATGGTCTACCTGGGCACCTGGGTCCTGATGATGTTCGCCGTCGACTACGCCCGCCTTGGCCGCCCTTCAGACGCGCGGTTCCACTCGCGGGTCACCTTCGGAATTCCTTACTACCTGGCCACATTCGTGCTCAACGGCGTCATCGGCATCTTCGTGACCACCGCCGTCCTGCCGGGGCAGGCGGCCTCGGAGACCGGGGTCATCGACGCGGTGCTCGGCACCCTCGGCGTCGCGGGCCTGCTGTTCATCCTGGTCAGCCAAACCAGGATCAACACGGCGAACTACTACGTCGCCTCGACCAACCTGGAGGCGTTGGGCGAACGCGCGCTGCGGCTGCGCTGGCCCCGGATCGTCTGGTCGGTGATCGCCGGAGTCATCGTCTTCGCCTTCATGCTCACCGACGTGCTGTCCTATCTGCTGACCGCACTGGCGTGGCAGGGCGTGTTCGTCGCCGCCTGGGTCGCCATCGCGCTCACCCACATCGGGATCGTCCGCGGAGACCGCGACGGCATCCCCGAGTTCCGTCCCGGCCGGCTCCGCAACGTGCTGCCCGGCCTCGCGGCCTGGATCCTCGCCTCGCTGACCGGGATCGGGCTGACCGAATTCGGCCGCCCCGGCGTCTGGTACACGACCCTCGCACCGGCGATCACCTGCGTCCTCGCCGCGCTCCTGTACGCCGTCGGGACACGGGTCGGACGGTCGCCCTTGCTGCCTCGCGGCGACGACCCGCGCGACGAGGTCGACGACGTCTGGGGCGCCCGGATCCGGTGCCACGCCTGCCAACTCTCCTACACCGCCATCGAAATGGACCGCGACCCGTCCGCCGGTCTGGCCGCGATCTGTGCGGGCTGCGCCGCGGAATCCGCCGATTTCGTCCGCGCCGCCCGTCGCGCCGGCGCGCGCACTGCCTGACCGGCCGCTCCGAACCCCTGCTGAAAGGACTGGACCAGTGCCCTACAAGATCACCGTCGACACCGGCGGCACCTTCACCGACGTGGTCGTGACCGACGCCGACGGCCGCCTCACGATCGGCAAGGCGCCGACCCGCGAGCGAGCTTTCGACGGCGTGCGCGGAGGAGTCGAGGTCGCCGCTGCCGAACTGGGCATCACCGCCGGGCAACTGCTCGCGGACACGACCACGTTCGTCTACTCCACGACTCGCTCGACCAACGCCATCCTCGAGGGCCGCACCGCCCGCACGGCGCTGCTGGTCACCGAGGGCTTCCCGGACATCCTCGTGCTGCGCGAGGGCGGCAAGCACGACGGATTCGACCTCAGCGTGCGCTATCCCGAGCCCTACGTGCCCCGCGCGCTCACCAGCGAAATCCCGGAACGCATCGACTCCGAGGGCGACGTCGTGCGGCGTCTGGACGAGGACGCGGTCCGGGACATCCTCCGCCGGCTGCGCGCGCAGGACGTCGAAGCCGTCGCGGTCTGCCTGCTCTGGGCGATCGTCAACGGCGCGCACGAACGCCGCGTCGGCGAGCTGATTTCCGAGGAGTTGCCCGGGATTCCCTACACGCTCTCGCACGAGGTCAACCCGATCGTCCGGGAGTATCGGCGAGCCTCGACGGCCGCGATCGACGCCTCCCTCAAACCGATGATGAGCGCGCACCTGTCCGCCATCGCCGAGGATCTCGCCGCCGCCGGGTTCCGCGGGGAACTCATGGTCGCGACCTCGTTCGGCGGCGTGCTGCACCTGCCCGACGCCGCGGCCCGGCCCGTCGACACGGTCCGCTCCGGACCCTCGATGGCCCCGGTGGCCGGACTGACGTTCGCCCGGGCCGAGAACGACAATCGCGACGTGATCGTCTGCGACACCGGCGGGACGAGCTTCGACGTCTCGCTCGTCCGGGCCGGCGCGGTCACCTTCACCAACGAAACGTGGCTGGGCCCGAAGTATCTCGGGCACCTGACCGGAACGGCCTCGGTGGACATCCGCTCGATCGGGTCCGGCGGCGGCTCGATCGCGTGGGTCGACGACGGCGGGCTCCTGCGCGTCGGCCCGCGCAGCGCCGGCGCCGATCCCGGGCCTGCCTGCTACGGCCGCGGCGGGACCGAGCCGACTGTCAGCGACGCTGCCTGCGTCCTGGGCTACCTCGACCCGGACACGTTCCTCGGCGGCCGCATGCCGCTCGACCGCGACGCCGCCAACACCGCGGTCGACGGGCTCGCCGCGACGCTCGGGCTCAGCCGGGAGAAGACCGCGGAGTCCGTCCTGACCGTCGCGAACGAGCACATGGTCGGCGCGATCCAGGACATCACCATCAACGAGGGCGTCGATCCCGCGCGGGCGCTGGTCGTCGCGGGCGGCGGCGCCGCGGGGCTGGGCATCGCGGCGATCGTGCGCGCGCTCGGGTGTTCCTCGGTGCTGATGCCGCGATCGGCCGGAGCGCTCAGCGCGACCGGCGGTCAGTTCTCCGACATCGTCGCGGAGTTCACCGCCAGCCAGTTCGCCGACACCAGGTCCTGGGACTTCGAAGCGGTGAACAGCGTCCTCAAAGGACTCGACGAGCGCGCGGACGAGTTCGCCGCCGGACTGCGCGAGCGCGGCGTCGACGGCATCACCGTCGACCACCTCGTCGAGGCCCGCTACGCCTACCAGGTGTGGGAGCTGGAAGTGCCGGTCGGCGCGCAGATCGACGACGCCGACGGTCTGGCCGCGCTCCGGCAGGCCTTCGACGAGGCCCACGAGCGCGTCTTCTCGGTGAAGGAACCCGGTGCGCCGTTGGAATGCCTGACGTGGAAGGCGCGGCTGCGCGCCCCCGTCGGAAGCCGCGCGGTCGCCGCGGTCACCGAGCGCCGGGACGGGCTCGAACCGGTCCGCACGGGCGCGGACCGCGTCAAACCGGCCTACTTCGACGGCGCTTGGCACGACACGACCGTCGTGGCCGGCGGGTCGCGACCGCCCGGCACCGTCCTCGCGGGCCCGCTCGTCGTCGAGGAACCGACCAGCACCCTCGTCGTGCCGCCGGGCGCCCGCCTGCACGTCACGTCCGCCGGCAACTACCTCGTGGAGGTCTGACATGACATCCGGGACCCTCGACCCCGCCCAGATGGCGGTCATCGCCAACCGGCTCGACACGATCGTCCGCGAGATGACCAGCACGTTGCTGCGCGCCGGCCGCTCCTCGGTCATCGCGGTCGCGCGGGACTTCTCCTGCTCGATCGTCACCGGCGAGGACGAACTGCTCGCGTCCGCCGAAGGCCTGCCGGTGCACATCTTCGGCGCGCATCTGCAAACCGCCGAACTGCGCCGCCGGCATCCCGACCTCCGCGACGGCGACGCCTATCTGGACAACGATCCCTACGTCGGCGGCTCGCACCACGCCGACCACACGATCATGGTGCCGGTGTTCGTCGGCGACACGCACCTCTTCACCGCCGTCGCCAAGTCGCACCAGGCCGACATCGGCAACAGCATGCCCACGACCTATTTCGCGATGGCCAAGGACGTCTACGAGGAGGGCGCGCTCAACTTCCCGTGCGTGCAGGTCCAGCGCGACCGCGAGGACATTTCCGACGTCATCGAGATGTGCCGCAGGCGGATCCGGGTGCCCGACCAGTGGTACGGCGACTATCTCGCGACGCTGGGCGCGGCCCGGACCGGCGAACGCCGGCTCAAGGAACTCGTCGACGTCTACGGCCTCGAGCTGATCCGGCAGTTCGTCGCCGAGTGGTTCGACTACTCCGAGCGCCGGATGACCGCGGCGATTTCGGCGCTGCCGTCCGGGCGCTACGTGCGGCACGGGCAGCACGACAGCGTCGGGCCGCTGCCCCCGATCCCGCTCAAGGTGGACCTGACGGTGGACGCCGAGGCGGGCCGGGTCAGCATCGACCTGCGCGACAACCCGGACTGCGTTCCGGCGGGCCTGAACATGACGCGTTCGACGGCGACGAACATGGCGATCGCCGGGCTGTTCAACAACATCGACCCGACCGTGCCGCACAACGCCGGGGCCTTCCGCCGCGTCGAGGTCCTCCTGCGCGAGAACTGCGTCGTCGGGATCCCCCGGCACCCGACGTCCGCCTCGATGGCCACCACGAACGTCGCGGACCGGCTGGTCAACCTCGCCCAGTCGGCCCTCGGCGAAGCGGGCACCGGCCACGGCGTCGCCGAGGGCGGCACCGGCATGGGACCGGGCATGGGCGTCATCTCCGGGACCGACTGGCGGACCGGGATGCCGTTCGTGAACCAGATGTTCGTCGCCAACAACGGCGGACCCGCCTCGCGGGACTGCGACGGGTGGCTGACCTGGATCCTGCCGGTCTGCGCCGGCCTGCTGTACCGGGACTCGATCGAGATCAACGAGCAGAAGTACCCGGTCCAGTTCGACTACGTGCGGCTGCTCCCCGACTCCGGCGGGCCCGGCAGGCACCGCGGGGCCAACGCGATGGAACTGGCTTACACCGCGCGCGGAAACCCGGTCGACGTCGTGTGGACGCTCGACGCCCACGAGTCGCCGCCGAACGGCATCCACGGCGGCGGCCCCGGCGCCGTGGCCGCGGCCGCGCTCCGCCACGCGACCGGCGAGGTCACCGAACTGCCGGGCACCGGTGCGATCGCCCTCGAACCGGGCCAGTACGTGCTCAACACGACCGCGGGCGGCGGCGGATTCGGCGACCCGCGTACCCGCGACGCCGACGCGGTTCTCCACGACGTCGCCGAGGGTTACGTCACCCGCGACGCCGCCGCGGAGGTGTACGGCGTGGTCATCGTCGGAGAAGAGCACGCGCCCCGGGTCGACCAGGACGCGACGCAACGGCGACGGGCCGCGCTGGGAGCAGTGTGAGCGAGGCGCCGTGGCCAACGGCCATGGTGGCCACGGCGCCATCCACTTCAACGCCGACCTCGACGATTGCTTCGGTCTCTTGAGGAGGGATTTCCTGATGGCACTGGAAAGTTCGCGCCTGGCTTTTGAACGGGCCCGGCGCAGCATCGGCGGCGGGGTGGCGTCGGGGTTGCGCCTCGCGATGCGGCCGCATCCGCTCTACGTCCGCGAAGCACGCGGCGCGCACGTGTGGGACCTCGACGGCGACCGCTACGTCGACTACGTCATGGCGTGGGGACCGATGCTGCTCGGCCACAGCGACCCCCGCATCGTCGAAGCAGCCTGCGCGGCCGCGACCCGGATGCAGGTCGTCGGCACCGGCCACGCCCTGGAATACCTCGCCGCGGAAGCCGTCCTGGACGCGGTCCCGCACGGGCAACGACTGCTCTGGAGCAACACCGGCACCGAAGCCGTCCAAATCGCCCTGCGCCTCGCCCGCGCAGCCACCGGACGGCGGCGCGTGGTCAAATTCGCCCGGAGCTACCACGGCTGGCACGACAGCGTCTACGCCGGACTCGCCGACACCGACACCGGGCGCGCTCCCGCGCCCGCGTCCAAAGGCCAGACGCCCAGCGTCCTCGACGACCTCGTCATCGCGCGGTTCAACGACATCGCCATGGCCGAACGCCTGCTCGCCGAGACCGTGGAGCGGGACATCGCGGCGGTGCTCGTCGACCCGATCATGAGCAACGGCGGCGTCCAAGCCCCGTCGGCGGAGTTCCTGCCCGCGCTGCGCGCCCTGTGCGACCGGCACGGCGTCGTCCTCGTCTTCGACGAAGTGATCGCCGGATTCCGCATCGCCCGCGGCGGCGCCGCCGAGAAGTACGGCGTGCACCCGGACCTGTCCGTGTTCGGCAAAGCGATCGCCGGAGGATTCACCCAGAGCGCCGTCGTCGGCCGCGCCGACCTCATCGACCAGGTGACGTCCGGCGTGGTTCATGCCGGGACGTTCAACGCCAACCCCGTCGCGTTGGCCGCCATCGAGGCGACCATGCGCGTGCTCGCCGACCCCGAGGTCTACCTCGCGCTGGAACGCGTCTCCGCGGAGTTCGAGAACACCGTCGGCGCCGTGCTCGCCTCCGCACCGGGCCGGGGCAGCCTCAACCGGGTCGGCTCGCTCCTGCAGTACGTCCCCGACGGCGGTGCCACCGGCCTGCACGGAACCGGCGGCCCCTGGAGCCACATCCTCGACGGCATGCTGCACCACGGCTTCCTCTTCATGCCCTCGGGAAAAGTCTTCCTTTCCACCGCCCACACCCCCGCCGACATCGACGCCACCGCCGACGCACTCGACAAAGTGCTCCGCCAGCTCTAGCCCACCCCGTCTTCAGAAAGGACCGCGGATGCCACCGCCGTTGTCGTTCGAACCCCTGACCCCGACGTCGTTCCTCGATCGTGCGGCCGCGGCGCACGGCGACCGGACGGCGGTGATCGACGGGGACCGGCGCTGGACGTACACCGAGTTCCGCGAGCGGTGCACCCGCCTCGCCGGCGCGCTGGCGGGAATGAGCGAGGCCCGGCCCGTCGCGGTGCTGGCGCCCAACACGCATGTGCTGCTGGAAGCTCACTTCGGCGTGGTGTGGGCGGGAGTGCCGCTGGTGGCGGTCAACACCCGGCTCTCCGCGCGGGAAATCGCCTACATCCTCCAGCATTCCGGGGCTTCGGTGCTGATCCACGATCCGACGTTCGACGCCCTCGCCGACGACGCCCTCGCGCGGCTCGACTCCCCTCCCCGACGGATCCGCGCCGGGGAGGATTACGAGGCGCTGCTGGCCGCGGCCGAACCGGTGCGGCATACGCCGTCCGACGAGCTGGCACTGCTGTCGATCAACTACACCTCGGGAACGACCGGCCGGCCCAAAGGCGTGATGTACCACCATCGCGGGGCCTACCTGCAGTCCATGGCGATGGTCGGCCACACGGGATTGACGCCGTCGGCCGTGCACCTGTGGACCTTGCCCATGTTCCACTGCAACGGATGGTGCTTCCCGTGGGCGGTGACCGCAGCCGCCGCGACGCACGTGTGCCTGCCGAAGGTCGACCCCGCGCAGGTGTGGCGGCTGATCCGAGAGGAGGGCGTGACGCACCTCAACGGCGCTCCCACCGTGCTGTCGATGATCGCGTACGCCGAGGAGGCAGCCGCGCTCCCTGCGGGGCGGACAGTACGGATCGCGACCGGAGGCGCGCCCCCGTCACCGGCCATCCTGCGGCGGATGGAGTCCCTGGGCTTCGACCTCACGCACCTGTACGGGCTGACCGAAACCTACGGTCCCGCCATGATTTGCGACCGGCGCCCGGAATGGGACTCCCTCGAAGAGCGCACCCGGGTGCGGCTGATGGCGCGCCAGGGGGTCGGGAACATGGTCTCGTGCGTCCCCCGGGTGATCGACGAGAACGGGAACGACGTCCCGGCAGACGGCGAGACCGCGGGGCAGATCGTGTTGCGCGGCAACAACGTCATGCTCGGCTACCTGGACGATCCGGCCGCGACCGCAGCGGCGGCGCCCGACGGCTGGTTCCGGACCGGGGACATCGGCGTGGTGCACTCCGACGGCTACGTGGAACTGCGCGACCGGGCGAAGGACATCATCATCTCCGGCGGGGAGAACATCGCGTCGATCGAGGTGGAACAGGCGATCATGGACCACCCCGCCGTCCGCGAGGCAGCCGTGATCGCAGTACCCGACCCTCGCTGGGGCGAGGTGCCCGCGGCTTATGTCACGCTCCTCGACGGGCTCGCCGCGACCGAGCAGGAGATCATCGACCACGTCCGGCAACGGCTGGCCCGTTTCAAAGCCCCGAAGTCCGTGACGTTCGGGGAGCTGCCCAAGACGTCGACGGGGAAGATCCAGAAGTTCGTGCTGCGCGAACGGCGTGCTGCGAGCCAGGCTGGCTGAGTGGGCGTTCGCGAACGGCCGGATCAGGCGCGGACACGTTGCTGAACCGGCTGATGGAGGTCAGTGGGGATTCCTTTTTGGACACTCGTGCGGGGTGCGGTCGGCGAGCATGCTGGCGGCGTTGGCCACAAGCACTCCCAAGCTCCGGGCGCCGTGGGCCGGTGCCCGGAGCTCGCGGCGCGGTTCAGGAGAACTGGATCCCGCCGTCGATCATCACGGACTGGCCGGTCATGTAGTCCGAATCGGGGGACGCCAGGTAGGACACGTAGCTGGCCACGTCCTCCGGGACGGAGACCCGGCCCAGGTGGATGAGGTCGGAGTACTTCGCGATGGCCTGGCCCTTGCGCAAGCCCTCGGATTCGGCCAGTTTCTCGTCGATGAGGTCCCACATCGCGGTGCCGACGATGCCCGGGCAGTAGGCGTTGACGGTGATGCCGTGCTTGGACCATTCCATCGCCGCGGCCTGGGTCAGCCCTCGGACGGCCCACTTCGACGCGGAATAGTGGCCCAGCAACGCGAACGGCCGGTGCGCGACGATCGAGGCGGCGCCGATGATCTTGCCTCCCCCGCCCTGTTCGATCATCTGTTTCGCGGCGGCCTGGTAGCACAGGAACATGCCGCGGGCGTTGACCGCCATCATCCGGTCCCAGTCCTCCGGCGTCAGTTCCAGCAGCGGCAGAACCTGCGCGATGCCCGCGTTCGCGACCATCACGTCCAGGGAACCCAGCGCCTGCACGGTTTCCCCGACCATCGCGGTCACCGCGGCCGGGTCGGACACGTCCGCGGTGACTGTCGCGGAGCGGCGGCCGGCGGCGCGGATTTCCTTGGCTACCGCTTCCAGTTCGCCCGCGTTGGCCGGGATGTCGTTGACCGCGACGTCGTGTCCGTCCGCCGCGAGGCGCAGTGCGATTCCCCTGCCGATGCCCCGGGCGGCACCGGTGACGAGAATGTTCTTGCTCATGCGACAACTCCTTTGTCTTCGCTGGGATCCGGCAGAAATGTAGGCGGCGTTTCGGGGCCGTTCAACGCGGCGGTTGTCTCACTTTGAGACGCTTTTCCCGAGTGGGAGCGAATCGCGCGCGTGCAGGACATCGCCGATGAAGAAGTCGTACAGCAGCACCCCGACGGCGCCGCCGATCAGCGGTCCGACGATCGGAATCCACAGATAGCCGCCGGGACCGGGCAGTGCAGCGTCGCCCCATCCGGCGAGGAACGCGAAGAGCCGCGGGCCCAGATCGCGGGCCGGGTTGATCGCGTAACCCGCGTTCGCGCCATAGGAAAGGCCGATCGCGGCGACGGTGAAGCCGATCAGCAAGGGAGCCATTTTCGGTGTCGACGCCGCGATCCGGCCGTCGATGATCGCGAGCACCACCGCGAGGAGCACGGCGGTGCCGACTACTTGGTCCAGCAGCGGTCCGAGCCAATCGGTGAAATAACGCGCGGGCGCGGTCGCGAAAATGGTGAACGTCGTGTTCTTCCCGTCCGCTCCGGCCGCCGCCTCGAACGCGCGAATGGCCGGGTGGTACACCGCGAAAACCAGTGCAGCGCCCGCGAACGCGCCGAAAAGCTGTGCTCCGCAATAACCGGGGACCCGCCGCCATGGAAACCGCCGCCGCAACGCCATCGCGAACGTCACCGCGGGATTGAGATGCGCGCCGCTGACGCCGCCCGCAAGCAGGACGGCGAACGCGACCGCGAACGCCCAGCCCCACACGATCAGCATCCAGTCGCCGGTGCCCTGGAAGATCACGGTGGGGCCGGCGGTACGGCCCGAGCCGGGCAGTCCGGCCACCGCCATGGCGACACAGCCGTCGCCGAGCGCGATGAGCACGAACGTGCCGAAGAATTCGGCGAGCAGGTCGCCGTAACCGCCGCGGAGCCGTGCGAGGGCTCCCTGCCTGCGCAAAGGTGGTGTGTCGGTCACTGGTCCTCCTTGACCCGAAGTGCCGTTCGCCGCCCGGAACCGTTGCAGGCGAGCAGGGTTGAATACCCGGGCGGCGAGGATTTCCGCTCCGCCCCCGCCCGGGCGGTCGTGATTTCGTCAGGCGTACGCGGTGTAAGGCACGGCGAGCGGATCGCCGTAGCCGCCGCGGAGTCGCACGAGGGCTCCCCGCCTGCGCAAAGATGGTGTGTCGGTCACAGACGGGCAGGCTTGACTACCCGTGCGGCGGCGAGGGTTTCCGCTCGCCGCCCGGGCGGGCGCGGTTTCGTCAGGCGTGCGCCAGATACGGCACTGGGTCAGGGAGTTTCGCCTCGCGGCGGACCCTGGTCGCGAAGCGTTCGATCGAGGCCAGCGCGCTAGCGACATCGCGGCTGTGCACCGCGAACGGCATGGCGTGGATGGTCTCGCCCGCGGCGGTCGCGGCGTCGGCGACCGCGCGCAGGCTGTCGTGGTCGTCGCTGCGCAGGCCGACTTCGGTCAGGGTCGTTGGCAGTCCGACCCGGGTCGTGAACTCGACGAAGTCGCGGACCTCGGCGGACGGCGCGCCTTCCAGCACGAGTTGCGCGATCGACCCGATGTTGACCTTCTGGCCGTGCGCGAGCCCGTGGGTGGCCGCGACCGCCGTCAGTCCATTGTGGATGGCGTGCGCCGCGGCGAGCCCGCCGGATTCGAAGCCGAGGCCGGACAGCAGCGTGTTCGCCTCGATCACTTTTTCCACCGCCGGCGTGACCTGGGAATCGCGCACCGCGTCGACGGCCTGAAGTGCGTTGTCCCACAGCACTTCCCAGCTGAGCTTGGCCAGTGCGGTGCCGGTGACCGTCGGCAGCCCGCCCGCCATCGTCGTCGAGTTCGACTGGGCGGTGGCGCGCGCTTCGAGCCACGTCGCCAGTGCGTCCCCGACCCCGGCGGCGAGCAGTTCGACCGGCGCGTTCGCCACCACCTGCGAGTCGACGAGCACCAGGTCGGGGTTGCGCGGAAAGAACCGGTACTCCTCGAATTCGCCGTTTTCGGTGTAGATCACCGAAAGCGCGCTGCAGGGGGCGTCGGTCGAGGCCACCGTCGGGCAGTTCGCCCAGCGGATCCCGGCGAGGTGGCCCGCGGCCTTCACCGTGTCGATCGCGCTCCCGCCGCCCACCGCGACCGCCACATCGGCCCCAGTTTCTTGCAGGACACCAGCGATCCGATCGACCTCCGCCGCGCTCGGGAGGCCGCGGAACGTCTCCCGCCGCACCGGCAGGCCCGCGCTCTTCAACGACGTCTCGACGTCGTGGCCGACCATCCCCCACACCAGATCGTCGGCGACGACCACCGGCCTCGCCCCGATCGGCGCGAGATATTCGCCGAGCCGCCGGATCGCGCCGGCTCCTTGGACGTACCTGCTCGGGCTGATGACGGTGCGCAGCGACATTGCTGATGCTCCTTCGGGATGTGCCGAATCCATGTCCTTCGACCGGCCGGTGGCCCGATCGTAGGTAGGCGGCAAGCGGAGCGGCGCGACCTGCCGTCTCACTTTGAGACACCCGGCCGGTCCCGCTGAACGTCGCTACGGCGCGGCTGTCCGCGTCACGAGCGAAACTGGCGCTGGTCGATCCCGTACTGGGCCATTTTGCGGTAGAGCGTGGCCCGGGCCATGCCGAGTTCCTCAGCCGCGGCAACCACTGTCGCCCCCTGCTGCGCGAGGCATCGGACGATTTCGTCGCGTTCGAGTGCCTGCAGGCGGTTGAGCCGGTGCCCGGCGTTCGTGAAGATTTCCGCGGGCAGGTGCCTGCTGTCGATCGTCTCCGAGCGGGCGGCGGCGGCCTGGACCACCCGCCGGAGTTGTTTGACGTTCTCCGGCCAGTCGTAGGCGCACAGTGCGCGCGCCGCCGAGGGCGTGAACGCGACGGCCCGCCCTCGCGACTGGTGGGCGAAGTGGTGCGCCAAGGGCAGCACATCGTCCGGCCGGAAACGCAGCGAGGGCGCCTCGACCACGGTGTCCACCAGCGGCAGGAGCGCGGCCGGGACCTCAGCGGAGGCGGCGGTGAGCACGAACGACGCGGCACTGCCGCGCTCGCGCAGCGCCGCGAACCGGGCAGCCAGTTCGCTCGCCGCCCACGCCGGCAACGCGTCGACGCCGGCCACGATCACGCAGGTGTCGTCCTTGCCCAGCTCGGGCTCCCACACCGTGAGCCACGTCTGCACGTCCTCCGGGGCGGGCGCGCGGGCGTTGAGCAGCCGTTCGCGCGAGTGCAGTTCCCGGCGCGCGAGCGCCGCCAGCGCGGTCTTGCCCGCCCCCGGCTCGCCCGTCACGAGGACCGTCCGTCCCCAGCGCATGGCAGCCGAGGCTTCGGAGACCGCGTGCTGCCAGGTCGCCGACAACCGCGGCGGATCGAGCCGGTCGGCATACATCCGGTACACCTCGCCGCGCGGCGCCGGACGCGACTGCCGCCCGGACGCGCGCGCCAGCATCAGCGCGCTGGTGTGCCCGGCCGCGGTCTGCGCGAGCGCGAGCAGCAGCTCCGAGGACTGCTCCGACCAGGTCGTGAGGTTCACGCTGCCCGCCAGCGCACCGCTGATCGGCTCCAGCACCGGGACCGCGGCGCACGTGTAGCCGCGCAGACTGGTGCAGTAGTGCTCCCCCGCGCGCACCAAGGACGGCACGCGGTCGGCGAGCGCTAGCCCCAGTCCATTCGTGCCGGCATTGCTCTCCGCGAAATAGAAGCCCGGCGCCAGGTGGACCCGGTCGAGCGACCGCGTGATCCCCATGTCCCCGCACATCCGGCTGAGGACCAGGCCCTCGGCGTCGGTGAGCATGAGGCTGATCGGCTCGTTCGCGAGCGTCGCGTGCAACCCCTCGAGCACTTCGTTGCCGCAGTCGTACAGCAACGATTCAGTGTCCACCGCACCGCTGAACACCGGGGTGACCTCGTCGCCGGGCACCCCGTAACGCTCGCTGCGCTGCCACGAGGCGCGCAACCGCGGCGCGGTCGAACCTCGCGGCGCGAGCGGCCCCGATTCGCGCGGGCTGTGCGCCATATCGGCCTCCCGGGAGACGCGCCACTGCGTCGGACGGGATCGAGGCTACCCGCGCGCGGGCGCTCCGCAGTGCGGCCGCTGTCTCAAACTGAGACAGCGCGGCCCTGCCTGACCTGCGCCGGGATCCCTACCGTCCGAGTCCGGACGTGCCGATGAGGTCACGACGGGAGAGGAAACCGATGTACACCAAGGACGGGGAGAGCTACTATATCCTGGACGCGCACGTCGCGCTCTGGGACGCCCGGCCGGGCAACCAGCGCAACATCCACGGCAAGCAGTTCATCGACTGCTTCTACGACTACCACCGCAACCTCAGCCCGGAGTCCGAGGTCTGGCCCTACGAGGACTACCTCTACCAGGGCGGCGACCGGCTGATGAAGGACCTGTTCGCCGACGGCTACGTCGACCACGCGATCTTCCAGCCGGCCCTGCTGCCCGCGTTCTACACGAACGGCTTCGGGCAGACCGAGGAAGCGTTCGCGCTGGCCCAGCGGCATCCGGACAAGCTCACCTACAACCACTGCTGGGACCCCCGGTTCGGCGAGGACGGGCTCAAGCAGCTGCGCGAGGACGCGAAACGGTTCGGGCTCAAGGGCGCGAAGCTCTACACCGCCGAATGGTTCGGCGACTCGCGCGGCTGGAAGCTCGACGACAAGTGGAGCTACCGCTACCTGGAGGCGGCCCAGGAGCTGGGCGTCAAGAACATCCACATCCACAAGGGCCCGACGATCCGGCCGCTGGACCGCGACGCGTTCGACGTCGCCGACGTGGACAAGGTCGCCACCGACTTCACCGAGCTGAACTTCGTCATCGAGCACTGCGGGCTCCCCCGGCTGGAGGACTTCTGCTGGATCGCCACGCAGGAGCCGAACGTGCACGCCGGGCTCGCCGTCGCGATGCCGTTCATCCACACCCGGCCGCGGTATTTCGCGCAGATCATCGGGGAGCTGCTGTACTGGCTGGACGAGAACCGGATCCAGTTCTCCAGCGATTACGCGATCTGGACGCCGAAGTGGCTGGTGGAGAAGTTCGTCGACTTCCAGATCCCGGCGGACATGACCGAGTACCCGCCGCTCACCACCGAGGTCAAGAAGAAGATCCTCGGGCTCAACGCGGCGGCGATGTACGACATCGAGGTCCCGGCCGAACTGCGCGTCGCCGACGATCCGGCCGAGGCGACCCCCGACGCGGTGGCGGTCGGCTGATGCCCGCGTTGGAAGAGCGTGCCCGCGACGCGCTGTCCGCCGTCTTCGACCCCGAACTGGACGAACCGATCACCGATCTCGGCTTCGTCCGTTCGCTCGAAGCCCGCGACGGAACGCTGACCGTGCACCTGCGGTTGCCGACTTCGTTCTGTTCGCCCAATTTCGCGTACCTGATGGCATCGGACGCGAAGGACGTGCTGACCGCGCTGCCCGAGGCGGGCCGGGTCGAGGTGCTGCTGGACGACCACCACGATTCGGACCTAATCAACCGCGGCCTCGCCGCCGATGCCGGCTATCGCGGCACGTTCGGCAACGAGGCGGAACAAGACCTCGAGCAACTGCGGGCGACGTTCCGGCGCAAGGCGCACACCGCGGCCATGGAACGGGCGCTCACCGCGCTGCTGCGCGCGGACGGCGACCTGAGCGAAGAGGCGCTGCACGACGTGACGCTCGGCGACCTGCCTGACGACCGGGTCACCGCCGCGCTCCTGCGCCGCCGGGAAGCGCTCGGTCTCGCGGTCACGCCGGACCAGCCGGTGCTCGTCGACGACCTCGGTCGGCCGTATCCGAAGGAGGAAGTACCGCTGCGGCTGCGGTTCGCGCGGTCGGTCCGGATTTCGATCGACGGCAACGCGCACTTCTGCCGCGGCCTGCTCCGCACCCGTTATCCCGAATCCGCGGCCGACCAGGCGCCGCGGCCCGGCTCGCCCGAGGAGGCCCGAGCATCGTGAAAGCAGTCCAGGTCGTCGGCTACGACCAGCAACTTCGGCTCGCCGACGTACCCGTCCCCGAGGTCGCCGGCCCGTACGACGTCGTCGTGCGGATCGGCGGGGCCGGCGTGTGCCGCACCGACATCCACATCCTCGAAGGGCAGTGGGCGGAGAAGTCCGGCGTCGCACTCCCCTACACGATCGGCCACGAAAACGCGGGCTGGGTGCACGCGGTGGGCAGCGCGGTCACCAACGTCGCCGAGGGCGACAAGGTGATCGTGCACCCGCTGATCACCTGCGGCCTGTGCCGCGCCTGCCGCGCCGGCGACGACGTGCACTGCGCGGCCAGCCAATTCCCCGGCATCGACACCGCGGGCGGCTACGCCGAGTACCTCAAGACCTCCGCGCGCAGCGTGGTGAAGCTCGACGATTCGCTGGAACCGGCCGATGTCGCCGCGCTCGCCGACGCCGGGCTGACCGCGTACCACGCGGCGGCCAAGGCAGCGCGGCGGCTGCGCCCGGGCGACCGGTGCGTGGTGATCGGCGCCGGCGGGCTCGGGCACATCGGCATCCAGGTGCTCAAGGCGCTCACCGCCGCCGAGCTGATCGTGGTCGACCGCAACGAGGACGCGGTGAAGCTGGCCGAATCGATCGGCGCGGACCACGGCGTGGTCGCCGACGGCGGGCACGTCGCCGCGGTGCGGGACCTGACCGGCGGCGAGGGCGCGGAGACCGTGCTCGACTTCGTCGGAGAGGGCGGCGCGACCCGCGACGGCGTCGCGATGCTGCGCCGCGCGGGCGACTACCACGTGGTGGGCTACGGCGAAAACATCGACGTGCCCACGATCGACATCATCTCCGCCGAGATCAACTTCATCGGCAACCTGGTCGGCTCCTACACCGATCTGTGCGAGCTGATGGTGCTGGCCGCGCAGGACCGCGTGCGCCTGCACACCGCGACCTACCCGCTCGAGTCCTTTCAGGACGCGCTCGACGACCTGGCCGCCGGCCGCGTCCGCGGACGCGCGATCCTGGTTCCCTGAAACGGAAAACCGCCCCGAGGAGACCGATGATCTTCATCACCGCCAAGTTCCGGGTGAAGCCGGAGCACGCGGACGCGTGGCCCGAGATCTCCCGCGCGTTCACCGAAGCGACGCGGGCCGAGCCCGGCTGCCTCTGGTACGAGTGGTCGCGCAGCCTCGCCGACGCCAGCGAATACGTGCTGGTGGAAGCATTCCGCGACGACGACGCGGGCGCCGCCCACGTCGGTTCCGACCACTTCAAGACCGCGCAGCGCGAGCTTCCGCCCTATCTGGCCGAAACGCCGCGCATCGTGCACGCCAAGGTGGACCAGGACGGCTGGTCCGAACTCGGCGAACTGGCCGTGCGCGACTGACCGGCCCGGTACCGGGAACAGTCCGGCCGGGGCTGGCTTGACGCATGGTCAAGCCAGCCCCGGCTACTCCACGCTGCGCTCAGCCACAGCCCCCGCATACGCACGCAGCAACGCCCGCAGCTTCGCCGCCGCTCGTTCGCCGCGCGACGTGTCCCCGAACGCCGTCAAATGGAACACCAGCCCGTCGAGGGCCAGGAATACCAGTTCGGCCAGGTCGGGGTCGTCGAGGCCGTGTGCGGCGAGTCCGCGGCGCACCGCGTCGCGGTACAGGTCGTTGGCGCGTTCCATGACCGGGCGCAGTTCGGGGCGGCGCCGGGCTTCCATGGTCAGTTCGTATTGGAAGGCCTGTGCGCCCGGATCGGCGGTCACCAGCGAGACCAGACCCGAGGCGAACTCGTCGAAGCCCTCGCCCTGCGACGACAGCTCCGCGCCCTGGACGCTGCGCTCGACGCAGTGCGCGAGCGCCTCCTCCACCAGCGTCCGCCAGTCGCCGAAGTGGTAGCGGACCGAACCGTGGGTGACGCCGGCTTCGGCGGCGACCGAGCGGTAGGTCAGCCCGCGCAGGCCCTGCGCCGCTACCACCCGTACCGCGGCGTCCAGCAGCGCTTGCCGTCCCGTACCGTATGCCAGCCCTGCCATCGCGTCCTTCCCGTCCGGTTGCCTCGGCTCAGCGTAATCCGCGGCGAACCGGACAGGAGGGTCCGGTCACGGCTTCAGCAGCACCGACGTCGACGGGTAGTCGCTCGCGAACCGGTCCGGCAGCGGGGCGACGAACACGTTTTCGGTGCGGGTCCGGGTGATCCGCCAGCCGTCCGGCTCCTTGCGGAAGGCGTTGTTGAGCCGGCTGGAGCGCAGCAACGACTTCCCGTCCGAGAACAGCCACGGCTGCATGTGGATCCACTGTCCGTCGGCGGTGTTGCCGTGCACGTGGATCTGTTCCGAAGTCAGGTAGTGCGCGTTCAGCAGCAGCGCCGGATCCTTTTTCTCGCCCCAGAACCGCTGGAAGTGCTCGCGGATCGCCGGTTTGCCCTCGGCGCGGCCGAACTGGCCGTCGTAGTACTCGCCGACGCCTTCCCACACCGCGTCCTCGGTGTAAAGCTCGAGGATCAGCTCGATCCGCTTCGCGTCGTCGGCCACGCCGTACTCGGGATTCGGCGTGTCGCAGAGGAACATGTAGCGCGCCTGCAGCCGCCGGATGTCGGCCTCGGCTTCGAGCACCTCGACCCTGCGGACCAAAGCCGCCACGGTCTCGTCGGTCATCGATTCCCCTTTCACAGTACGATGGTCACGGTTTTCGCCTCGGTGTTGGCGAGAATGCCCTCGTAGCCCAGTTCGCGGCCGACTCCGCTCGCTTTCAGACCGCCCCACGGGAGCTGAGGGGCCAGCGGCGACCAGCCGTTCACCCCGACCGCGCCCGCTTCGAGCGCGGCCGAAACGGTGTGCGCGCGCCCGACGTCGCGGGTCCACACGGTGGCCGCGAGCCCGTAGTCGCTGTCGTTGGCTATCGCGACCGCCTCGGCCTCGTCGTCGAACGGGATCACCGTGCCGACCGGGCCGAAGATCTCCTCGCGCGCGATCGCCAGGTCGTTCGTGCCGGAGAACACCGTGGGTGCGACGAAAAAGCCCGGGCCGTCCAGGGAATTGCCCCCGGCGACGAGTGCCGCGCCCTCGTCCCGTCCTTTGTGGACATAGCCGAGCACCCGCTCGCGCTGGGCGCCGTTGATCAGCGGGCCCATCGTGGTCGCCGGGTCGAACGGGTCGCCGAGCACCTGCGTCGCCGCGGCGTCGCGCAGCCCGTCCAGCACCGCGTCCAGCACGGGCCGCTGCACGAGGATGCGCGTCCCCGCGGCGCAGACCTGGCCCTGGTTGGTGAAGATCCCCGCCGCGAGGCCGGCCACCGCGGCGTTCAGGTCCGCGTCGGCGAACACCAGCTGCGGGGATTTGCCGCCCAGCTCCAAGGTCGTCCGCTTGAACGTGTCCGCGGAGTTGCGGAGGATGCGCCGCCCGACGCCGGTGGAACCGGTGAAACTGACCTTGTGCACGCCAGGATGCCGCGCGAGCGCCTCGCCGGTGACCGAGCCCCGACCGGTCAGCACCTGGATCACGCCGGGCGGGAAACCGGCCCGTTCGGACAGCTCCGCGAGCTGCAGGATGGACAGCGACGCGTCCTCCGCCGGCTTCACGATCACCGTGTTGCCCGCGGCGAGCGCGGGAGCCAGCTTCCAGCCGAGGATCATGAGCGGCGAGTTCCACGGCACGATCGCGGCGATCACGCCGACCGGTTCGCGGCGGGTGTAGGAGTGGGTCGGCGCGCCGAAATAGCCGTCGGTGGGAACGAACTCGCCGGTGATCTTGTCCGCCCAGCCCGCGTAGTACCGCAACGACGCCACGAGATTCGGCACGAACATGCCCTGCGCGATCCCGGCCGGCGCGCCCATGTCGAGCGACTCCAGCCGCGCGAGTCCCTCGGCCTCCTGCTCGACCAGGTCCGCCAGCCGGGAAAGCAGCAGGCCTTTCCGGGACGGCGGGGTCGCCGCCCACTCCCCCTTCAACGCCCGCGTCGCGGCCCGCACCGCGCGGTCCACGTCGGCCTCGTCGGCGGCGGCGATCTCCGCGAGGGGTTCCTCCGTCGCCGGGTTGAGCGTGGTGAATCCCGGCGCACCGCCCTTCGTCCAGACGCCGTCCAGGAACAGCGCGGTCACGGTGTCAGTCATGCGGTTCTCCTTTGCGAGTGGCGCGCGAGGTACCACGCGCCAGCGGCGATGCCGCCTTCGGTGACGGTGAGGACGGCGAGCGCCGCCGATCCGGAGTGGTGCCCGGTTCCCACCGCGAGATGGATCGCGACCATGGCCGCGGCGTTGCCCGCGACCAGCCGCAGCGCGGACCGGCCGCCGCGCCACAGGTGCGCCGCGCACGGCAGGCACAGCACAGCCATGCCCGCGAAAACCGCTGTCAGAGCGGGCGTGTGCGCGGCGACAGCGACGTGGGCGAGCGCACCGGCCATCGCGAACACGGCGAGCCAGCGGCACAGCGCCAGCTCACGGCCCGGCATGACCGGCAGTGCCGCAGCAGCCGGATTTCCCGCTGAGGTCAGGCACGTCGAGGGTCGGGTTGCGGTCGAAGAAACCGTCCGGCTTGAGCTTGAACCCGGCGTAGTCGACCGGCATGATCGGCCAGTCCTCGGTGCGCACGAAATGCGTCAGGCCGAAGGTGTGCCACAGCACCACGTCCTCCCCGTCGATCGGCCGGTCCCGCGCGGTGTAGGCGGGCAGCCCGTCGTCGCCCGGGTTCTGGTTCACCGTGTAACCCGAGGGCCACAGTTGGTCCCGGTCGTACCGCGAGACCCAGAGGTGCTCGCGGGCGAATGCCGCCCGGCGGGCGATCGAAGAGTTTTCGTCGGCCAGCAGCGCCGGCTGGCCTTCCGGGTGCAGCACGTACGAGGTCGGCTTGCCCAGCCGGTTGGTGCGCTCCGTGCTGGAGATCGCCCACACCCGGTTGAGGTGGTTCGCCGCCTTCCGGCGGGCTTCGCGTTCGGTGCGCAGCCGGGTGCGCTTGCGGCCGATCGCGTTGCCCCACGGGTTGTTCCCGCCCATCGGCACCGGCGCGACGTCCAGTTCGTCCACGCAGTTGCGCACCCCGTCGACGGTCAGGTCGAGGCGCACCGAGAACAGGTGCTGGTGCACCGGGGCGCCGAGGCCGGGCGCGAGCTCGCTGAAGTGCGGGTCCGCGCCGTCGTACCCGGACGGGAACGGGATGCCGGTGGCCTTGGTTTCGAACTCGATGGTGCCGTCGAGGTAGAAGTACCAGTAGAACCCGTAGTCGTAGTTGCCGACGGTGCCGAAGAACGACACCACGAGCCGGCGCTGCCGCCGCGTCTGCGAGGTGCCGGTGAAGATGTCGTTGTGCTTCCACAGCACGCCGAAGTCCTCTTCGTGGATGCAGATCGCGTTGCGGATCAGCTGCGGGCGCAGGTGGTCGTCGGCCACGACGGCGTCGGCGTAGGTGATTTCGCCGAGGCAGTCGCAGCCCAGCTCCAGCGAGTTCGCGAGCCGCCCGAACTGGTACTCGCCGAGGTCGAAGTAGTTCTGCCAGCCGTGCGTGGGCCCGGGATCGCCGTAGTTGACCACCATCTCCGCGACCGAGGCCCGATAGACGACCGGCCGCCGCACGCCACCGTCGGCATAGGACACCTGGTGCAGGGTCAGCCCCTCGCGGCCGTTGAACCCCAGCCGCAGCTGCCAGTTCTGCCACGACAGGACGCCGTCGTCGTACTGGAACGAGACGCCTTCGGGCTGGGTGATGGAAATCGGCCTGAGGTCGGTGCGCTGCGGGCCGCGGACGGCGTCGTGCAAGTAATCGCCGGACTCCTCGGGCACGTGGTCGACATGCGTCTCCACGACCCGCAGCACCCGCCGGTTGCTCACGTCGACGTGCGCGATCACCCCGCCAACCGGATGCGCCCACGGCGGTTCGCCGGGGTGCGGCTGGTGGAAGGAGAGCACGCGGTACACGCGGGTGCCGACCTCGTCGGGATAGCCGAACACCCCGGCCGACAGCGGCACCGTCCGGACCTTGCCGACATCGGCGACGCCGCGCTTGGCGACCGCGGCGAGCCACTGCTCGTCGCTCTTGACGATCTCGTCGACCAGGTCGTAATCCTCGTCCAGGCACGGGCCGAAGCCCACCTCGGCCGGGTCGAGCACCGTGCGCGAGACGACCTCTCCCGCGGTCAGGTCCACCACCGCGGTGCTGAGGCCGAGCGGTTCCAGTTCGGTCACCAGCACCGACACCTCGCGCGGCAGCGGGGTCCGCCCGTCCCAGGCGAGGACGTCCTGCTTGTCCGGTTCGCGGAGCAGGACGTAGGAGAACCGGGTCGTCGCGGACACGAGACCGGCTTCCTCGAGAATCCTTCGCGCGGCTTCGAGTTCGGCCGCGGAGAGCACAGCCAGCGGATGCGGGGCGGCGTTCTCGCCGTCGACGGGCGACACGGGCAAAGTTTGAGTGGACATAAGCCTTTCCTTGGTCAGGGGGAAGAAGTCAGGCGGGTTCGGTGGCCGGGGCCGGTGCGCCGCGCGGCACTGTCCGGGGCGAACGCAGAAGCCCGGCGGCGAACACGACGGGCACGATTGCCAGCAGCAGCCACACGGTCGTCGCGCTGCCTCCGGTGAGCACTCCGAAGTTCCGCACCACCTGGCTGAGGATTCCGAGCATCAGCACGGCGGAGAGGACCGGCGCGAGCAGTGTGGTCCAGAGATTGCGTTCGGCGCGGGTGCGCCGGAAGTAGCCGATGACCGCCGCCGAGGTGAGCGTGTACAGCACCACGAGTGTCGCGACGGCCAGCCCGGACAGCCAGCTGAACAGCTGGTTGACCGGGTCCATCCCGGCCGCCGCGAAGGGCAGCACCACCACCGCGGCCAGCAGCGACTGCGCCAGCGAGGCCGCGGCCGGCGCCTGGTGCCGGTTGGTGCGCTCCAGGACCGGCGGGAACAGGCTGTGCCCCGCCATGGTGTGGAAATAGCGCGTGATCATGTTGTGGAAGGACAGGATCCCGGCGAACAGCGAGGTCGAGAGCAGCACGTCGGCCGCGGTCCCCGCCCACTCCCCCAGCACGCTGTTGAGCGGCGTCACCGCGAAGGAAGCGGGGTCGGCCTGCAGCGCCGTCCGCGCCGCCTCCTGCGCCTGCCCCGCGCCGTAGAAGCAGACCAGCGTCCAGGTCAGGAACGCGAGGAACACCGCGATCAGGACGACCGCGATGTAGGTCGCGCGAGGCACGGTGCGCCGCGGGTCCTTCGCCTCGCCCGAGTAGATCGCCGTCGATTCGAATCCGAACATCGACGCGATCGCGAACATGATGGCGACTCCGGGCGCGCCGGCCAGCACCGCTTTCGGGCCGAAGCTCGCGGGAACGTCCAAAGCGGACCATCCCTTGGTGACGACCACGCCGACGGCGAACCCGGCCAACAGCAGCAATTCGAACGCAACGAGCACGGCGAGCACACGGGCGCCGAGTTCGATCTTGCGCGAGCCGAGGAACCACACGACGGCGATCGCGCCCGCGACGCAGGCCCACCACGGCACGGAAATGCCCGCGTGCCGGGACAGCAACCCGGACAGGCTGGCCCCGAACAGGCCGTACATCGCGATCTGGATCGCGTTGTAGGACAACAGGGCCAGCGCGGATCCGCCGGAGCCCGCGCGACGGCCGAGCCCCGCCTTGATCACGGCGAAAAAGCCGCCGCGGGTGTCCACGTGCCGCGTGATCGTGGTGAACCCGACCGCGAACAGCACGATCACGACGCCGACGACGAGATAGGCGCCGGGTGCGCCCGCCCCGTCCCCGAGCGCCACGGCGAGCGCGGCCGCGCCCACGATGCTCGTCAGCGGCGCTTGCGCCGACAGGACGAAGAACAGGATTCCGGGAACGCCGAAAGCGTTCCGCTTGAGATCGGTCTGGTGCTGGACTTGCGCGTTCGACATTGAGCGCCTCCGCCGGGAACGGCTCGGCGGCGCCTGCGCCGGCGCCGCTGGTGTTGCCGACAACCTTCAGCGCCAGACCCAGAACTTGTCAAGTGGATAGTTTCGCGGATTCATGCACGTTGGCGATGAATCCCGCTGTCTCGCCAGGGGTATCGCGAAGACCGGTTTCGCCCCCGGCCGCCGGACTGTCCGGAATGGACAGTCGCGTCAGGAATTCGCCAGGGAGAGGTTGAACGAGTACCGCGAAGCCCGGTACACATGCCATCCGTACTCGACGACCCGGCCCGTCTCGTCGTAGGTCGTGCGCTGCATGGTCAGCAACGCGGCCCCCGGCTTCTCGTCGAGCAGTTCGGCGTCCTCGGCGGTCGCGAGGCGGGCGCCGATGTTCTGCTGCGCGGAGTGCAGGCGCAGGCCGGTCCCGCGCAGCAGCTGATACAGGCCCTTCTCCCGCAGGTCCTCGTCCGACGGGTCGATCAGGCCGTCCGGGAGGTAGTTGTTCATCACCGCGAGCGGCTCGCCGCCCGTCGAGCGGATCCGCTTCAACCGGCGCACGCGCGTCAGCCCGGGGACTTCCAGCAGCCCGGCGGCCTCCGCGTCGGCGTCCTCCACGCGGTTGCACAGCACCGTCGTCTCCGGCGTTCCGCCCAGCCCGGCGAGGTCGTCGTACAGGCTGCTCAGCCGCAGCGGACGGGTGACCTTCGTGCGCACCACCTGGGTGCCGACCCCGCGCTTGCGCACCAGCAACCCCTGGTTGACCAGCGACTGGATGGCCTGGCGGACCGTGGGACGGGACAGCCGCAGCCCGGCCGCGAGGTCCAGTTCGTTCGCCAGCCGCGCGCCCGCCGGCAGGCGGCCGTCCTCGATCGCGGCGTGCAGCTGGCGCGCGACCTGGAAGTACAGCGGTTCGGGGCTGGCCGGATCCACCGCGATCTCGCGCGCGGGGTCCCAAGCCGGACTGGCGTTCATCCTCGGGAGCCTACCGACTCAGGTGCCGATGACCTAATGTCCATATGTCTTGACAAAGTCCCTCGGGGTCCTGCACTGTCAGAGGGCGGAGCCACCGCGGCAGGCAGGAGGACGCGACGATGACCACGGGGTTCGACCTCGTCACGATGGGCCGGATCGGGGTGGACGTCTACCCCGAGCAGATCGGCGTCGGGCTGGAAGACGTCACCTCGTTCGGCAAGTATCTCGGCGGCAGCGCGACCAACGTCGCGGTCGCCGCCGCCCGGTACGGCCGGGCCTCGGCGGTGATCACCAAGACCGGCGACGATCCGTTCGGCCGGTTCCTGCACCGCGCGCTCGCCGGATACGGCGTGGACGACCGGTTCGTCGGGACGTCGCCGCGGCTGCCGACGCCGGTGACGTTCTGCGAGATCTTCCCGCCGGACGATTTCCCGCTCTACTTCTACCGTTTCCCGAAAGCGCCCGATCTCGACATTTCCGCCGATGAACTCGACTTCGACGCGATCCGCGCGGCGAAGGTGTTCTGGGTGACGGTGACCGGGCTGTCGCAGGAACCGAGCCGTTCGGCGACGCTGGCGGCGCTGGAGGCCCGTGGTCGCAGGGGGATCACGGTGCTGGACCTCGACTACCGGCCGATGTTCTGGGACTCGCGCGAGCAGGCCCGGGAATGGGTCGGCAAGGCGCTCGAACACGTCACGGTCGCGGTCGGCAACCTCGACGAATGCGACACCGCGGTCGCCGTCCGCGAACCTCGGGAGGCGGCGAAAGCGTTGCGGGACAAGGGGGTCTCGCTCGCCGTGGTGAAGCAGGGCCCGAAGGGCGTGCTCGCGGTGGACGACTCCGGCGAGGTGGAGGTGCCGCCGGTGCCGGTGGAGGTCGTCAACGGCCTCGGCGCGGGCGACGCGTTCGGCGGCGCGCTGGTGCACGGGCTGCTGTCCGGCTGGGACACCGCGCGGGTGATGCGGTTCGCGAACGCGGCCGGCTCGCATGTGGCCGGGCAACTGTCCTGTTCGGACGCCATGCCCACCGAAGACCAGGTACTGCGCAAGCTCGGAGGAAAAGAATGAATACGGTCGAGCGGATCGTCGCCAAACGCGTGCGCGATCCCGAAGCGATCGCCGAGGCCGCTGCCGTGCGCGTGCGGGCCAAGTCGCCGTTCAACGACAAGGGCCGCACGATGATCATCGCCGCGGACCACCCCGCGCGGGGCGCGAACGCGGTCGGCTCCGATCCGCTGGCGATGGCCGATCGCGGCGAACTGCTGGAGCGGCTGTGCCTCGCGCTGGAACGCCCCGGCGTCACCGGCGTGCTCGCGACCCCGGACATCGTCGACGACCTTCTCCTGCTCGGCGCGCTGGACGGCAAGACGGTGATCGGGTCGATGAACCGCACCGGGCTGGCCGGGTCGAGCTTCGAGATCGACGACCGGTTCGCCTGCTACGACGCGGAAACCATCGCGCGCATGCGGTTCGACGGCGGCAAGACGCTCACCCGGATCTGCCTCTCCGACCCGGCGACGCCGAACGTCCTGGAGAACACCGCGAAGGCGATCGACGCGCTGGCCGACCGGAAGCTCGTCGCGATGGTCGAACCGTTCCTGTCCGAATGGGTCGACGGCCGGATCAAGAACGACCTCTCCCCCGACGCCGTGATCCGCTCGATCACCATCGCGTCCGGGCTCGGCCGCTCGTCGGCCTACACCTGGCTGAAGCTGCCGGTGGTCGCCGAGATGGAGCGGGTGCTGGCGGCCTCGACGCTGCCCGCGGTGCTGCTCGGCGGCGAGGTCAAGGACCCGGACGCGGCGTTCGCGTCCTGGCAGCAGGCGCTCGCGCTGCCGACTGTGCAGGGTCTCGTGGTCGGACGGTCGCTGCTCTATCCGCACGACGGCGACGTGGCAAAGGCGGTCGATACGGCGGTGGGGTTGCTGTGAACCGGTTCAGTCTCGAAATCACTCCCGAATCGGCCGGATGGGGCTACTCCGGCCTGCGCGTGCTGGAACTCGACGGTGCCGAGACCGTCTCCACCGGCGACGCGGAAACGCTCGTGCTCCCGCTGTCCGGCAGCTGCTCGGTGTCGGTCGACGGCGAGACGTTCGAGCTGGCCGGGCGCACCGGCGTGTTCGACGCGGTCACCGATTTCGCTTACCTGCCCAGGGATGCCGAGGCGACGATCACCGGACAGGGCAGGTTCGCGCTGCCCTCGGCGAAGACCTCGAAGCGGCTGCCCGCGCGCTACGGCCCCGCCGACGGCGTGCCGACGGAACTGCGCGGCGCGGGCAACTGCAGCCGCCAGGTCAACAACTACTGCCTGCCGCACACCTTCGACGCCGACCAGCTGCTCGTCTGCGAAGTCCTTACACCGGGCGGGAACTGGTCGTCCTATCCGCCGCACAAGCACGACGAGGCACGCGAGGGCGAAAGCGAACTCGAGGAGATCTACTACTTCGAGGTCGCCGGCGACGGCATGGGCTACCAGCGCGTCTACGGCACTCCCGAGCGCCCGATCGACGTCCTGGAAGAGGTCCGCACCGGCGACGTCGTGCTGATCCCGCACGGCTGGCACGGCCCGTCGATGGCCGCGCCCGGCTACGACCTGTACTACCTCAACGTGATGGCCGGCCCCGGACCCGAACGGGCGTGGCTGATCTGCGACGACCCCGCGCACGCGTGGGTCCGCCAAACCTGGGAATCCCAAGACGTCGACCCGCGGCTGCCGTTCGGAGGCGCACGATGAGGCTCACCACCGCGCAAGCCCTGGTGCGGTTCCTGGCCAACCAGTACTCCGAGCGCGACGGCGTCGAACACCGGCTGATCCCCGGCTGTTTCGGGATCTTCGGGCACGGCAACGTCGCCGGGATCGGGCAAGCGCTGCTGCAGGCCGCCCGCACCGGCTCCGACGACCTGCCGTACTACCTCGCGCGCAACGAACAGGGCCAGGTCCACGCCGCGACCGCGTTCGCGAAAATGCGCAACCGGCTCCAGGCCTTCGCCTGCACCGCGTCCACCGGCCCCGGCTCGACGAACATGATCACCGGAGCCGCCCTCGCCACCACGAACCGGATCCCGGTCCTGCTGCTGCCCAGCGACATGTTCGCCACCCGCGGCCCCGACCCGGTGCTGCAACAGCTGGAGGACACCCGCGGCGGCGACGTCACGGTCAACGACGCGTTCCGCCCGGTGTCGAAGTACTTCGACCGGATCACCCGGCCCGAACAGCTGATCTCCGCCGCCCTCGCCGCCATGCGCGTGCTGACCGACCCGGTCGAGACCGGCGCGGTCACGCTCGCGCTGCCGCAGGACGTGCAAGCCGAAGCCTACGACTGGCCCGAGGAGTTCTTCCGGAGCCGCGTCTGGCACATCGACCGCCCGGTGCCCGAACCGGAAGCACTCGGCCGCGCGGTGGACCTGCTGCGCGCCGCGAAGGCCCCGCTGATCGTTGCTGGCGGCGGCGTCGTGTACTCCGAGGCTTGGGAAGAACTGCGCGCCTTCGCCACCGCCACGGGGATTCCCGTCGCCGACACGCACGCGGGCAAGGGCGCGGTCCCGTGGGACCACCCGAGTGCAGTCGGCGGCATCGGCTCCACCGGCACGTCCGCCGCCAACGCGCTCGCCGCGGAAGCCGACGTCGTGCTGGGCATCGGCACCCGCTACAGCGACTTCACCACCGCGTCCCACACCGTGTTCGGCAATCCGGCCGTGAAGTTCGTGAACCTCAACGTCGCGCGCCTCGACGCCGCGAAGCATTCCGCGGAAATGGTGCTGGCGGACGCGAAACGCGGCATCGCCGCCCTGCACGAAGCCCTCGCCGGATGGCAGGTCGACGACGCGTACCGGACGCGGGCGCGGCTGCTGGCCGACGAGTGGAACCGCACCGCGGACGCCTGCTTCGCCGTCGGGCATCAGCCGCTTCCCGCGCAGACCGAGATCCTCGGCGCGCTCAACAGCGAACTGGACGACCGCGACGTGGTCATCAACGCCGCCGGCTCGATGCCGGGCGACCTGCAGATGCTCTGGCGCGCCCGCGATCCGAAGGCCTACCACGTCGAATACGCCTACTCGTGCATGGGCTACGAGGTCGCCGCGGGCGTCGGCGCGAAAATGGCCGCGCCCGACCGGGAAGTGGTCGTGCTCGTCGGCGACGGCTCGTACCTGATGATGGCGCAGGAAATCGTCACGATGGTCGCCGAAGGGCTCAAGGTGATCATCGTGCTCGTGCAGAACCACGGGTTCGCCTCGATCGGATCGTTGTCGGAATCCCTTGGCTCGCAACGATTCGGCACTTCCTACCGGTACCGTGCCGACAACGGCCTGCTCGAGGGCGGCGTACTGCCCGTCGATCTCGCCGCCAACGCCGCCGGTCTCGGCGCGACGGTGCTCCGCGCGTCCACTGTGGACGAGTTCCGGGCCGCGGTGAAACAGGCCAAGGCGAACTCCACGACCACCGTCGTGCACGTCGAAACCGACCTGCTCGGCCCCAACCCGCCCGGATCGGCGTGGTGGGACGTGCCGGTCAGCGAGGTGTCCGACCTGGACTCGACCCGAGCGGCGCGCGAAACCTACGCCGACGTCAAACGCAAACAGCGCCCGTACCTCTGACCGACCTCTCGACGAGGAGCGAAGTGAACACCATCGAACACTGGATCAACGGCGTCTCCACCCCCGCCGGTTCCACCCGCACCGCGCCGGTCTACGACCCCGCTACCGGCAAACAGCAGTCCGCCGTCCTGCTCGCCGAATCGGCCGACGTGGACACCGCCGTCGCCGCCGCCGCGAAGGCCGCCGAGTCCTGGAGCGAATCCTCGCTCACCCAGCGCACCCGGATCCTCTTCGCCTTCCGCGAACTGCTGGTCAAGCACGAGGACGAGCTCGCCCGCGTCATCTCCAGCGAACACGGCAAGGTCGTCGACGACGCGCGCGGCGAGATCGTGCGCGGCCGCGAGGTCGTCGAATACGCCTGCGGCATCGCCGACGCGCTCAAGGGCAGCTTCTCCGACCAGGTCTCCCGCGGCGTCGACGTGCACGACTTCCGCCAGCCGCTCGGCGTTGTCGCGGGCATCACCCCGTTCAACTTCCCGATCATGGTGCCGCTCTGGATGCACCCGGTCGCCATCGCCGCCGGCAACACCTTCGTGCTCAAGCCCAGCGAACGCGACCCGTCCGCGTCCAACCTGGTCGCGCGGCTCTACGCCGAAGCCGGCCTGCCCGACGGCGTGTTCAACGTCGTGCACGGCGACAAGGTCGCGGTGGACGCCCTGCTGGACCACCCGGGCGTGTCCGCGGTGTCGTTCGTCGGCTCCACGCCGATCGCCAAGTACGTGCACGAGCACGGCACCGCGACCGGCAAACGCGTCCAAGCCCTCGGCGGCGCGAAGAACCACGCCGTCGTGCTGCCCGACGCCGACCTCGAGTACGCCGCCAACCACCTCACCGCCGCCGCGTTCGGCTCCGCCGGGCAACGGTGCATGGCGATCTCCGTCGCGGTCGCGGTCGGCGACGCCGGCGACCGGCTGATCGGCGTGCTGGAACGCAAGGCCCGCGAGGTCAAGGTCGGCCCCGGCTCCGACGCCACGAACGACATGGGCCCGGTCGTCACCGCCGCCGCGCGCGACCGCGTGGTCACCGCCGTCGCCCGCGGCGCCGAAGAAGGCGCGACCGTGGTGGTCGACGGACGCGGCCACTCGGTCGACGGGCACGAGGAAGGCTTCTTCGTCGGACCGTCCCTTTTGGACCACGTGACCACCGAAATGCAGGCCTACCGCGAGGAAATCTTCGGCCCGGTGCTGGCGGTCGTCCGAGTGTCCACAGTGGACGAAGCGATTGCGCTGATCAACGCCAACCCGTACGGCAACGGCACCGCCATCTTCACCGGGAGCGGCGAAGCGGCCCGCCGCTTCCAGCGCGGCGTGCATGTCGGCATGATCGGCGTCAACGTGCCCATTCCGGTCCCGATGTCGTACTACTCGTTCGGCGGCTGGAAGGACTCCCTCATCGGCGACAGCCCGATCCACGGCCCGGCCGGAGTGCGGTTCTATACGCGCGCCAAGGTGGTCACCACGCGGTGGCCGGAGACCGAGGCGCACGGGGCGGCGTTCAACTTCCCGACTGCCAACTGAACCACGACGAAGGGGCGCACCCGGCCGGGCGTGCCCCCTTCACTGAGGTTTTCTCGTCAATGCCAGGGACTTAAGCTGGGCGGCTTCGGCCTGCGGACTGTCCGCACAGGACACCAAACCCGCCGAAATGCCCGACTGATATCCGTCTGACCGTATCCGTGAGTCCGTGAGGGGCCCCTTGAGGGAATCAGATTCCCTCAAGGGGTCCCTCACAGACCGCACACCGCGCTTCCGCCCGACCGGCCCGCCTGCCGACAGCCAGCCCAGCCTTCCCGACCCGGGCAGACGCGCTCCCCACGCACCCGCAGGGCCGCCTTAAGTCCCTGGCACTGGAGGTTTTCGCGTACGTGAGGGGAACCCTGAGGGAATCTGATTCCCTCAGGGTTCCCCTCACGTACGCCGGCACCAGCCCAACCGCGCCCCTCGGCCAGAAGCAGCTTCACCCCCACCGCACTACTGAGAAAACCGCACTGTAGCCCTAAAGCTTCCCGCCCCCAAAATGCTTCTCCACCAACCCGACAGCCTTCTCCCGCTGCCGCACCGAAATCTCCTCCGCCCGTTCCTCCCAGCCGAACACACACGACGACACCACCCCGTCGAACCCGACATCGGCGAGCGCGGCGAAAACCTCGTCAAAATCGACCTCGCCCCGCCCGATCTCGGCATGCTGATGGACCCGGACAGTCGAACCCGGCGGATTCACGATGTACCGCAGCCCGTTCGACGCAGTGTGGTCCAGGGTGTCAGCAAGGTGCACGTAAGTGACCTTGTCCCCAGCGTCAGCGATGATCCCCGCCGCATCGTTGCCCTGATGGAACGTGTGCGGCGTGCAATAGAGGAACGAGATCCAATCCCGATTGAGCCCCCGCACCAACTGCACAGCGGCATGGCCGTCCTCGATGAAGTCGTCCGGATGCGGTTCCAGCACCAGCTTCACGCCCTCGCGCTCGAACACCGGGATCAGCTCGTCCATCGAGCGCAGGAACTGGCTCTCGGCGAACTCGGCGGCCTCCGGGCGGCCGTTGAACTCCGAGTTCATCGTGTCCACCCCCAGGTCGACCGCGATCTGGATCGCCCGCTTCCACGCGCGCACCGCGGCTTGGCGTTCCTCCTCCCCCGGGCCGGACCAGCGCAGCACGGGCAGCACCGACGCGATGCCCACCCCGGCGTCAGCGGCGCGCTTGCGCAGTTTCGCCACCGTGGCGTCGTCGGCGCGCGGGTGGCCGAAGAACGGGATGAAGTCGGCTTTCGGGGACAGTTCGAGCCACGAGTAGCCCAGGCGCGCCACCACGTCCGGCAGGTCGAGCACGGAATGGGTGGCGTAGAACATCTGCGGGTCGAGAGCGAGTTTCACGGTTTCCTCCGGAGAACAGGCGGGGCGGCCGGGAAAGTGCCCCGGCCGCCCCGCGCGTGGATCGGCTTCACAAGTCGCGAGCGGCGGCGTGCAGGTTTTTCGCCGCGAGCGCGAGCCCTTCGGTCTGCGAGTAGGCGGCGTCCTCGTGTTCGATGTTCACCGCGATCCCCGGATCGGCCTCCTGCAGCGCACGCAGGAACCCGGTCCAGTAGCCCGTGTCGTGCCCGAGGCCGACCGCGACGAACTTCCACGCCGGGTCCTGCGGCCACGCCGAGCACCAGTAGCCGATCCCGGTCGGGACCTTGCCTTCCTGCGCAGCGGGCACCCGGGTGAACGACGTGTCCAGCACGCCGCGGACGTCCGCCCCGGGGCAGAGCGTCACGTCCTTCGCCGCGGCGTGGAACACCAGCGGGCCCAGCCACCGGATGCAGGCGAGCACGTCCATGCCCTGCCACATCAGGTGCGACGGGTCCAGTTCCGCGCCGAGGTTCGTCGCGCCGGTCTCGTCGACCAACCGCTTGAGCGTCACCGGCGAGAACGCCAGGTTGTGCGGATGCATCTCGATCGCGACCCGGACGCCGTTTTCCCGGGCCAGCGCGTCGATCTCGTTCCAGAACTCCGCCGCGACGTCCCACTGGTAGTCCAGCACGTCCAGGTACACGCCGTCCCACGGGTTCACCACCCACGACGGGTATTTCGCGTCCGGGTCGGAGCCGGGAGTGCCGGACATGGTCACGACATTCCGCACGCCGAGCAGCCCGGCCAGCCGGATGCTGCGGCGCAGGTCCTCGGCGTGCTTCGGCCCGACTCCCGGAAGCGGGTTGAGCGGGTTCCCGTTGCAGTTCAACGCTGTCAGCTCGATGCCGCGCTCCGCGAACGCCGCCAGGTACTCGCGGCGCGCCGAGGCCGAGGACAGCAGCAGGTCGACCGGGCAGTGCGGGGCCGGGAGGAATCCGCCGCTGTTCACCTCCGCCGAGGTCAATCCGTTGGCCCGCAGCACGTCGAGCGCCTCGGCCAGGGTGTGGTCGTGCAGGCAAGCGGTGTAGGCGCCCAGCTTCACCGCGCGTCCCCGGCGTAGAAGGCGGGCCGGTCCTTCATCGTCACCCCGACCACCCGACCGGTGTGCAGGGCCTCCACCGTCGCGTCGGTGATCACCGTCGCGGCGTAACCGTCCCAAGAGGACGGTCCGGCCGGTTCGCGGCCGGCCGCGAGCGTGTCGATCCATTCCTGAAACTCGACGTCGAACGCCGCGGCGAACCGCTGCTTCCAGTCCTGGAGGACCGCCACCCGGCTCGACCCGGCGGTGCGCACGGCAGGACTCGCCGGATCGGGCAGCCGGACCAGCCCGGTCTCGCCCACCGTCTCGCACTGGATGTCGTAGCCGTACTGGCAGTTCACGAACACCTCGAGGTCGATCCGCACCCCGGCCGCGGTCTCGAACAGCATGATCTGCGGGTCCCGCAGGTGCGGGAACCGGTTCCCCGTCGACCGCGGCGTGAGCACCTGCGCGGACACGATCTCGTCGGACAGCAGCCAGCGCAGCACGTCGATCTCGTGCACGGCGGTGTCCTGCGCGGCCATCTCCGAGTGGTAGCTCTCCGGCACGGTCGCGTTGCGGTGCGCGCAGTGCACCATCAGCGGCGTGCCGATCTCGCCCGCGTCCAGCACGCGTTTCATCTCGCGGTACCCCGCGTCGTAGCGGCGCATGAACCCGACCTGCACGAGCCGGCGGCCGAAGGCCTGCTCGGCCTCCACGATCCGCAGGCAGTCCTCCGCCGTGGTGGCCAGCGGCTTCTCGCAGAACACCGGCTTCCCCGCGGCGATCGCCGCCAGGACGTGCTCCGCGTGCGTCGGCCCCCACGACGTGACCACCACAGCGTCCACATCGGACTGTCCGATCAGGTCAGCCCCGTCGGCGGCCGCCCGGGCGCCGACCGCCTCGGCGACCCGCGCGGCCCGCTCGGCGTCGAGGTCGGCCACCGCGACCACCTCGGCTCCGGCGACCACGTCGGTCAGCCGCCGGACGTGGTCCTGCCCGATCATCCCGGCCCCGATCACTCCCACGCGTACGGTCACGGCGGGTTCTCCCTTCACCTCTTCAGTATTCGGCTGTCTTCACAGCCAGGACAGGCACCTCCGCGCCGAGCAGCAGCCGCTGCGCGACGCTGCCGAGCACGAGCTTCCCCACCGGCGAACGCCGTTTCATCCCGATCACCAGCAGGTCGACCTCGCCGGCCCGCTCGGCCAGCAGGTCGAGCACGTGCTCGGCGACGTCCACGCCGGGGCGGCGGTCCAGCACCTCCGCCGCGTCCGGCGCGTCCAGCGGGGTCAGCCGCAGGTTCGCCACCAGCAGCTTCGTCCCGCGCAGCGCGGCTTCCTCGATCCCGCGAGCGAGCGCGAGATCCCCTTCCCGCGAGTCAGTGACCGCGGCGAGCACCGCCATCGTTCAGCCCTCCTTCGCGGCCAGCGCGGGCGCGCCGAACCGTTGGTGCAGCTCGGTTTCCAGTGCTTCCAGCGAGCGGCCGCGGGTCTCCGGGACGACTTTCGCCACGAAGGCGATCGCCGCCAGCCCGAGCAGCACGAACAGGAAGAACGTCATGGAGATGTGCAGCGCGTCGACCAGGATCGGGAACGTCAGGCCGATCGCGAAGTTCGTCAGCCACAGCACCAGGCTCGCGATCCCCATGCCGAGCCCGCGCAGCTTCAGCGGGAAGATCTCCGACAGCATCAGCCAGGTGACCGGCGAGATCGCGCCCTGCTGGAACGCCAGGAACGTGATGGTCAGCGCGAGCACCACGAACGCCCGGCCCTGCCCGGCGGGCAGCAGCAGGGAGAACAGCCCGATCAGCAGCAGCGCCGACGTCGTGCCGATCTGCCCGGCGATCAGCATCGGGCGGCGGTTCACCTTGCCCAGCAGGTAGATCCCGGCGAAGGTGGCCAGCACCGAGATCACCCCGTTGGCGATGTTCGCGGTCAGCGCGCTGTTCGCGGAGAACCCGGCGTCGGTGAGGATCTGCGTGCCGTAGTACATGATCGAGTTGACCCCGGTCACCTGCTGCACGACCCCGATCCCGATGCCGACGAGCACCAGCCGCCGGATCCACGGAGTGGCGAGGTCGCGCAGCCCGCCGGTCTGGGACTTCTTGTCCTCCAGCGCGAGCCGGCGCACCTCGTCGAGTTCGGCCGTCGCGCGCTGCTCCGAGCGCACCTGCTTCAGCACCGCCAGCGCGTCGGCGAACCGGTCCTTCGACACCAGCCAGCGCGGGCTTTCCGGCATCACCAGCATGCCGAACCACAGCACCACCGCGGGCAGGGTCGCGATCACCAGCATCCAGCGCCACACGCCGTTGCTCTCGCCGAACGCGTTGCCGATGAACGCGTTGAAGGTGAACGCGAGCAGCTGGCCGGACACGATCATCAGCTCGTTCTGGGTGACCAGCCTGCCGCGCCGTTCCGCTGGCGACACCTCGGCGAGATAGGTCGGCACCGTCACCGAAGCGCCGCCGACGGCCAGGCCCAGCACGAACCGGCTGAGCACCATCACGGCGGTGACCGGGGCGAGCGTGCAGCCCAGCGTGCCGATCAGGAAGATCGCGGCCAGCACCAGGATCGTGCGCCGCCGTCCCCGCCGGTCGGCCAGCCGCCCGCCGAGGATCGCGCCGAGCGCGGCTCCCAGCAGCAGCGAACTCGTGACCAGCCCTTCGGTGAACGGGGACAGGCCGAGGTCGGACTTCATGTACGGCAGCGCGCCGTTGATGACCCCGGTGTCGTAGCCGAACAGCAGGCCGCCGAACGTCGCGATGACGGTGACCAGCCGCAGCCGGCGGGAATGCGGGCCCTTCTCCTCAAGCGGTACGGCCGGTGGCGTCGTTGCCCGGACGTGACTCATGCGGTTGCTCCCGGTTCGGTGCGCCAGACCCCACTGGCGCGTGAGTTTCCCCGTGGTTCCCCGGATCGTGTTCAGCCCAGGCGCGGCCGGGCGGTGCCGGCCAGTCCCTGCGCGGCGAGATATTCGCGGGTGCGCACCGCGATCGGCAGCGGGACCTCGGCCGCGCACGGGTAGAGATCCTGTTCCACGATCACGAACAGCTCCGCGTCCAAAGCGGACAGTGCCTCGACGACGGACGCCGGGTCCGGCACTCCCGCGGGCGGCTCGACGCACACGCCTCGTTTCACCGCTTCGCCGAACGACAGCCCTTCGGCGGCCACCTGCGCGAGCACGTCCGGGTCCATCTGCTTGATGTGCACGTAGCCGATGCGTTCGGCGAACCGGCGGATCAGGTCGAGGTTGTCGCCGCCGCCGTAGGCGACGTGCCCGGTGTCCAGGCACAGGTTGGCGTACCGGGAATCGGTCTCGTTCAGGAACCGCTCGATCTCCGGCTGGGTCTGGATGTGGCTGTCCGCGTGCGGATGCAGGACCAGCCGCACGCCGTACTCGTCCAGCAGGATGCGGCCGAGTTCGTTCGCGCGCCCGCCGAGCGAGTTCCACTGCTCCGCGGTGAGCTGCGGTTCTTCGGTGTACGCGCCGGTCTTCTCGTCGCGGTACATCGGCGGGATGAACACGAGATGGTGCGCGCCCGCGGCGGCGGTCAGCTCCGCGACCCGGCGGGCCGTCGCGACCGTCTCGGCCCACTTTTCCGGGCGGTGCAACGCGCCGAACGCGGTGCCGCCGGAGACCTGCAGGCCCCGGGCGGCGGCCTCGTCGGCCAGTTGCCGCGGGTCGGTGGGCAGGTAGCCGTACGGGCCGAGTTCGAACCACCGGTACCCGGCGCTCGCGAGCTCGTCGAGGAAGCGGGTCCAAGGCACCTGCTGCTCGTCTTCGGGGAACCACACGCCCCACGAGTCGGGCGCCGACCCGAGGCACAGGTTCCCGGCGGTGATGCGGGACATCGTCGTCACTTGCGGTCCTCCCGGACGTCGGAGGGAATCTGTCTAGCGCGCTCTACTAGCGCGCTCTAGTGCGAAGAACTATGCTGGCTGTCACACCCGGGTGTCAAGGGCGGGCGGGAAAGCCTGGAAGAATCGCCGGGAACGCCGACGAGAGGAGCGCACGTGCCCGACCGAGTGCCGCCCGGCCCCGCGGACGGCGCGGAACCCGCGGGCAAGCCGCGGCGCCCGACGATGGTCGACGTCGCCGCCAAGGCCGGCGTCTCCCGCGCACTCGTCTCGCTCGTCTTCCGCGACCAGCCCGGCGCCAGCGAGGCCACCCGGCAGCGGGTGCTGCGCGCCGCCGACGAACTCGGCTACCACCCGGACAACGCGGCGCGGCTGCTCGCCCGGGGCCGCAGCCGCACGCTGGGCGTCGTGCTCACCGTGCACCAGCCGTTCGACGCGGACCTGGTCGAAGGCATCTACCCGGAAGCCGAACGCCTGGGCTACGACGTGCTGCTCTCGGCCAGCGCCCCCGGACGGGACGAAGCCAAGGCGGTGGAAGCCCTGCTGAGCCACCGCTGCGAGGCGGTGATCCTGCTGGGCCCCACGTCCCCGCAGGCCTATCTCGCCGAACTCGGCCGCCGCACGGTCGCGGTGTCAGTCAGCCGGCGTGTCCCCGGCGCACACCTGGACAGCGTCCACACCGCCGACACGGTCGGGGTCCGCCAGGCCATCGACTACCTGGCCGAACTGGGCCACCGCGAGATCGTCCACGTCGACGGCGGCAAGGGCCCGGGAGCCTCGGACCGCCGCCGCGCCTACCGCGGCGCGATGCGCAAGCACAAACTGCCCGCCCGCGTCCTGCCCGGCGAGTACACCGAAGACGCCGGAATGGCCGCGGCCCGGCAGCTTCTGGACGAAGACCGCCTGCCCACCGCGATCCTGGCCGGCAACGACCGCTGCGCCGCGGGCCTGCTGCACGCCTTCGCCCGCGCCGGGCTCGACGTGCCCAAAGACCTGTCGGTGGTCGGATACGACGACAGCCACCTGTCGCACCTTTCGCACTTCGATCTGACCACCGTCCGCCAGGACGCGAACCGGATCGCCGAACAGGCCGTCCGTCAGGCGGTCGCCCGGCTCGAGGACGAAACCGTCGCGCCGGCCGAGACAGTCCTCGACCCGAAACTGGTCGTCCGCGGCACCACCGGGCCGCCGCCGCTGACGATGGCTCACTGAGGCCGATCGGACAACTCGCGCGCAGTCTCCGCCGCGGCCTCCGCGAAGTTCTTCGCGGCTTGCGGCGCGTCCGCGGACCAGGCGACCGCGACCGTGCACTCCGGAAGGTCCGAGATCGGCACGAACCGCACTCCCGGACGCGCGTAGAACTGGCTCGCCGAAGCGGGCACGATCGACAAGCCCCGCCCCAACGCGACGGCCTGAAGCTCCGCTTCGAACGTGGCGGCTTCGCAGGCCACCACAGGGGATTCGCCGCGCAGGCCGGTCAGGATCCAGGAATCCCGCCACTGCCCGTCGCCGGGAGCGGCGACGATCGGCTCGCTCAGCAGGCGGGCCACGCCGACCTCCGGCTGTCCGGCGATCGAGTGTCCTTCCGGGACGCACGCGACGCATTTTTCGCGGCGCAGGATTCGCTCGCGCAGGTCGGGCAAATCCAGCGGCGGCCGGACGATCGCGACGTCGGTTTCGCCGGTGTCGAGCCCGCACCGGGGCGCGGAGAAGTCGTACTCCACCAGTTCGACGTCCAGGTCCGGATACCGGCCCGCGAACGCCCGCATGATCGCCGGGACCAGGTCGACGACCGCGCCGATCAGGTACCCGACGCGCAGCGTGCCGACCTCGCCGACCGCCATCCGGCGCGCCAGGACGGCCGCCTGGTCGAACCGGGCCAGCACCGCCCGTGCCTCGGCGAGGAACGTCTCCCCCGCCGAGGTGAGCGCGGTCGCGCGGGTCGTGCGCGCGAACAGGCGGAAGCCCAGCTGCCCTTCGAGCTGGCGGATCGTGTAGCTCAGCGACGGCTGGGAGATCAGCAGCGCCTCGGCGGCCCTCGTGAAGTTCGCCGCCTCGGCCACGGCGACGAACGCGCGCAGATGCCGCAACTCCACATTCATAGAGAGCATCTATGAAGTCTACTCAATTCCGTCTTTCCGCCGGGACGCCTCGCGTTCTTACGCTCGGGCGGACATCCACCGCGCTGCCAAGGAGAAACCGTGACGAGCACGCTGACGGACACACCCGACCTGCACCTCCTCGGGCGGGAGGCCCTCCTGCACGAGCCGGCCGGCGGCGACCCGGAGAAGCTGACCCTGGTCCGCGCCCAGGGCTCGCTGGTGTGGGACGACCGCGGCAACGAGTACCTCGACTGCACCGCGCAGGCCTGGTCGAACAACCTCGGCGCCGGCGACGAGCGCGTCATCGAGGCCGCGATCGCGCAGACTCGCGAGCTCACCCACGCCCGCCCCACTTTCCACACCCCGGCACTGCTCGAGCTGGCCGCGCTCATGGTGTCCATCGCCCCCGGCGACCTCAACCGGGTCGGGTTCACCCTGCACGGGTCGATGGCGGTGGAGATGGCGCTGAAACTCGCCCTGCGCAACCGCCCGGACGCCGAGCACGTCGCGGTGCTGCACGACGGGTACCACGGACGGTCGATCGCCACCATGGCAGCCAGCTGGCCGCATCCGGGCAACGCGTTCGCCCGGCTGCAGCCCCGGTTCCTGCGGCTGCCCCGGCCGGACCTGTTCCGCCCCCGGCTCGGCCGGACCGCCGAAGAGGACACCGAACTGACGCTCGCCGTCGTCCGCGACATCCTGGAGAAGGGCGCCGAAGGCCCGGTCGCCGCCCTGATCTACGAACCGATCCAGGGCAACGGCGGGCACAACGAGTTCTCCGCGAGCTGGCACCGGGGCATCCGCGAGCTCTGCGACGAATTCGGGATGCTGCTGATCGTCGACGAGGTGCAGACCGGATTCGGCCGGACCGGGCGGATGTGGGCGAGCGAGCACTACGGCCTCGACCCCGACATCCTCGTGTTCGGCAAGGGCGTCGGCGGCGGCTTCCCGCTCGCCGGGGTCCTCGCCAAGCACGAGCACGCGAAGTTCCTCGCCGGCGACGACCAGCTCACCTTCGGCCAGTTCCCCGTTTCGATCGCCGCCGGGCTCGCGACGGTCAAAGCGATCATCGAGGACGACCTGCCCGCCCGCGCGGCCGAGCACGGTGCCTATGCGACCGAGCGGCTGCGGGAGATGCAGACGCGCCACCCGCTGATCGGCGACGTCCGCTCCCCCGGCCTGATGGTGTCGATCGATTTGGTCCGCGACCGGGCGACCAAGGAACCGGCGCCCGCCGAAGCGCACGAGGTTTTCCTTCGGGCGCAACGCAAGGGAGTGATCTTCGGGGAGAGCCGCTACGCGAACCTGGGCAGCCTGATCAAGATCAAGCCGCCGCTCGACATCAGCCGGGAGCAGCTTTCGCACGCTCTCGACGTCCTGGACGACGTGCTCGGCGACGTCGAACGCGACTACGGGACCGGCGTCCGGTGAACGCGCCGGAGCACCCGGGCGCCACCCGGGCCCGCGCCGCACGGGTTTCCGACGACGACGATCTCGCCACGCTCGGCTACCAGCCGCAGCTCCGCCGGACCATGAGCTCGTTCACCGCGTTCGCGCTCGCGTTCTCGATGGTGTCGATCAACACCGGCATCATCACCCTGTTCACCGATCCCTACCAGTACCTCGGCGGTTCGGCGGTCTTCCTGTGGCTGCCGGTGCTGCTGCTGGTCCTCACCCTGGTCGCGGTGTACGCGCACCTGGCCGGGCGGATCCCCATCACCGGCTACGCCTACCAATGGTCGAGCCGGCTGGTCAGCCCGAACTTCGGCTGGTTCACCGGCTGGATCGCGCTGGTCTCGTTCCTCGCCGGGACCGCCGGGACGGCCGCCGCGGTCGGCACCGTGTTCGCGCCGGAGATCTGGACGGACCCGACGCCGCGCCAGGTGCAGGCGCTGTCCATCGGCTGCACCGTCGTGGTCGCCGGGCTGAACATCATCGGGGTCAAGGTCGCTACGCGGATCAACAACATCGGCGCGTCCATCGAACTGATCGGCACCGTCGTCCTCGGCATCGTGCTGGTCGCCGGGCTGCTCGTGTTCTTCGGGCACACCGAAGGCCCCCGGATCCTGACCGACACCCACCCGCTGAGCGGAGGCGCGGCGACCCTCACCGGCATCTCGCTGGCGGCCCTGCTCCCGGTCTACGTGCTCCTCGGCTGGGAAGGAGCCGCCGACCTCGCGGAGGAAACACTCGACCCGCGCCGCGCCGCCCCGCGCGCGATGTTCCGGGCCGTGCTCGTGTCCGGCGTCATCGGTTTCCTGATCTTCGCGCTCCTGGGCATGGCCCTGCCCGCCGACCCCGCGACTTTCTTCGCCAGCGCGGAAAACCCGGTGCTGCGCTTGCTCGCCGTGCATCTCGGGCCGTTCGCCCGGGCGATGATGATCGTGGTCGCCTTCGCCTCGATCTTCGCCTGCCTGATCGCCAACATGGCGGTCGCGACCCGGATGACCTTCGCGCTGTCCCGCGACAACATGCTGCCCGCGTCCCGCGGCCTGCAGAAGGTCGGCAGCCGCAGCCGCGCCCCGGTCCGGGCGATCGTCTTCGTCGCCGCGGTCGCGATCGGGCTCAACCTGCTCAACGGCGGCATCGTCGGCCAGATCTACGCCATGGTCGGCCTGACCTATTACCTGGTCTACGGCCTGACCCTGACCGCGACCGCCATCGCCGCCCGCCGAGGCCGCATCCCGGCCGCCCGGCCCGGCGTCTTCGACCTCGGCCGCTGGCTGAACCCCGTCGTCGTGCTCGGCCTGCTCTGGTGCGCCGCCGTGGTCGCTGCGCTGACGGTGCCGGAGGAGAACCGGCAGAACGCGGTCACTGCTGCGGTCGTGCTGGGGGTCGGGTTCCTGTGGTGGGTCGTGGTGCTGCGTCGTCGGCTGAACAACGGGACGGCGGGGCCGCCCAATCCAGAACACGCCACGCCGGAATCCCAGTGATCAGCCGAATCGCCCGCCAGACAACTGGCGGGCGATTCGCGTCAGCAGGCACCACCGGGAGACACCCGTCCGACCCGGCTGTGGTACATCACTGGGGTGGCTGGTCTAGGTGACTTGGAAAGCCGAATCATGGCGGCGCTGTGGGACTCGGACGTCCCCCAGACCGTCCGTGCGGTCCATTCGACGCTGCGGGCCGAGCGCGATCTCGCCTACACCACCGTCATGACCGTGCTCGACAACCTGCACACCAAAGGCTGGGTCGTCCGGGAACGCGACGGGCGCGCGTGGTCCTACCGTCCTGCCCGCGCACGGGAGGAGGCTGGCGCGCAGATGCTCCGCGATCTGCTCGACTCGCTGGGCGATCCGCGCGGGGTGCTGATGAGCTTCGCGCGCGACATGAACACCGAGGAATCGCAGTTCCTGCGCCAAGCCCTCGACGAGCCCCGGAAGCCGGAGCGCTCGTGACGCTCGCCGTCGCCTTCCTGCTCGCCTCTGTCGTCATCGCCGCCGGGGCGCCCCGCTACCTGCGGCCCGGCAGCACGCCGCGGGTCCATCCCGCCCTGTCGCTGTGCGCGTGGCTGGTCGCCGCCCTCTCGATGATCGCGACCGCCCTCTCGGCGGCCGTCATCCTGCTGAGCCCCGACCCGGCCGTCCCGGACGGAGCGCTCGGGCTCGCCACCGTCTGCTGGCGGGCGATCGGCCACTCCGCGTTCCCGTGGCTCCTGCTGACCCGCCTTCTCACCGGCCTCACCGTGCTGCTGCTCCTCGTCCGGCTCGGCAGCGTGCTGACCGCGGATCTGGTCAGCGGCAGCCGGAACCGCCGCGACCGCGCGAGGACCCTGCGCGCGGTGGCCCGGGTGTCCGGCGACGTCTGGTGGGTGCCCAGCGAACAGCCGCTCGCGTTCTCCATCGGCCGGTTCCGCCGCGGGATCGTCGTCGCCTCGACCGCGGTGGACCGCCTCGAGGACGACGTCGCCCAAGCCGTGCTCGCCCATGAACGAGCACATCTGCGCGGACGGCACCATCTCGCGGTCACCCTCGCCCATTCGATGGCCCGCGCACTGCCGTGGGTTCCGTTGTGCCGAGCCGCCCCGGCCGCGATTTCCGTGCTGTGCGAGCTTTCCGCGGATGCCGCGGCCGTCAACGCGTGCGGTCTTCCCGCCGTCACCGGTGCCCTGCACTCGATGGCACCCGCCCCTGCCCCACCCGGTGTCGTCGGTTTCGGCGCGCACGTACAAGCCAGGGTTTCGTGGCTGACCCGGCCCCGCTCGCCGATGCTGCGGCGCTCCGGGGCGATCTCCCGCGGCCTGGCCGGAACCACGGCGCTCTTGCCGCCGCTGGTGTCCGCCGCGATGGCGGTCGCGTCGCTCACGCTGCTCTGCCTGAGCCGCACCAGCTGACTTTTCCCGGCCCCGGCTGATCTCCGGTCATCGCTGTCTACTAGGTTCTTAGTAGTTAACTACTATCGACTTAGTAGAGGAGTCGGCGGCATGGCCCGGCGCAACGGCGGAGTTCCCACCCTCGTCCTCGCAGCGGCGCTGGCCGTCGCCGTGCTGGGACTCGTGGTCTTCGCGGTCATTTCCTCGAAGACCGACACGAACGCCTCGCCCGCCTCCACTGCCCCGCCGGCCAAGCCGTCCCTCGGCCCGCTCGGCGAACTCGCGCACCGCAAGCCCGGCGATCCGCTCGCGCTCGGCAAGCCGGACGCGCCGGTGTCCATGGTGATCTTCTCCGACTACCGGTGCCCGTTCTGCGCGAAGTTCAGCAAGGACACCGAACGCACGCTGGCCACACGGTACGTCGACACCGGCAAGCTGCGGATCGAGTGGCGCGACTTCCCCATCTTCGGCGACCAGTCGATGCAAGCCGCGATCGCGGGCCGCGCCGCGGCGCTGCAGGGGAAGTTCTGGGAGTTCAACCACGCCCTCTACGACGCCGCGCCCGAGAAGGGCCACCCGGACCTGCCGCCGGACCGGCTCCTGGAATTCGCCCGCACCGCCGGGGTCCCCGACCTGGCCCGCTTCCAGCAGGACTCCGCCTCCCCGCAGCTCGCCCAGGAGGTGCGCACGGACCTCGCCGAGGCGTCCGCGCTCGGGGTGTCCAGCACGCCCGCGTTCTCCGTCAACGGCTACCCGGTCCTCGGCGCCCAGCCGACCGAGCTGTTCGAGCAGCAGATCGACCGCGCTCTGGCCGGCGCGTCGTGACCGGCGTCAGCCTGCTCACCGCGTTCCTCGGCGGTCTCCTTTCTCTGGTCAGCCCGTGTGCCGCGCTGCTGCTGCCGTCGTTTTTCGCTTACGCGTTCGGCACGGTCGGCGCGCTGCTTTCGCGCACCGCCGCCTTTCTCGCGGGTCTCATGGTCGTGCTCGTGCCGCTGGGCGCCGGGGTGGCGGCGATCGGGGAACTGCTCACCCGCTACCGCGGCATCGCCACCACCGTGGGCGGCGCGTTGCTGGTGTTGCTCGGGCTGATGACGATCGTCGGCCTCGGATTCGGCAGCACCGCCGCCGGACGCTTCGCCGGGAAATGGCGAATCTCCAGCCTGGTCTCCGTTTTCGCGCTCGGCACGGTGTACGGCCTCGCTGGATTCTGCTCCGGCCCGTTGCTGGGCGGCATTCTGACCGTCGCCGCGCTCGGCGCGCACCCGGCCTACGGTGCCCTGCTGATGGCCGTCTACGCCGTCGGGATGGCAGCACCGCTGTTCGTGCTGGCCCTGTTGTGGGACCGCCTGCGCCTGTCTTCGCGACGCTGGCTGCGCGGCCGCGAGCTGCGGATCGGCCCGCTGCGCACCCAGTCGACGTCTCTGATCTCCGGCCTGCTGTTCATCGCCATCGGCGTGCTGTTCCTGGCCACCGACGGCACCGCAGCCGTCGGGGCCGCGGTCGGCGTCGACCAGCAATTCGAGGCGCAGCAGACGGTCCAGCGGGTTTTCGGCGCTATACCGGATACCGTGGTGGCGCTGGCCCTGGTCATCATTGTGCTGACGGCGATGCTGGTGCGCCGATCCCTGCGCCAGAAGCGCAACGACCCCGACGGCGCGTGACGGCGAACAGTCAGGAGAAGACCGGCACGACGTCGGAGATGAAGCGGGCGAGGGATTCCTTCTTCTCTTCGTGCGTCATGCTGTTGTCGGTCCAGTAGCTGAACTCGTCGATGCCCAGTGCTTCGTATTCCTTGAGGCGGGCGATGATCTCCTCCGGGGTGCCGATCATCGCGGTGCGGTGCAAGGAATCGAGCGAGAATTCGGGACGATCGGCGAACTTCGACTCCGGGCTCGGCTCGAGGAAACCGTTCTCCGGCACGGTCTTGTTGCCGAACCAGGCGTCGAAGGTGCGGTAGAACCGGGAAATCGCCGCGGCCGCCGGACGCCAGCCGTCGGGGTCGTCGGGCGAGTGCGCGTAGGTGTGGCGCAGCACCATGATCTCCGGCTGCGGGACCTCGGGGTGGTTGCCGACCGCGGTGTCGAACTTCTCCTTGAGGGCGGCCACTTCCTCGTCGCCCTTCATCAATGGCGTCACCATGACGTTGCAGCCCTGCTCGACCGCGAAGTCGTGCGACGCCGGGTCCCGCGCGGCGACCCACATCGGCGGCGTCGGCTGCTGGACCGGCTTGGGGACGCTGGTCGCGGTCGGGAACTGCCAGATCTCGCCGTCGTGGGCGTAGTCGCCCTGCCAGAGCGCGCGGACCGCGGGCACCAGTTCCCGCAGGTGCTTGCCGCCGTCGGTGGCCTTCAGGCCGGGGGCGAGCCGGTCGAATTCGATCTGGTAGGCGCCGCGGGCGACGCCGACTTCCATGCGGCCGTTGCTGATCACGTCCAGCAGCGCGGTTTCGCCCGCGGCGCGGATCGGGTTCCAGAACGGGGCGATGATGGTGCCCGCGCCGAGCCGGATGGTGCTGGTCTTGGCGGCGAGGTAGGCGAGGACGGGCATCGGGCTGGGCGCGATCGTGTACTCCATCGCGTGGTGCTCGCCGACCCACACGGTGCCGAACCCGCCGGCCTCGGCCATGAGCGCCAGTTCGGCCAGGTTCTCGAACTGCTCGCGGTGGGTGGTCTGCTCGTCCCAGCGTTCCATGTGGACGAAGAGGGAGAACCTCATTGAAACTCCTTCGGTCGGCCGTCGTGCATCTCGGCGATGGTCTGGTTCCCGGTGGCCCAATGGGTCCGGGGGATTTCGCGGACGAGGACGCGGATGTGCTCGGGCCGGGCGCCGACGGTGCTGAGCACCGCCTCGTGCACGGCCGAGATCAGGTCGCGGATCTGCTGTTCGCTCCGGCCCTCGGCGAGGCTGATGTCGATGTTCGGCACGATCAGCCCCGCATCACGAACGGATCGGGCACCGGGCCTTCGTCGGTGTTGATCCAGACGCTCTTGAGGCGGGTGTATTCCTTGATGGTCTCGGTGCCGTGCTCGACGCCGACGCCGCTGGCCTTGAAGCCCTGCCGGGGCGACATCGGCGACATGGCGCGGTAGGTGTTCACCCACACCGTGCCGGCGTCCAGCCGCGCCGCCATCCGGTGCGCGCGGGCGAGATTCGTCGTCCACACGCCCGCGGCGAGCCCGTAGTCGGTGTCGTTCGCCAGCGCCACGACCTCGTCCTCGGTGTCGAACGGCATAATCGCGGCGACCGGGCCGAAGATCTCCTCGCGCACGGCGCGCATTCCATTGTGGACATCCACGAGCACAGTGGGTTCGTAGAAGCAGCCGCCAAGCCCGCCGTCGGTGGCGCGGCCGCCGGTCAGCACCCGGGCGCCCTCACTGCGCGCGAGGTCCACATAGGACGCGACCTTGTCGCGCTGGTCCGGGAACGCGAGCGGGCCCAGTTCGGTGTCGTCGGCGAGCGGGTCGCCGATGCGGATGCTGCGGGCTCGTTCGCTGACGCGTTCGAGCAGTTCGTCGTACACGGCGCGGTGGGCGAACACCCGGCTGCCCGCGATGCAGGTCTGCCCGGCGGCGGCGAAAATCCCCGCCACCACGCCGGTCGCCGCGTTCGCGACGTCCGCGTCCTCGAAGACGATGTTCGGCGACTTCCCGCCGAGTTCGAGTGTCGAGCCGATGAACCGGCCCGCGGCCGCGGCGGCGATCCGCGACCCGGTGGCGGTGCTGCCGGTGAACGAGATCTTGGCGAGCCCGGGGTGGTCCACCAGCGGTTGTCCCGCCTCGCCGCCGAACCCGGTCACGACGTTGACCGCTCCGGGCGGGAAGCCCGCCTCGACCGCGAGTTCGGCGAGGCGCAGCACCGTCGCGGACGTGTGCTCGGACGGCTTGATCACGACCGTGTTGCCCGCGCACAGGGCCGGTGCGAGTTTGCTGCCGGTCAGGGTGAGCGGGGAGTTCCACGGCGTGATGGCGCCGACGACGCCCAGCGGCTCGCGGACGGTGTAGTTGAGGACCCGCCGGTCGGACGTCGGGATCACGTCGCCCTGGATCTTGTCCGCGAGCCCGGCGTAGTAGTGGTAGTACTCGGGCAGAGTAGCGAGCTGGCCGCGCATTTCGCGCAGCAGTTTCCCGTTGTCGAGGCTTTCCGAACGGGCGAGTTCTTCGGCGTTCTCGGCGATCAGGTCGCCGAGGCGGCGCAGCAGATGACCGCGCCGGGTCTGGCTCAGCTCCTGCCATTGCGAGTCGTCGAACGCCTTGCGGGCGGCTTCCACCGCGGCGGCGATGTCGCGGTGGTTGCCGCGCGCCGCCTCGTAGAGGACCTCGCCGGTGGCCGGGTTGGCGCTCGGGAAATACTCGCCCGAATCCGGCGGCGTCGGCTTGCCGCCGATGAAGTGGTACAGCCGTCGAGGCTCAGACATGGGAGCACCTTCCGATGAATGCGGTCAAACAGGTGACGAGTTCGCGGGGATTCTGGACGGGAAGCATGTGCCGGGCGCCCGGGATCACCTCCGCCGTGCAGTCCGGGACGGCCTCGGCGAGCCGGCGGGTCATCTCCGGCGTGGAGCCCGGGTCCAGTTCGCCGGTGACCGCGAGCGCCGGAGCCCGGATCTCCCCGAGCCGCGGCCCGATCTCCGCGTCGGCCGTCGCGAACACGCGGTAGCAGCGGGCGAAACTGGCCGGATCATTGGCTTCCAGCGTGGCTTCGGTGGCACGGATCCGGTCCGCGGACACGTCCGTCCCGTCGAACCACCGGTGCAACGAGGCGGCCGTGCTCGCTCGCGGGTCGGCCTCCGCCGTGGCCAAGCGTTTCAGCACCGCCGCCCGTTCGGCCTCGGTGCGACGGCAGACCGAACTGACCGAGGTCAGCGTCGCCACGAGCTCCGGGCGGTGCACCGCCAGATGCTGCGCCACGAGCGCGCCGAGCGAGAATCCCACCACGTGCGCGCCGGGCGGGATTTCTCCGGCGACGCCGGCCGCGAGATCGCCCAGCGTCGTGCCCTCGGGTACCGGCGGACGCGAACCGTGGCCGGGCAGATCGGGCGCGACGATCCGGAACCGGCCGCCGAGCAGTGCGGTCACCGGCTCCCACACGGTGCGGTCGAGGCCCACCCCGTGCAGGAGAACCAGCGTCTGCGCGGTCATCGGCGGCTACTGCTCGGTGGTGAGCGGAGCGAGCCGCTGCTGGGGGCGTCCCTGCGCGGCGGCGGCGAGCGCCACGACGATCTCGCCGGCGTGCGGCGCGTCGGCGATGCGGACCTCGACCGTCTGGTGGTGCGAGCGGATCGTGGCGTCGGTGATGTGCTTGAGCGGGATGTCGAAGACGATCCCCGCCGGCGCGCGCTTCTCGACGGCGGGCAGCAGCGTGGTGGCGTTGGCCGCCTTGCGGAAGTGGTCGCCGAACTTCAAGGTGTGGATGAGCGCCGAGCCGTGCTCGATCTCGCCCTCCAGCCCGACGATGGCGGCCTTGCCGTACGCCTCCGCGGGCCCGCCGAGCGCCTCCATCACCCGGGGGGCGAGCAGGGCGCCGACGTCCGAGGCCGTCGCCTCGATCCCGGGAGCCAGGTCGTCGACGAAACCCTGTCCGTGCCAAGGGTTTTCGATGATCGCGGCGACCACGGCGACCCGCGCGGCCGGCTCCACCGGGCGGCCGCCCTCGGTCAGGGTCTCCTCGACGACGGTGACGATCTTGCGCAGCTTCATGACGGAACGCTCTCCAGTTTCTTCGAGGTGACAGCGGGATCGGTGGTGCGGTCCCCGATGCGGGGATGCGGGCGGGGGCCGGTGGAGGCCGCGGCGACGACGACGATCTCGCCGGGCCCGGGCGCGTCGGAAATCCGCGTGGCGACCGTCTGGTAGTGGCTCCGGGTCGCGGCGTGGGTCTTGTGCCACAACGGAACCACCAGCGTCGTCCCGGCCTCCGCGCGGGTGTCGGCGAAGCAGATGATCGATTCGCCCTCGAGGAACTCGCGCATCAGGTTGCCGAAGTACGGGGTGTGGATCAGCGCGCCGCCGTGCTCGATCTCGCCGGCGTTGCCGACCACCGCGGCCTTCCCGAACGCCTCGACGGCGTCCACCCCGCCCAGCGCGTCCAGCAGCCGGCCGGTCAGCACCCGGGCCAGGACCGGCGCGATCGACACGACCTCCGGCGACAGGTCCCGCGAAGGACTCGTGCCCAGCCACGGATTCCGCAGCACCGCGGCGACGCTCGCCTGCACGGCGGGCCGCGCGGGCGGCGCACCGGCCTCGGCGACCACCTCTTCGCGGTAGACCACGACCTTGCGCAGGCCGATCTCGTCAGCGCTCACTTCCTCTTGCATGCCACAGACCGTAAGTCGGGACGGGTCAGACGTCAAGGGATCGAGCCTGGACCGCACCGGTCTCACTCGCCAAAAGCCCCAGTTCGACGCAGATCGGAAGTGCATAACAGCAGATCAAGTGCGGTTTCTCGGCTTGGCCGCCAGCCGAGCTGCCGCGTCCTCCCCCGCGCTGGCGGCCGCAACCCATTGACATGCAAGCGTGGCCGCGCCTACCTTCTCTTGCATGCCAGGGAAGCGGCCCCCGCCGCAGTACCGGCCGATCCGGACGCCCCGTCGTCCGCCTTTGTCTCCCGCGCTTCGATCCCCCTGCGAAAGGTGATCCGATGCCCAGCAACGACGCTGCATCCCCGGTACCGGCCGGGGAAGCACCGGACCTGCACTACCGCGACCGGATCGCGGTGGTCGAACCGTACGGAGTGGACGCGATCCCCGACTCCGAACGGCACGGCAAGCCGGTCTCGCAGTTCTTCATCTGGTTCGCGGCCGGCATGAACTTCCCGATCATGGTGCTCGGGTTCGTCGCGTCCGGCTTCGGGCTGTCGCTCACGTCCGCGGTCACCGCGATCATCGGCGGTTCGCTGCTCGGCGCGGTGCTGATGGGCGTCTTCTCCCGGATGGGCGGGCGCCTGGGCGTCGCCCAGCAGATCCAGGCCCGCGGGCCGCTCGGGTTCTTCGGGAACTTCATCCCGGTCGCCTACGTGAACGTCTTCGCCGGCATCGGCTGGGCCGCGGTCACCGTCATCCTCGGCGGGCAGGCGCTCAAGGCGCTCGCCCCGGGCATCCCCTACTGGCTGGGCACGCTCGTGCTGGTCGTGCTGCAGCTCGTCGTGGCCGTGTTCGGCTACAACATGATCCACTACCTCGAGCGGATCCTCGCGGTCGTGCTGCTCTTCGGCTTCGTGATGATCACCGTCGTCTCGGTCAGCCGCGGCTGGACCGGCAGCTTCCAGTCCAACCCGCACGCGTCCGGCTGGATCGGCGGCACCGGCGGCTGGATCACCTTCGCCGGCTACTTCCTGTCGTTCCTGATCGCCTGGTGGCCGTTCGCCTCCGACTACTCCCGCTACCTGCCCGACAGCAACCGCGTCAACCGCGCCACCGGCATCTGGACCTTCGCCGGCAACTTCCTGTCGCTGTCCTGGCTGGGCATCGCGGGCGCGCTGCTGGGCAACTCGGCCGCGTCCGGCGAAAGCCCCATCGAGGCGCTCGACCGGCTCACCGGCCCGTTCCACATCCCGGCGCTGCTGGTCATCCTGATCTCGTCGTTCTCGCAGAACTTCCTGAACGTCTACGGCGGCGCGATCTCGGTGCAGACGCTGCGGATCCCGATCAGCCGCCGCACCGCGGTCACCGCCATCTGCGCGGTCGCCTACGCCATCAGCCTGTGGGCGGACGAGGGTTTCGAGGCGAAGTTCAAGACCTTCCTGTTCCTCGGCGCGTACCTGATCGCCCCGTTCGGCGCGGTGCTGCTGCTCGACTACGCGCTCGGGCACCGGCGCGACCGGTCGCGCATCGCCGAACTCTACGACTCCCGCCGGATCCTCGAATGGGGCTTCGTCGCCTGGGTGGTCGGCGCGGCGGTCTCCGCGCTGTTCTGGAACCTGTCGTTCTACGTGGGCCCCATGGCGAAAGCCCATCCCGAGTGGGGCGACCTGTCGTACTTCGTCGGCTTCGGCGTCGCGGCGATCGTCTTCGTCCTGACCTACCGGCTGCCGCCGTTGTGGCACCGCGAGAAGCCGGTTTTCGACGACCCCGCCGTCAAGGCCGCCGAGGTCAAGAGCAAAGCCCGGGCGTCCTGACCGCCCCGCACCAAGAGAAGGGACACATCGTGATGGCCGACAACGACTCCCGGCGCGACCACATCCGCGCCGCCTGGGAGAGCGCCTGGGACCGCGGCGAGGTCGACGCGCTCGACGACCTGCTCAGCCCCGGCTACCGCCGGATCGAAAGCGGCGGCGCCGAACACGACCGCGACCAGTTCAAAGCCTCCATCGTCTCGACCCGCTCCGCGTTCCCGGACCTGACGACCGTCGTGGACGAGATCGTCGTCGAAGGCGACCGCGCGGCCATCCGCTGGCACAGCACCGGTTCGCACACCGAGTCGTTCCTCGGCGTTCCCGCGACCAACCGGTCCGTCGCGGTCAACGGCGCCACCTTCGCGCGGTTCAGCGACGACCGCATCGTCGAGGAGACCGTCACCTGGGACCCGCGCGCCCTGCTCACCGCGCTCGGCATCGTCGCCGTCGGACAGGACCGGTGACCGCCATGACTTCCACGATCCCGCCGAGGAACACCCCGATGACCTTCCCCGACCCCGACCTGATGAAGCAGGTCAACAGCCGGTTCGTCAGCGGCGTCACCGTCGTGACCGCGCTCGACGGCGACACCCCGCGCGGGCTCGCCGTCAACGCGTTCTCCAGCATCTCGCTCGACCCGCCGACGGTGATGGTCGCCGTCCAGCACACGTCCTCCACGCACGACTGCCTGTACCGGACCGGGCACCTGGCGATCAACATCCTGTCCGCCGGGCAGCTCGACGTCGTCAAGACGTTCGCGACGAAATCCGCCGACAAGTTCGCGGGCCTGGACTGGACGCCGGGCCCGCACGGCAGCCCGCTGCTGGAGGGCAGCGCCGCGCGGATGGAGGTCGAGATCCGCGAGCGGCTGCTGGCGAGCACGCACACGGTGTTCATCTGCCGGGTCGTCCACGCGGAGGCCGCCGACATCCCGTCGATGGTGTACAGCGCAGGTAGGTTCTTCGACGGAAGCGCCCTCGATCCGCTGGCCTAGACCGGCAGCGGAACGCGGGGCAGGCGAAGGGAGACAGGCACCATGGCTGGCGTCAACGGGACGAGCACCGGCTCCATCCAGGGCAGGCTGATCGCCGAGATCCGGCGGCGCATCATCGCCGGCGAGGTCTCGCCCGGGATGAGCCTGTCCGAACTCGCGCTCGCCGAGGAGTTCGGCGTCAGCCGCACCCCGGTCCGGGAAACCTTCAAGCAGTTGCAGACCGAAGGCCTGGTCGAGATCCGCCCGCGCGTCGGCACCTTCGTCACCGCACCGTCCCGCCGGGAAATCACGGAACTGTTCGAAATGAAGGAACTCCTCGAAGGAGCCGCGGCGCGCCTGCTCGCCCAGCGCGGCCAAGTGCCCGAGATCGACCAGCTGAAAGAGAACCTGCGCCAAGCCGACCTGGCCGTCGACGCCGACGACCGGGCGCGCTACGCACAGCTCGTCGAAGAATTCCACGACCTCATCATCGTCGGCGCGGACAACCGCAAACTCGAAGCGCACTACCGCACCCTGATGAACCAGCTCGCCTACTCGCGCCTGGTCACCACGTCGCTCAAACAACCGGGCCGGCCGCACCAGTCCGACCGCGAACACCACCACGTCCTCGAACTGATCCTGTCGAAAGACGGCGACAGCGCCGAACAGGTCATGCGAGAGCACGTCCGAGCCAGCCGCCGCGCCCTCCTCGCAGGCCTGCGCACCGGCGACGCCGCACCCTGACCACCGCAAGGAACCCCCGATGACCGACCTCTGCACCCTCCCGGCCCCAGCCGACATTGTTTATCTCGCCCTCGCCTCCGGCCGCCCCGCAGTGCTGCAGGATGACGACGGAGCCGTGCTCGTCCTGCCCGCGCAGTCCTCGACGCCCGAACTGCTGCACTTCGCCATCCGGTACTCCAGCGGCCTGCTGCACGCCGCCGCCCCGTCCGCCTGGCTGGACCGCCTGCGGATCCCTGACCAGCCCGTACTCGCCTCGGAAGACAGCGGAACGTCCTTCACCGTCGCCGTCGACGCGGTCGATACCGGAACCGGCATCTCCGCCCGCGACCGAGCCCGCACGATGCGAGTCCTCGCCGATCCGGGCACGGTGCCCGCCGATCTGATCCGTCCTGGGCACGTGCTGCCTGTGCGGTGCGCTTCGAGTGGCCGCCCGCGGGTGTGGGAACGAGCGGTCGAACTCGTTTCCGCGGCTGGGCATCATCCGGTCGCGATGGTGTGCCGGCTGGTCGACGATCGGGGCGAACTGCTGGATGACTTCGCGGCTGCTCAGTTCGCTGCTGAGCATGGGCTTCCGGTGGCGGCCTGGGGACCGATGCAGCACGGTCTTTGACGCGCGCGATTCTGGCGAGTCGGGTGTTTTTGCACCACGACTCCAGAAATCATTCCTTCAGGAAATGAACTCCGGCAGCTGCGGGCTCCCCGATTCGCGGACGAGACGCGGCCTGTCCACCCGTTCGTGTCCGTTGCGCCTCCACACCCGGGTTCTTACTATGTGAAGTTGATCAACCACCCGCGGTGTCCACAAAGGAATGAGGCTGGTCGTGCAGGTGCTTCGAAAGGCAGTCCTCGCGGCGTCCGCGACGGTGGCGTTGGCAGCCACGGCATCCGCCGGTCAGCCCGCGTCCGCCGCCCCGGCCAAAACCAGCTGCACGTTCGCGGATCGCTACATCAGCTACCCGAGCACCACCCACGCCACGGCGGTGAAGTGGGCCGTGCGGGTCGACTGGTGCTACGACGGCAAGACCGTCAGCAACATCCGCCACTACGACTACCTCAAGGAAGACGGCGGCGGTGTCGCCGACTACCAGGGCCTCATCCAGAACCAGCTCAGCTACCCCGGATCCGCGCACTACGAAGCGACATTGGTGAAACAGGCGAAGATCGCGCTCTGCGTCTTCAAAATCGGCTGCTACCGCACGTATTACCCCCTCGAACGATTCGTGCTCGGCAACAACGGCAGCTACCGGCTCGAACAACGGAAGTAGCCGCCGCCGCTTCGCAATTGCGGCCTGCAGCGCGTTTATCGCCCTTAAACTCACGGAAATGCCGTGGGGAGACTCCAGAGCCTCCCCACGGCACCCGAGGATCAGGACTGGGGCAGCGTCACCCCGTACCTCTTGGCCGACAGTGTCGCCGGGAAGAAGCACGACGTCTGCGTGTCTCCCCCGGAGAGAGTGCCGAGACCCTTGCTCCCGTCGTAGGCCGGGCCGCCGGAGTCGCCGTGGTCGGAGTGGGCGGTCGTGCAGAACTCGTGGTAGACCGTGTAGCCCTCGGCTTCGAAGGTGTAGTCGACCTTGGTGACCTTGCCCGACGTCACGCCGGAGGTGATCCCGGCGCGCTTCATCTCCTCGCCGACCGTCGCGTCGGCGAATTCGGTGATCTTGGTGCCGTCGTTGATCTCGCTCGGTCCTTCGCCCGAAGCGTTCTCCACGAGCATGTTGTCTTCGTCGGGGAACACCGCGTCGACGGTCTTGCCGTCGTTCCACGGACCGCCGCCGCCGAGTTTTTCGCAGTGGCCTGCGGAGAGGAGCAGCTTCTTGCCGTCCTTCTCCACGTTGAATCCGTTGGAGCAGGACGCTTGGCCGTTGCTGATCTTGTCGCCGCCCTTGATGAACAACGACATGGCACCGGGATGGTGTTCGACGCGGACCATGTCGCCGTGCTGGCGGGCGGTCTCGAGCAGCGCGTCCTTCTGTGCCTTCGGGGTGGCGTCGTAGACGTCGACGACGACCTGGTTGTGCGCGAGGTCGAGGCCCCAGCCTGCGCTGGGCACGCCGCCGGTCGCGTCCAGTTGCTGTTTCACCGTGCTGAGTTGGCTCAGGCTGTACTTCACCACCTGCGCGTTCAGGCCGGAAGCGCGCACCTTGGCCGCGTCGGCGTTGTTGAGCACAGTGACGACCGAGGCGCCGCTGTCGTCGAGGTAGTGCCCGCCGGTGGCGGAGCCGAGACTGCTCATGACCGCGGCCGGTGTCGCCGCTGCGGACGCGGCGGGCACGGTGGTCATGGCGAGGGCCAGCGTGCCGAACGAGCCGACGGCGAGGACGCTCAGCCTGAAACGTGTCGATCGCATGTGTTTCCTCCTGCGCGGAACGGGAGAGAAAGGACGTGCACCGCAGGGGAAGCCCGCCTCCGGGCTTCCGGATTCGGTGCCGGACTCGGCTAGCTGCGGAGGGATCTCCTCCCCCGGGCGTCGGGTGACCGGATCATGAGCCTCCAACCGTCTCGTTGTGGAAACGGAACGTGATCAACCTGAGGTTCGTGATTCTCGAACAGTTCCGGGCAATCGCGACACCGACGAAGGTAGGTTCACGTTTGGCGCAATGCGCGCGCCCGAACGGCGCAGCGGCGGGATGCGTCCGAGCCAGTTGGCGGACGAGTGTCCATTTGAGACGGTTACCGCGTATCGACACGCTTGGTCAACCAGGAAATCGCGCTCGCGCGACTGGAGCAATCAGCCTTACGCTGAACGGACCGAAGTCGCGGCCAGGCTGGGCATCAGCCCGACACCTGCGTGAAGCGCGGCGTCGGCAGCAACCCCGAGCCACCCTCCTCGGCGGGCCAGGGGCGGAGACGGTTCAGTCGATGGCGGCGAAGTCCATTTCCTTCGTCCGCACCGTGCCCGCCGAACGACCCGGCGCGCGGTGGTAGGTCCAATAGAGGTTCGTGTGCGCGATGACCTGATCCGGCGGCGGGGCGCCCCATTCGGAATGGTCCTCGGTCGTGTGCGCGTCGGCGACCAGAAGCGCGTCGTACCCCTTCACGATCGCCGTGTGCAGTGTGGCCCGGATGCACTCGTCGGTTTGCGCGCCGGCTACCACGAGCTTGCCCACCGACAGATCCGAGAGCACTTCTTCCAGTGCGGTGCCCTCGAACGAATCCGCGTAGTTCTTCTCCACCCGGCGCTCGCTCTCCGCAGGCGCGAGTTCGGGCACGATCTGCCACTCCTCGCTCCCCGACGCGAGCTGCTCGTCGGAATGCTGTACCCACACCACCGGCACCGCGTGTTCGCGGGCGTTGGCCACCAGTTCCGCCACGTTCGCGACGACCTCGTCCCGCGCGTGCGCGCCGGAAACGACCGCGTTCTGCACGTCGATCACCAGCAATGCCGTTTTCGGCCGGTTGTCCAGTGTGGTCATTTTCCCCTCCAGGCAAAGTCCCCCACGAGCCAGCAGCACCATAGCGCGCCTTTCGCGGCATTGCTACCGCGCGATCCAGCGCGGTTGTTCGATTCGGAATTCTTTTTTGTCACTGGGGGCGGGACCCGGGTTTCAGCGGAGAGGAATCTCGGCTTTTAGCGGTCGAGTCGTTCGGCCATCAGCTCGCCCGCCATGATCGATGCCAGGTTGGTATTGGCCCGGGGAACGAAAGGGAAGATCGACGCGTCGACCACGCGCAGGCCGTCGAAGCCGAGTACTCGGCAGTCGGGATCGACGACCGTGTCGCGGTGTCCGGGGTCGCCCATCCGGCACGTGCTGGTGGCGTGCTGCGAGTCGCCTGCGGTGGCGAGCAGGTGATCGTCTAGCTCGCTGTCGTTGTCCAGCACCGCGAACAGCTCCTCGTTCGCGCTCTCCAACGAGCCGCTGAGGATCGGCGCGGTCTCGTCGGAGCGAGCTAGTTCGACCAGCGCTCGAATACCGGCGCGTAGCCGCGGCAGGTCGCGTTCGTCGGAGAGCATTCGCTGGCGCACCAACGGTTGCGCGTCCGGATCAGTGGAGATCAGGCTGACGTCGCCGCGAGAATAGTTCTGGTTGAGCCACACCCCGTACGAACCGGCCCCGGCTCCGGTGTCCGCGAACGCCATGGCGAGCACGCTCTGGTTCATCGAGACGAACATCAGGTCGCCTTCGGGCGCGCCGGGGCCGCTGGTGAAGCGGACGCAGACGTTGGTGTGCCGGTCGTCCGGCGTCTTGATCGCGGCCGCTTCGGTCAGCGGGAGCTGGATCATCGCGATCGGATGGTCCTGCAGGCCGCGGCCGACCGGCAGGTCCGCGCGGACGTCGATGCCGAGCGACCGCAGCTGACCCGCTGGTCCCACGCCGGAGCGCTGGAGGATTGTCGGCGTGTGGATCGCGCCTGCGCTCAGCACGACCGTGTCGGCGAGCTCCGTCGTGGCCGTCCCGCCGATGACGGCCCGGACGCCGATCGCGCGGCTGCCGTAGAAGAGCACCTGGTCCACGATCGCGTCGCCGCGGATGGTCAGGTTCGGCAGCGCCCGGGCGGGTTCCAGGTAGGCGTCGTTGACCGAAACCCGCCGCCCGGCGCGGGAATTGATCGGGTACGGCGAGACGCCGCTGGCTCCCGGAGCGTTCACATCCGGTGCCCAGCCGTAGCCCGCGGCGATCGCCGAGCGGTGCAGCGCGGCGTCGACCGCGCCCCAATTCTCCTGCGGCATACGGTAAATCGGAGTCGGGCCGCCGCGGCCGTGGTAGGGCTCGTCGCCGAAAGCCTCGTCGTCCTCCAGCTTCGCGAAGTACGGCAGCACGTCGCCCGGTCCCCAGCCCGGCAGCGCCCAATCAGCGAAATCCGCCATCGGCGGGCGGATCGCGATCTGCCCGTTGATCGACGAACTGCCGCCCACGCCCCGGCCGCGCCAGTACAGCGCCGGCAGCTGTTTGTCCGTGCGCGTGGAGTCCAAGCCTCGCCACACCATTTCTTTGGCCGCGGCCGGGTCCAGCAGGGCGACGATGGGATTGGGCGAGCGCCACGCTTCGGGCATCTCCGCGGACCGGTAATCCGGACCGGCCTCGAGCAGCAGGACCCGCTTGCCCCGTTCCGCCGAGCGGACTGCCAGCGCCGCTCCCGAGGATCCGGTGCCGACCACGATGAGGTCCCAGCCGCTGTCCGCCATGTGCCTGCCCCTTCGCCGGTCTCCGTGGCGGCTAGAATGATCCCCGGCCGTACGTTCAGTCAAGAGTGAACGTTCAGTTTTTCCTGAGCTACCGTGAGGTGCCGATGACCTTGCCCGACCGGTCCGCCGAGCACGCGCTCGTCGAGGACTTCGGCCTGCGCATCGGCCGGGCGATGGGCTGGCCGCCGATGGCGGGCCGCACCAGCGGCGTGCTGCTGCTCAGCGAAAAACCCCTGACCCTCGGCGAACTCCAGGACGCGCTCGACGCGAGCAAGGGTTCCGTGTCCGAGATGACGCGCCTGCTGATGGTCAACGGCGTCGTCGAGCGGACCAAGAAGCCCGGCAGCCGCCAGTTCGTCTACCGCTGGCGCGACGACGCCTGGCTCGGCTGCCTGCAGCACCAGGTGAACGCGACCCGCGAACTGCTCGAACTGGCCGAGAGCGCACAAGAACACGGCAAACACCTGGCAGCCGAGCAACGCGCCCGGCTGCGGCGGATGCGCGACTACTACGTCTTCATGACCGAACAGCTCGAAGCGCTCCTGGCCGAGTACTCCAGCCGGACCGAGTCCGATGCCTGACCCGGATGACTCAATCCGGACCTGCGCGCACTGACCTGGCCTTAAGGTGAGCCAGGTGGAGCCATTGACCGCGATCGCCACGATCGCCGCGAAGTACGGCGCTTCCCAGCTGATCCGTGCGCTCACCGGGAACGACGAGCTCAGCGGGCTGGCCTCGGAGCTGCTCGGCGAACTCGTGGCCAGCGAAGACCGCCTCAGCGAGCAGATGGCCGGGATCGGCCGTCAACTGGACGAGTTGCTGGATCAGCGGTACACGGTCGCGTTGGGGGCCGGGCAGCGGGCGTTGCGCGACGCGAGCACCGCGCCCGAGCCGCGCTCTCGGGCCGCCGAGCTGGCCCGCGCGCGTGACTTGTTCCGCGAGGCCGCCGCGGCAGCCTCAGCCAAGTCCCCGCTGCAGATCGCGGTGGCCGAGCGGTACGTGGCGCTGTGCTCCCTCTCCGCGGGCCGCCCCGACGCCGTGCCCGCGGCGCTGGACACGTTGAACGAGGCGGCCTTCCGGGCGCTGACCGAGGCGCTTCCGCTCTTCGGGCCCAAGGCTTACGAGAAGGCTCGGGCGCAACTCCCCCGGTCGAGCCGGCTGGGCCTGCGGGGCCGGCGCGAGGAGCGGATCGACGAACTGGGCAGCGACCTCGTCGACGCGGTCGACGACGTCGTGGATCTCGCCCTCAACCTGCTCGCCGAATCGGAGGCCCTCGCGCGCGGGCTCGGTCAGGACCTCGGGCCGGAAACCGACGTCGACCTGCTCCTGCCCGCGGGGTACGAAGACGACGAGCGACTGGCCAGCACCGCGCAGGTGGTCGTCCGGCCGATCGAGCCCGGGCCGCTGCGGTTCGGTCCGCTGACGGTCGCTTTCGGCGACATCCGCCCGGTTCCAGGCCAGCCGCAACCTCCTAGTGCTGCGTCCGCCGCCGTCGTGGTCGCCGCCAAGTTCGCGCAGGACTCGCCGCCGGGGTACGCGGCGACGGCGCGGCCGCCCGGCTTCGAGGTGGAAGTGCTTGTCCGGTCGGACTTTCCCGTGTCGCCGTCCCTGATCGTGTCGTTGCGGCCCGGGCTGGTCCTGGCGGACGAGGTGCTGCAAGAGGTGATGCCCGGCCAGCCCGCGTTCACCGGGGTCGCCAGCGACATGCTCGCCGCGCGGATGCAAGAGATCCGGCTGCCCTATTTTCACCCGGACAGGTTCGTCAACGAGTGGACGGTGAACATCAACAACGTGTTGATCTTCCAGTCGTCCGATCGCCAACTGCTCGAACTGGAGGGCGACGCGCGCTTTCTATGAGCCCGCGCTGTTCCTGACCGCGATGGCGATCAGGCTGCCCTTGGCTACCGCGAACAGCCGATCGGGTGCGGCGCTGCGCAGCGCCCAGATCCGCCGGGCCACGCGGGTGCGATTGGCGAGCCGTCCGTCGGAAGTCAGGTGGAACAGCACGCCGGAGATGCCGGCGACCAGGAAGCCGTCGGCGGTCGGGAACACCTGGCCGACGAGCCGCTCCCCGACATCGACCCGCCACTGCAGGCGTCCTCCGGCGGGGTCCACGACCGTGTAGCCGCGGGGTTCAGGCAACCACAGCAATCCTCCGGCTTGTTCCGGCGCCGCAGCCACAAGGTCAGTCTCGGCCTGGACGAACTCGCGGGCAGTGTCGGATGACAGGTCGATTTCAGCCAGGGCACGTCGGCCGCAACGCAGCAGAAAACGGCCGGGCCCGACCGTTGCGATGCTGGATCCGGCGTCGTTGTCCACGAGCGGCTGCGGAAGCCGCCATGCGGCCCGTACCCGGCCGTCGTGCCGATCGATCAAGCGCACCCGGATGTCGCCCGGTACGCCGATCAGGAAGCCGTCACCGGCGGGCACGGGCAGCACGGTGCGGATTCGCTGCTCGGTTTCCCAGCGGAGCCGCCCCGTCGCGAGGTCGAACGCGCGCAGCGGCGTGTATCCGCGCCAGCCGCCGACGAGCACGACGTTCGCCGAAACGACCAGATGCCCGGGGGTTGCGGGGAGGTCAGCGGACCAGATCTCGCGCCCGGTCGCGAGGTCCAAACAGGACAATCGGGGGTTGTTCTGCGGGATCACCAGGCAACGCTCACCGACGACGGCAACCGCCCGCGGCCACGTGCCGATCGGAACGTCCCACCGCACAGCACCGTCGGACGGGTCGAGGCTCACCAGCCTGGTGCTGCGCTCGTGGACGATGACGTGACCGCTCGTCACGGCCAGGCCCGAGGCAACGCCGCGCTGGTGCAGCGGATGCTCCCACTCGATGTCGATCACCGCATCAGACCACCACGATCAGGTGACCATCGGCAACCGCATTAGGTGCGCCGCGAAACCAGGCGGCCCGCTTTATTCTTCGCGCGGCAACAATTTCGCTAGGCAACATTCTCGGCCAGATGTCCCGGGACATGCGACCTTTTCTGATTTCCCCAAGGCCCACGGCTGACACATTCGGAGCCGCTGCACCGAATACGTCAGAAACGGAGCTTGACATCGGTGCAATGCTGAAAGTTCGCAGTCGGAAATCCATCTATCGCCGAGGGGTGCCATGAAAAAGACAGGTTTGCTCCTGACGCTCGCTGCCGTCCTCGTGCTGAATGTGCTCACGTCCGCCGGAGCGTCGGCCGCGGTCCCCCGCCGGGGTCCGGCTTCGGCCTTCGAGGCCTACGTGACCTTGTTCAACCAGACCAACCGGGTCCTGACCCTCAAGGCGTCCCACCTCGACCACGGGTGCTGGAACACCGAACCGTCCAGCCGGATCCAGCCGCACACGGCGGTCTATTGGCGGTCCGACAGCTGCGGGGCGTTCACCGGCACCGAAGGCTGGGTGAACTACACGATCGAGAGAACGGGGGGTCAAGGCTACGCCTACGCGCACTGGAACCTCCCCTATTCCGGCTCCAATTCCTTCGACGGCACAGCAGGCGGGCTGTTCACGATGACCACGCAGGGAAACAACGAACGCCACGCACAGGTCAACTACATCCTCAAATGTGTCATTCCCAGCTGCGTGGGATGAGTCATCTGGTCCGCCCCAGGGAGTAAAACGACAGCCCGGTAGCGCTCGGTCGCGGCCTCGAAGGACGTCGGCCGCAAGGGGAACGCGGGCCAGCCTCAGCGCGGCTACTTGTTCCTCAGCAAACCGTGGAGCTGACGGCGTTCGCGCAAAAAATGCCGCGCCGCCGGAAATCGCGGAAATAAGCGCGCTCGAACGCACACAACCGTCGGCGGATGCGCGTTTTCGCCAAGGCGAGATCCCATAGTGGTCTCGCTGCCGCGGCAACCCTGCCGTGTCGTGGCGATCACACCTGCCCGTCGCGCCGTCCGGTAATCGATGGGAGGCCTCGTCCGGTTCCGGTAGGTTGTCGGATATCTCGGTGCACCGGGAACGACGACCCGTGGGAATGGGTCCGTACGAGGGGAATCAGATGCACAAGGGTTTTGTCCTGTCCGCAGGCCGTGCGGTCGTGGCGGTCGCCGCTGTCAGCGGGCTGGCGGCGTGTTCGTCGGGGACCGCGGCTGCTCCGGCGGAAACCGCCGCCGCGCATGCCGAGGTCTTCGGCGCGGGCGGTTACCGCGGGATCGCGCCGGGGATGGCCAAGGAGGCGGCGCTCGCCACCGGGAAGCTCGCCAACGCGCCGGTCTCCGCACTGGACGGCTGCACGGTCCTGAGCTGGCAGGGCGGTCCCGCGCCGGACCAGGCCAGACTCGCGGCCGAGGCCGCGGCGCAGAAGAAGGCCGACGAGCTCTACGCCAAGTCCGACGCGGCGGACCGGGACTCGAAGGAGAACACCGGCCAGTCCGCTGCGGAATTGGCGAAAGCAGCCGCCAAGGACGCGGAAGCGGCCCAGCTGGCGGCCGACTCCGCGATGGCGAGTGCCGAACTGGCGGGCAAGCGGGAAGAGCGCGACAAGGCGTTCGCCGCGGCCGGTGGCGCGTCGTTCGGCAAGAACGGCGTGCACGAGCTGGGCGCGCCGCCCGACGCCAAGACCGCGGAGGGCATCGGCATCGGCTCGTCGCTGGCGGACCTGCACAAGGCGTACGACGCACGCGGCCTGAAGCTCGCCGAAGCCGGGCGGTTCGAGATGCCCATCGCGGAGAAGCCGGGCTGGCGGTTCGTGTTCACTCCCGCTGCCAACGGCACGGTCGGCGGAGTGGCGATCTCCGACGGCGTCCTGAAATGCCGGTGACGCCGCGGTGGTAAGTCCATAGTGGACTGACGAAGGCCTCCTTGCCGTTGCGGGCAAGGAGGCCTTCGCTTTCCTTGGATCGAGCACTCCGCTCGTTATCCACAGTGGACAAACGATCGGTCAGGAAGAGACCTCCGACATCCCCGCGCCCTCGATCGCGGAGGCGGCGAGGGCGCGCATGCGGCGCAGCAGGCGGGACGTCACCGGGCGGACCAGCGGGTGGACGCCGCCGTTCGCTTCGGCGGCCTGGTGCCACTTCGCCAGGCGAGCCTGATTGACGGCGGGGTCGGCCAGTTCGGTGCACTCTAGGGTGTCTGTGTTCAGGTCGACGGTGATCGTGTCGCCGTCTTCGACGAGGGCGATGGGGCCGCCGAGCGCGGCCTCCGGGCCGACGTGCCCGATGACCAGTCCGACCGATCCTCCGGAGAACCGCGCGTCGGTCATCAGCGCGACGGAAATGCCTTTCCGCCGGCACAGCGCGGTGATGCGGGAGGTCGGGTCGAGCATTTCGGGCATGCCCGGAGCGCCCCTCGGGCCTTCGTAGCGGATGACGACCATGTCCCTATCCGCGAATTCGTCCGGCGTCTCGACGAGCGCCCGCAGCAGGGCCTGCTCGCTGTCGAAAACGCGCGCCCGTCCCTCGAACCGGCCGTCGACGACGCCGGTCTCGACCCCGGCCAGCTTGATCACCGCGCCGCCATCGGGGGCGAGGTTGCCCGACAACAGGCGCAGGCCGCCGGTCGGCTTGAACGGCTCAGTGACGGGGAAGATCACCTCGCTGTCCGGGGCGGGCGGGGCGAGCCGTTCGACTTGTTCGCCGAGCGTCTCGCCGGTGCAGGTCAGCGCGGAGCCGTCGAGCAGGTCGTGCCGGAGCAGTTCCGCCACCACCGCCTGCAGGCCGCCGGCGGCGTCGATGTCCACCATGCTGTACTGCCCGAACGGGCGGGCGTCGACGAGCACCGGGACGCTCCGGGAGAGCCGGTTGAACTCCTGCTGCGTCATGACCTCCGACCAGAAGTCGAGGCCGGCCGCGCGGGCGATCTCCGGCGCGTGCAGGACCACGTTCGTCGAGCCGCCCAGCGCGATCGCCACGACCGCGGCGTTGCGGAACGCCGCCGGGGTGGCCAGCTGCCGCGGCGTGATCCCCCGCTGCGTCATGATTTCCAGGCAGTCCACGATCTGTTCGGGGAATTCCCCGGTCCGCCGCGGATCCTCGGACGCGGGCGACACCATGTGCAGCGGCTCCAGCCCCAGCACGGCGATGAACGACTGCATCGTGTTGTAGGTGAAGATCCCGCCGCAGCTGCCGTGCCCGGGACACGCGTTGCGCGCCCACCGCTCGCGTTTGGCCGCGTCCGGGTCCCCGGCGACCTGGAAGCAGCTGACCAGGTCGATCCGCTCCCCGGTTTCGGGATCCGTGCCCGGCCGGATGGACCCGTCGGAGAGCACTACCGCGGGCACGTCGCGCTCCAGGATCGCCGCCGTCGCCCCGACCGGGGGCTTGTCGCACGCCACCACGGCGACGGTTCCCCGGATCTCGCTGCCCTCGAAGTGCAGCGACAGCCCGTCGTTCGTCGTCTCGCGGCCGATCAGCGAGTACCGCATCTGCGGCGTGCCGTTGCGCTGGCCGTCCGAGATCCCGCCCGAGTAGTTCGGGGCCAGCAGCCGGACGGGCAGGTCGCGCTCGCGGATCCGGCGCGCCAGCGCTTCGTGGATCGCCTCGACCTTGTCCGAGACGCCGACGTAGCAGACGCTGTCGCCCAACGTGCCCACGACGCCCCACGCGTCCCCGTGGATCTTGTCCACGTCCTGGCCCAGCGCGCGGGCCGTGGCCACCGCCTGGCAGTCCTGGCCCGGGCGCCACACATCCCGGCGGCTCGACTCGTCCATCAACGCTCCCGTCTTCGACACAATCGCCCCCATCGTCGCAGATCCGGGCGGGTGCGCATCCTGGCTTCGACGGTCAACCGGCGTGCGGGCGGGCCTCGCCGGTGCGGAGGGCGGTCAGTTCGTCCAGGCAGTACTCCGCGCGGCGGGCGGAGCCGTAGCGGGTCAGTTTGCCCCGGCGCGCCCACTGGCGGACGGTCGCCTCGGGCACTCCGGCGGCGAGCGCGGCTTCCTTGGTGGGCACGGTGCGCCGCCGGTGTTCCTCCTGGGTGCGGATGTCGAGCCAGTCCGCCGGGGGCAGGTCGTGCCCGGCTTCGCAGGCGACTGTGGCGGTGGCGGGCCGCAGGTGCACCGGGGCGCGGCAGCCGCCGACCGGGCAGTTCCCGACCGGGACGGCGGGGCGCGGATCGTCCAGAGCGGCGGTCGCGGAGGAGATGAGGTCGGAGAGCTCGTCGAGGAAGTCCGCGCCGCTGGGGTGCGCGGCCAGCCAGTCCCGGTGTGCGGCGAGGAAACGCACCAGCTCCGGCACGGTCCGCCGCGGCGCCGGGACCTGCCGTTCGGCAGCCACCAGCCCTGCCCAGGAGGCCAGGACGCCGAGGATCCGGGACCGGGCGTCGAAGGCGGCCTCCCGGAACGGCAGCCCGGTCCCCCGGCGGGCGGGGTGTTCGCGTACCGCGCCGCCGGTCCGTCCGGGTTGCAGAGCGGCCTCGCAGCGGGAGTAGAGGAGGGGAAGCGCGGTCAGCCCTGCGCCGACCGGGTCGGTTCGGCCGGACGATCCGGTCAGGCGGGTCGGCTCAACCGAGCGGGCCAGATCAGACACGTGAACCGGAGCAGCCGAGCGGATTCGGTCGTCCGGGCGGCTTCCGGCAGCCGGACGAGTCCGACCGGCCGCACGGGCCAGCTCGCCCAGACCGCCCGTCTCCCCTCGGCAGGTCGCGTCGGCGGGCCGGGACTTGTCGGGCATGGTCAGTTCCGTTCGGGGTCCGGGCTGTCTTCCAGCATTTCCAGGACCGCCGAGGTGATGGTGTAGCCGGTGCCGCCGCCGAGGAGCAGGATGCGGTCGCCTTTGCGGGCCCGGCCGGTGCTGACCAGGTGGTGCAGGCCGGCGAACTGGTCGCCGGTGCCGAGGTGGCCGGTGGTGCGGCCGAATTCCCAGTTGGTGCGCTCCAGCGGGATGCCGAGGAAGCGGTCGGCGATGTCGGCGGCGCGGGCGGCGGTGGTCACCACCGGGACGGCGAACGCCAGATCCGCCGCGGTGATGCCCGCTTCGTCGAGGACGCGGTGCAGGGAGGCGCCGAACAGCGCGGCCATCCGGCCGTAGTGCTCCAGCATCGGCAAGTCCTTGGCGTGGAACTGTTTGCGCATCGCGTCGAAGTCGACCGGCGGCTGCTGCGCGCCGGCGAATCCGCCGCCGCGGGCCTCGCCTTCGAGGGAGTTGTCGGCCATCGTCGAGAGCGACAGGATCCGGGCGAATCCGCCGGAACCGCTCAGCAGCAGCGCGCTCCCGCCGTCGGCGAGCACCGACTGGTCGCCGTACCAGCGGCGGACCCACGGGCTGTCGAAACGGTCGCCGGTGGTGACGAGGACGGCGTCCTCCGGGCCGGTCACGAACCGGCGGCCCAGTTCGAGCGCGCCCATCGCGCCGTTGCATTCCTGGACGACGTCGAACGACGGGACGTCGCGGCCGACCGTGTGCAGGGCGACGTACGGGGCGGCCTGCCAGTAGTGCGCGCCCTGGTAGTCGACGTAGGAGTGGAACACCGCGCGGACCGTGCCGAAGTCGCGGGCGGACGCCATGGCCAGCGCGCCGCGTCCGGCGATCGCGGCCATTTCCGCCGGGTACCGCTCGGTCTCGACGCAGGCGGAGCGGACGCCGTCCGTCTGTGCCGACTCGGCGTCGTACCGGTTCGCCGCGACGGCTTCCTCGGCCGTCTCCCGGTCGGGCAGGCAGGCGCCGACGCCCGCGACGTACAGGGGGCACGGATTCACCGGGTCGCTCCTTCCCCGGCGCAGGGCCGGACCCCGCGCCACGATTGGACGAACCGACCGTACGGCGCGGTGATTGGGGCGGCGTTGAGCCGGTGTGGACGCTCCGGCGGCGACGGCTGTGCGCCGGGCGGACCGGCTGGTAGGAGGGAGCACGGGGCCGGGTTCCGGCTCCGTCCGCAGTTCCCGCCGCGGTGGGCCATCGGGAGGTTCCGTGTACGAATTGCCGTTTCCGCCGAGCGAGGACCTGTCCCGGCTGGCCCCGCAGTACTACCGCCTGCTCGAGGACGAGCCGCTGACGAAGGTCCGCACGCCCGCCGGGGACGAGGCCTGGCTGGTCTGCGGGTACGACCTCGTGCGGGACCTGGCCTCCAGCCCGGTCCTGCGGCGCGGCCACCGCACGCCGGAATCGGCGGCGCGGATCAACGATTCGGTGGTGCAGGGCGGTCCGACCGAGGAGTTCGACGGCGAACTGGAGCGGCACACCCGGATGCGCAAGCTGCTCACGCCCGCGTTTTCCGCGAAGCGGATGCTGGCGCTTCAGGAAAGCGTCGAGGAACGGGTCGACGCGCTGCTCGACGAACTCCCCGGGCCGCCCGCCGACCTGCACGCCGGGCTGTCCCAGCGGCTGCCCGCGATGGTCATCTGCACGCTGGTCGGGGCGCCGTACGAGGATTACGAGCTGTTCCGGTCCTGGACGTCGCGGCTTTCGGGCACCGGCGATCGGGAGGCGGGCCGCGCGGCGCAGATCGAGTTCGGCGTCTACATGGCCGAACTGCTGGAGCGGAAGAAGCGCGAACCGAGCGAGGACGTCTTCTCCGACCTGGCCGCGGCGGGCGGAGTGGAACTTCCGGAGGCGGCCCGGCTCGCGGCCGCGCTGCTGTTCGCCGGATACGAGACCACGATGAGCCGGATCGACCTCGGCACCGTGCTGTTCATCCGCAACCCCGCGCAGTGGGCGAAGCTGACCGCCGACCCCGGGCTGGTCACCGGTGCGGTGGAAGAAGTCCTGCGGATGGTCGTGACGAACATCCAGGACACCGGGGGCTCGGTCCGATACGCGGCCGAGGACCTGACGGCGGGCGGCACGACCATCCCCTCCGGCGACGCGGTGCTGCTCGCATACCACGCGGCGAACCGGGATCCGCGGGTGTTCGAGCGGCCGGACGAGTTCGACATCACCCGTTCGCCCAATCCGCACCTCGGTTTCGGGCACGGGATGCGTTACTGCGTGGGCAACACGCTCGCCCGGATCGAGCTGCGGGCGGTGTTCGGCGCGCTGGCGAAACGGTTCCCCGGACTGCACCTCGCCGCGGACGGGGACGCGCCGCGGCGCCGGGCGGAGTCCGTGACCGGCGGGGTGACCGAACTCGCCGTCAGCTGGTGAACCGGGCCGGTCGGCCCCAGGATTCCACCCTCCTTTGCACCCCCGGGTGGATGCCCGCGCGGGGGTGCGCTGCCTACCGTGGGGCCGACCCCGAGGAACGGATTGCGCGATGTGGAAGACGTTGGACGAAATCTCGAACATCGTGGCCCTCGTGGCCGGCGGCGCCTACATCGTCTGGTCGATCATCCGCCGGCTGCGCGGCACGCCGATGTCCACGAAACGGCTGCTGGTCCTTCCGGTGGTCTGCTTCGCCGTCGGCATCTACATGGCTGCCGGCGATGTCACGAAGGCGACCGCGCTGGACTGGGAGCTGCTGGGCGTCTTCGTGCTCGCGGCGTACGGCGAGGGCCTCGGCCGCGGCGCCACCATCCGGCTCTACGAGCACGACGGCCTCCCGCACCAGAAGTACAACTGGCTCACCGTGACCATCTGGCTTTCGCTGATCCCGCTGCGCGTCGGCATGGTCCTGCTGGCCCAGCACTGGCACGCGGACATCGCGGGCGGCACCGACATGGTGGGCATCCTGCTCGGCCTGACCTTCCTCGGCGAGGCCTCGGTGGTCCTCCCCCGCGCCCGCCGGATGGGGCTCAACCTGAGTCTGTCGCCGAAGAAGAACGCCAAGAAGGGCCAGGCTTCCGACCGGGTCGGGCACGCTGGCTGAGACGGATGGCAGTCAGGGTGTCGCGCCCTGGCAAGGAATGTCCGGGACCGCACGGTGCACCCCAATGTGGCATTGGGTGCGTCAGATGCACCCCAATGTGGCGTTCGGTGCGTGGGGTGCACCCAATGCCACATTGGGGTTTTCTCAGCGGCTGCGGTAAGCGGCCTCGCTCCCGGTGAACGTACGTGAGGGGAACCCTGACGGAATCTGGTTCCGTCAGGGTTCCCCTCACGTACGTTCGCATCGGCGGCGAGGCTCAGGTGCCTCAGGCAACGGGGCGGGCGCGGGTCAGCAGTTCGGCTACCCGGTCCGTGCCTACCGCGCCGCGTTTGAGTTCTGTCAGCACCGCGTCGATGTCCGCGGGTTCGACCGTCAGGCCGCGTTCGGCGGCGACCGCCGTCACGGCCGAGCGGCCGGAGTGCTTGCCCAGCACGATCCGGCGCTGCCTGCCCACCAGTTCCGGCGGGTACGGCTCGTAAGTGCTGGGATCGCGGGAGATTCCGTCCACGTGGAGGCCGCTTTCGTGCACGAACGCGTGCGCGCCGACGACGGGAGCGTACGCGGGCACGCGATCGCCGATGAGCCCGGCGACGTGCCGCGCCAGCGGTTCCAGCAGCGGGAGGTCGAGGCCGGTCGAGTGCCCCATCGCGGCTTCCAGTGCCATGACGACCTGTTCCAGCGGGGCGTTCCCGGCCCGTTCGCCGATGCCCAGCACCGAGCACTGCACCCCGGACGCGCCGCCGAGCAAACCCGCCAGCGAGTTCGCGGTGGCCAGGCCAAGGTCGTTGTGACAGTGCACGGCCAGCGGCAACGGGCAGCTCTCGCCGACCCGTTCGACCAGCTCCCGCATCGTCCACGGCTGCGCGATGCCGGCGGTGTCTGCGAGGCCCAGGGCATCCGCACCGGCGTCCGCGGCTGCCTCGTACACCGCGGCGAGGATGTCAGGGTCGGTGCGGGTGGCGTCTTCGGCGGCGAATACCGCCTGCCGTCCGGCCGCCTTGACCCGGCGCACCGCGCGGTCCACCCGACGTTTCAACTCGTCCACGTCGATGCGCAGTTTGTGCCGCAAGTGCGATTCGGACGTGCCGATGAAGACCGCGACGCTGTGCGCGCCGGTGTGCAGCGCGGCGTCCACGTCCGCGTCGGCGGGGCGGGCGATCACCTGGATGACAGTGTCCAGTTCGGCGGCCACGATGGCGCGGATCGCGGCGCTCTCCTCTTCCGACACCACTGGGAAGCCCGCTTCGATCATCGGCACGCCCAACGCCGCCAGCCGCCGGGCCAGTTCCAGTTTCTGGTCCGGGCGGAACGCCACCCCGGGCATCTGCTCGCCGTCGCGCAGCGTGGTGTCGCTGACGACCACTCGCTCCGGCAGCTGCCCGGTGCGCAGCGGTTCGCGCGGCACCGCGGTGGCTCGGCCGCGCGGTCCGCGGAATTCGTTGAACAGCTGGTTGAGCAGCATCATGTCGCGGGCGGGCGCGTCCATCCGCAACGCGCGGGTCAGGTAGGCGCGGCGGGGATTGCTGGTTCCGTCCAGGAAGATCGCCGCGAAGACCGCGCCGGTGGTGGTGATCGTCAGCCGGGGCAGTTCCGGCTCGGGCTCGTCGGCGGAGAGCCGTCGTACGGCGTTGTCCGCGGTGCACAAGACAATCGCCAAGTCCGGTTCGGACAGTCGCACCTCGATCAGCCGCGCCCAGCCGTTCAGTGCCCGCAATCCGGTCTCGCGGGCGGCCAATCCGGCCAGCTGCTGGTCCACGAAGGACAGAACCGCTCCGGCATCCACAGTGGACTTATCATTGCCCAGTTCGTGCCGGGCACGCAGGAGCCGCTGACTCCCCCACGCACAGACCAGCGCGACCGCGGTGATCGGGACGCCGACCACGAGGCCGCAGCCCAGCGTCACGAACGCGCCTGCCAGCAGGACCCGTTCGAGCACCAGCACGGTATGCGCCCGATAAGCCCGCAGGCGGGTCACTTCCTGAGTCCACAATGGAGCGAGGGCGGCCACCGCGGCTGCGGTGGACAAGGCGAACACGACGAGTGCGGCGACAGTCGCGGACGAGACCACGAACTGGGCGACCGCGCACAGATAAGCGACCAGGATCGTGCCGGTGGCCACCCGCACGCCGACGGTCAGCCCGTGGCGGACCGGCAGCGTCGCGTAGCCGCCTTCGCGGTCGCCGTCCACGTCGCGCAGGGCACCGACCAGGTTGGATCCCGTGTCGTGCAACCAGAACGCAGCTGCCAGAGGGATGACCGTAGCCGGAGGGAGGTCGGCTACGGTCATCGCCCCGAACAGGCAGGCGAACGCCGAAATGAGGCCGCGCACCGCGTTTCCGGCCAATCCGCGGCCTTTGAAGAAACTGCTGTACGCGATGCCGAGCAGCAAGGCGACCAGGACGAGGCCGATCGTCCGCCAGTTCACCGCGAGCCCGATGATCCCGCCGGCCGCGGTGAGCCCGATCAGCATGCCCAGCGCGGTGCCGGGGCGCATCCGGCCGGACGGGATGGGCCGATGCGGTTTCGCGGTGGCGTCCAGGTTCCGGTCGAAGTAGTCGCCGCCGTACAGTCCGGCCAGCCAGCCGATCGTCGGCACCGCCCAGGCGCACAGCAACCGCAGCGGCGACGCGGCCGGATCAGCCAGTGCGGCACCGGCCAATCCCACGAGGCCGACGTAACAAGCGGTGTACGGCCGCCACGTTTCGACGTGCGCGAAGAGGATCTCTTTCAGCCGCATCGGTTCACAGTCGCCTGTGCGAAGTAGGACAGCGTTTCCTTGCTCGGCGTGCTGGGCAGCACCTCGAGGACTTCGGTTGCGCGCACGGCATATCCGCGGGCGGCGTCGGCAGCCGCGTCGACTCCGCCCGCTTCGCGCACCAGTGCGGAAACCGCGGCCAGGCGTGCGGCCGGGTCGCCGGTGCCGCGCAGCTGGCGGTCGAGTTCCGCGGACACCGCCTCGCCGCCGAGTTCGCGCGCGAGCAGGAACGGCAGGGTCAGCCGCTGGTTGGCGATGTCGCTGGTGACGGCTTTGCCCATGGCGTCGCCGTCGCTCGTGTAGGCGAGCAGGTCGTCGTGGATCTGGAAGGCCGAGCCGAGAAGTTCGCCGTAGCTGGCGAGCGCGGTGCACCATTCCGGCGGCCCGCCGCCGAGGATCGCGCCGCTGGCGCAGGCCGCGCGGAACAACGCCGACGTCTTCAGCCGGATCATTTCCAAATAGGACGGAACGTCGCAGACGTAGCCCTCGCACAGTTCGGCTTCCATGCTCTGCCCGCGGCACAGGTCGATCCCGGCCGCGGCCACCGCGGTCATCGCGCGCGCGACGCGTTCGTCCGGCACCCCGCGTTCGCCGCATTCTCCGAGCGCGGCGAACAAATAGAAGATCAGCGCGTCGCCGGCCACGATCGCGTCGTCGCGGCCGTAGGCGGCGTGCACCGACGGGCGGCCGCGGCGCATCGCGTCGCCGTCGATGATGTCGTCGTGGATGAGGCTCGCCACGTGGCCCGCTTCCGCGCCGGCCGCCGCGGGCACCACCTGTTCGACGTCCGCGCCGACCGCGCCCGCCGATTCGAGCAGCAGCAGCGGCCGGAACAGTTTCCCGCCGGGCACCAACGCGTAGTGGCAGATCCGGGCGAGCTGCGCGCCCTCGGCGTCCCAGCTGTTCTCGAGGTGTTTGCCGACCAGCGAAACCAGGTGATCGATGCGGTCGGAACGGTCCAGGATGGCCGTGCCGAAATCCCGTTTCCCGGTGCTGTATGTGCTTTCCATGACCGTCCCATTCCGACGTTTTCCCCCGTGCCTGCCGACGGTAGGGAGCCCGCGCGCCCGCGGACAAGGCCTCGGGCCCGTCCTCAATACGGGGTCAACAAGGCTTCAACAGCCCGGCCGGAACGGTGTTGCGGAAACGTTGAGCGGCGCTCTCCGGCGCCTTGTCGCCCGCCCGGAAGGCGCCGTACGTTGCCGGTCGTCTCGAGGAGGACGACGCATGGCTTTGCTGGAGAGAATTCGGGGACCGCGCGATCTCGACGGGCTGTCCGGAACAGAACTCGGCGCGCTCGCCGAAGAAATCCGCGGGTTCCTGGTCTCCGCGGTCGCCCGGACCGGCGGGCACCTCGGGCCCAATCTCGGGGTCGTCGAGCTCACCCTCGCCCTGCACCGGGTTTTCGATTCGCCGTGCGACACGCTGCTGTGGGACGTCGGGCACCAGTGCTACGTGCACAAAATCCTCACCGGCCGCCAGGACGGGTTCGCCGGGCTGCGGGGCGAGGGCGGGCTGTCCGGCTATCCGAGCCGCCGCGAATCCGGCCACGACGTCCTCGAGAATTCCCACGCGTCCGCCGCGCTTTCCTGGGCGGACGGGCTCGCCAGGGCCTACGAGGTGCGGCAGGTCTCCGATCGCGCGGTGGTCGCCGTGGTCGGCGACGGCGCGCTGACCGGAGGCATGGCCTGGGAAGCGCTCAACAACATCGCCGGCGCCCAGCGGCCGGTCGTGGTGGTGCTGAACGACAACGGCCGCGCGTACGACCCGACCGTCGGCGGGCTCGGCCGTCATCTCGCGGCGCTGCGGCGCGATCCCGGCGACGGCGGCGTTTTCTCCGCGCTGGGCATGGACTATCTCGGCCCGGCGGACGGGCACGACATCGCCGCGCTGGAAACCGCACTGCGGGACGCCCGCGCCCGGAACCGGCCGGTGGTGGTGCATTGCGTGACCCGCAAGGGCGCCGGGTACGCACCGTCCGAAAAGGACCCGGTCGACCGGCACCACGCGATCGGCCCGTTCGACCCCGGAACCGGGACGGCCCCCGCCGGACCGCCGTCGTGGACCTCGGTGTTCAGCGACGAAATGATCAAGGTGGGCAACGAACGCGAGGACGTCGTCGCCATCACCGCGGCCATGCAGGGCCCGACTGGGCTCGCTCCCTTCGCCGAGCAGTACCCCGGCCGGTGCTTCGACGTCGGGATCGCGGAGCAGCACGCGGCGGCGGCCGCGGCCGGGCTGGCCTACGGCGGCCTGCATCCCGTAGTGGCGGTGTATGCCACGTTCCTGAACCGCTGTTTCGACCAGGTGCTGATGGACGTCGCCCTGCACGGCGCCGGCGTGACTTTCGTGCTGGACCGCGCGGGACTCACCGGCGACGACGGGCCGAGCCACAACGGCATGTGGGATCTGTCGCTGCTGCAAGCGGTTCCCGGTCTCCGGGTGGCCGCTCCCCGGGACGCCGCGCAGCTGCGCACCCAGCTGCGGGAGGCGATCGAGGTGGCGGACGCGCCGACCGTCGTGCGGTTCCCGAAGGGCGCGGTGGGTCCGGACATCGAGGCGATCGAACGGCACGGGCCGGTCGACGTGCTCAGCCGCGGATGCCGGGAGGACGTGCTGGTGGTCGGCATCGGCCCGCTCGCCGGGCCCGCGGTGGCGGCCGGGGCGCGGCTGGCCGAGATGGGCATCGGCGCGACCGTGGCGGATCCGCGCTGGATCCAGCCGGTGCCCGACGCGCTGGTCGCGCTGGCGCGGGCGCACCGCGCGGTCGTGGTGGCCGCGGACTGCGGACGCGCAGGCGGGCCGGGAACCCTGCTGGCGCAAGCGCTTCAGGACGCCGGTTCGGATGTTCCGGTGACCGGGCTGGGGATTCCCCAGCAGTTCCTCGAACCCGCCAAACGGGCGCGGCTGCTGACCGCGCTGGGGCTCACCGCGGATACCATTGCCGAGGCGTCCCGCCGCACTGTCGAGAAAGGACTGTCCGAGTGACCGTCGCGTTGGGCATGCCGGGTTTGCCTGCTCCTGTTCTCGCCGAGCGTCGCAAGACCCGCCAGCTGATGGTGGGGTCGGTGGGGGTCGGCAGCGACCACCCGATCTCGGTGCAGTCGATGACCACGACGCTGACCTCCGACGTCAACGCCACCCTGCAGC